>NZ_JAYRYM010000162.1:0-8707 GCF_041917035.1 Devosia sp. | reverse complement strand
GGCCGGTGAGCTCGAACTCGGTCCAGTCGGTGCCGGTGGGCGACATGGCGTCGGTGACGAGGTAGACCTGCCCGGGGCCGCGCTTGGCGCGGAGCGCCACGCCGATGGTCGCCGCGTGGACATGGATGCCGTCGGCAATGAGGCCGGCATCGATGGCGCCGAGATCGAGCGCGGCGCCGACGACGCCGGGCTCGCGATTGCCGAGCTGGCTCTGGGCGTTGAACAGGTGGGTGACCATGCCGGCGCCGGCTTCGACCGCGGCCCGCACCTGGGCATAGGTGCTCTCGGAGTGCCCGATGCTGACCACGATGCCGGCCGCGGCGAGGCGGGAAATCTGTTCCGGCGCAACGGTTTCGGCGGCGACGGTGACAATCAGATTCGGGAGCTTCGCGCGCGCCGCGAGGAGCCGCTGCAGATCCGCTTCCTGCATCGGGCGAATCAATGCGGCGTCATGGGCGCCCTTGCGGGCCGCCGACAGGTGCGGGCCTTCGAGGTGGAGACCGAGGAAGCCGGGCACGGCGGCCTGCGCGGCCGAGATGCCGGCAGCGATGGCGTCTTCGTCGACCGGCACGGTGTCGGTGATCAGCGTCGGCAGGCAGGCGGTGGTGCCGAAGCGGGTGAAGGCGCGGCAGATGGTACGGATCGCCTCGAGCGTCGGCGTCTCGTTGAACAGCGCGCCGCCGCCGCCATTGACCTGCAGGTCGACGAAGCCGGGCACCAGATAGTCGGCTTCGGCCGGAACGCGCTCGGCACCGATGGGGGAGTCGGCGGCGACAATGCCCTCGACCACCCCGTCATTGATCACGAGGGCGGAGCGATCGTGCCAGGACTCGCCATCGAAGATGCGGGCGCCGGTGAGGGCGATCCTCTCAGCCATCACGTGGTCTCCGTCACTTTCTTCAAATGGGGCGGGCGATCGGGGTCGAAACCACGGCGACGGCTCAGCGCCTCGACGAGCCCGTAGAAGCTGACGATCAGCGCCAGGGCGTCGGTGATCGGGTGGCCGGAGGCCGCAAAGGGCAGCCGCTCGGCCGAGCGGACATTGACCGAGGTGACGAAGACGCGGGCGCCCTGCCCCGCAAGACGCTCGGCGACCTCGGCGACCGAGGCCTCGGCGGCGTCGCGGGCGGCGAGCGCCAGAACCGGAAAATGGCGCTCGACGATGCGCGCCGGTCCGTGCAGCACCTCGGCAGCGCTGTAAGCCTCGGCGTGCAGCCCGCAGGTCTCCTTGAACTTGAGGGCCGCCTCGTTGGCGATGGCGAGAGCCGGACCGCGGCCGAGCACGTAGAGCGACTGATGCTGATCGAGCGCGCCCATGAGGGGCCGCCAGTCGCAGGCGATGGCCTGCTGGAGCAGCTCCGGCAGCGAGTCGAGGGCGGCAAGCAGGGCCTCGTCCTCGAGCCAGTGGCCGATCAGCGCCAGGCCGGCGACGATCGAGGCAACGAAGGTCTTGGTCGCGGCGACGGACTTCTCTTCCCCTGAACGCAGCGCGATGGCGCGATCGGCCGCCGCAGCCAGCGGCGAGTCCGGCGTGTTGGTCAGGGCAAACGTCAGCGCGCCGCTGCGGCGGGCCGACTGCGCCATGGCGACGATGTCGGGGCTCCTGCCCGATTGCGAGACGGCGATCGCGGCAGTGCGGGCGAGCTTCAGCTCGCGACCGTAGATCGAGACGATCGATGGCCCGACCGAGGCCACCGGAATGCCGGCCAGCAGTTCGACGGCGTACTTGAGGAAGCTCGCGGCATGATCGGAGGAACCGCGCGCGATGGTGACGATGGCGGCGGGATCGGCCGCCCGCAGCGCGGCGCCACCGGCGACGAAATCCGGATGCCCCTGTGACAGCAGGCGAGTCACGGCCGCGGGAATCTCCTCGATCTCGAGGCGCATGTGGGTGGGTGCTGTCACTTGCGGGCGCTTTCTCCGACGCGGAGCTCGGCAACGAAGTCATAGGTATCGCCCCGGTAGACGGAGCGGGTGAACTCGACCACCTTGCCGGAGGCGAGATAGGCGATGCGCTCGATGTGCAGCGCGGCGGCCCCGGCCGGGATTTCGAGCAGCGCGGCGTCCGCCTCCGCCAGGTTGGCGGCGCGGATGCGCTGGATGGCGCGAACCGGGCGGTTGCCGGTCTTTTCGAGCTCGGCATAGAGCGAGGTCTGGACCGCCCCCGGATCGGGCAGCACGCTGGTCGACAGCGCGGCGCGCTCGATCGCCAGAGGCGTGTCCCCCGAAATGCGCAACCGGGCGATGCGGCTGACGCGCTCGCCGGGAGACAGCCCCAGCACCATGGTTTCCTCCGGGGACGGGACATAGATGCCGCGATCGAGGAAGACGGACTGAACGGCCATGCCGCGGCGCGCCATGTCTTCGGCGAACGAGGTCAGCTGGCTCAGGGATTGCTCGACGCGATGCGGCTGGGGAGCCACGAAGGTGCCCGAGCCGTGCCGCTGCACGAGGATGCCGTCGCGCACCAGCTGCTGCACCGCCTTGCGCACGGTGACACGCGAAACATCGACGCGCGTCGCCAGATCGCGCTCCGACGGCAGCGCGTCTCCCGGCTGGATCAGACCCCGCGCGACAGCGTCCTCGATCCAGCGCTTCAGCTGCAGATAGAGCGGCCCCCCTTGCGGCAGAGTGACCGGGCCAGAACCGAACAGCGCCTGGTAAGCGTCGGACATGCAATACCTTCAAGCATAAGCGAAGCCAGCCAATCCGGCCGGCGATTCCAGCGGTGCGAAGCGCCTACCGCCATAATACCAATAAAAGACCATTGACCAAGCGAAAAAACCGGTCAGCGTCGGAAGCTGCAACTTCCTTTGAGGCTTGACGCTTCCGTCACCTCACCAGGCACCGGCGATGTTGCCGCACGGGGATTTCCGTTAACATTGGCTGGACAAGTGGTATGTTTTTGGCATTATGACAGGAGGAGGTCGCGCATGGCATTAGTTACGACGGTTCGGGTCTCGAGGGAATGCGCCGGTGGACGTCGCCGCCGCACTGCCGCCCTGCCGGCGGACTGCCTTCGCCCGGACCGGACGCCGCGGAGGCCCGGATGACGATTCCGCCCGCCACCGAAGCGGCCGACGCGCGCTACGACGGGCTCGACACCTGGCCGGACGAGGTGGTGCTCGCCGCATTGCTCGACGGGCAGCGCCGCGCGCTCGAGGCCGTCGCGGTCGCCATCCCTGACCTCTGCCGCGGCGCCCGCCTCGCCGCCGAGCGACTGCGCGGCGGCGGCCGGCTGATCTACGTTGCGGCGGGCAGCCCCGCCCTGATGTCGCTCGCCGATGCGCTCGAAATTCCGCAGACCTATGGCATTGCGCACGAGCGGATCGTAACGATCCTCGCCGATGGCAAGGGGATCGCCGAGCGGCTCGACGGCAGCCGGGAGGATCGCGCGGACGCGGCGGAGACCGATCTGGCCGCCGCAATGGTCGGACCGGCCGACTGCATCATCGCCACCTCGGCGAGCGGCAGCACGCCGTACACAGTGGCCGGACTGCGGGCGGCGCGGCGCGCCGGCGCCGCAACGATCGGCATCGCGGGCAACCCGAACTCGGCGCTGCTCGAAAGTGCCGAGGTCGCGGTATTGCTCGCGACCGGTCCGGAGGTGATCGCGGGCTCGACCCGGATGGGTGCCGGAACCGCGCAGAAGGCAGCGCTGAACATGCTGTCGACGCTGATGGGCGTGCACCTCGGACATGTCTATGACGGGCTCATGGTCAACGTGAAGGCCGATAATGCCAAGCTCAGGGGACGGGCGGCCCGCATTGTCTCGAAGATCACCGGGGTGGACGACGGCACCGCCGTCCGCGCCCTCGAGGTATCGGGCGGCGAGGTAAAGCCCGCCGCCCTGATCGCGGCGGGGGTCAGGAGCCTCGCCGAAGCCGGGGCCCTGCTGGGCCAGAGCCGCGGCAACCTGCGCCAGGCGCTCGCCAGAGCGAGCACCGATCCGCAGGCCTAGGGGTTAGCCGTCCCCGGCCAGGTGGCCAGGGGCGAACAGGAGAGGACGAAACGATGAAACTGACCAAGCAAGTGCTGCTGGCCTCGACGGCGATCATGCTCGCCGCACCCGCCGTCGCACAGGACGCGACGATTACCATCGAGAGCTGGCGCACGGACGACCTGACCGTGTGGCAGGACAAGATCATCCCGGCCTTCGAGGCCGCCAATCCGGGGATCAAGGTGGTGTTCTCGCCCACCGCTCCGACCGAGTACAACGCGGCGCTCAATGCCAAGCTCGAAGGTGGTTCGGCCGGCGACATCATCACCTGCCGGCCGTTCGACGCCTCGCTCGAGCTCTACAACAAGGGGCACCTTGCCTCGCTGAACGACCTGCCCGGCATGGATGGCTTCTCGCCGGTGGCCAAGGCCGCATGGTCGACCGACGACCAGGCGACGACCTTCTGCGTGCCGATGGGCGCGGTGATCCACGGCTTCTTCTACAACAAGGAGGCCTTCGACAAGGTCGGTGTCACAGTGCCGGCGACGGTCGACGAGTTCTTCGCCGTACTCGACAAGTTCAAGGCCGACGGCACCTACATTCCGCTTGCCATGGGCACCAACGACCAGTGGGAAGCGGCCACGATGGGCTACAACAACATCGGGCCGAACTACTGGAAGGGCGAGGAAGGTCGCCTGGCGCTGATCGCCGGCACGCAGAAGCTGACCGACGAGGGCTGGGTGGCGCCGTATCGCCAGCTGGCGAGGTGGAAGGACTACCTGGGCGACGGCTTCGAGGCGCAGACCTACTCGGACTCCCAGAACCTGTTCACCCTGGGCCGGGCCGCGATCTACCCGACCGGCTCGTGGGAGATCGCCGGCTTCGAAGCCAACGCGACGTTCCCGATGGGCGTGTTCCCGCCGCCGGTGCAGAATGCCGGCGACACCTGCTATATCTCGGACCACACCGATATCGGCATCGGCATGAACGCCAAGTCGGCCAACCCGGATGCCGCCAGGACGTTCCTCAGCTGGGTGGCGTCGGCCGAATTCGGCACGATCTTCGCCAATGCCCTGCCGGGATTCTTCCCGCTGTCGAACGCGGCGGTGACGCTGGAGGATCCGATCGCCCAGGAGTTCGTCTCCTGGCGTGACAAGTGCGAGTCTTCGATCCGCTCGACCTACGCGATCCTCTCGCGCGGCACGCCCAACCTCGAGAACGAGACCTGGAACGCTTCGGTGCAGGTGATCAAGGGCGCCGAGACGCCGGAGGCGGCGGGTGCTCGGCTGCAGGCCGGGCTCGAGAGCTGGTACAAGCCCGCCGGGATGTAAGGCTGGCGTGAGTTACCGGGCCGCCCACGGGCGGCTCGGTTCTCTGGGGCTTGTCGCGGTGGATGGCAATCGCCCACAGTGTCATTCCCGCGAAAGCGGGAAGCTCCGTTTCGGGTGTCGCAAGTGATCAACGGAGGTCCCCGCTTTCGCGGGGATGACACCGAGTGGGGGGCGCCTCCAGAGCGAAGCTCGGTGTCGGCAGGTTGGTTGAAGCAAGCCGGGGGGCAGCATGGCAAGTGACGACATCGCGCCGGTCAGGAAGCCGTTCCGCTGGCACATCCTGGTGTTCCTCGCGCCGGCGACGGCGGTCTACACCGCGGTGATGATCTTTCCGCTGCTCTCGACGCTCTACCAGGCGTTCTTCTCGCAGAAATGGGAGTTCGTCGGGCTGGGCAATTTCGAGCAGTTGTTCGGCGACCCGCGCCTGTCGGCGAGCTTCTGGAACGCGCTGAGGAACAACGTCTGGTTCTTCATCATCCACATGCTGGTGCAGAACCCGATCGGCATCCTGCTCGCGGCGCTGCTGTCGAACCCCCGGCTCAGGCTGCGCGGCTTCTACCGCACGGTGTTCTTCATTCCGACGATCCTGAGCTTCGTCATCGTCGGCTTCGTCTGGAAGCTGATCCTGTCGCCGACCTGGGGCGTGACTTCGGGGATGCTGAAATCCATCGGGCTGGGCTTTCTTTTTCAACCCTGGCTGGGCAAGGAGGAATATGCGCTGACGACGCTGGCGCTGATCAGCAACTGGCAGTTCATCGGCATCCCGATGATGCTGATCTACGCGGCGCTGCTGTCGATCCCCGACGAGGTGCTGGAGGCGGCAGAATGCGACGGCATCACCGGCTGGAGCCAGTTCTGGAAGATCCAGCTGCCGCTGGTGCTGCCGGCCATCGGAATCGTGTCGATCCTGACATTCGTCGGCAATTTCAACGCTTTCGATCTGGTTTATGCAGCGCAGGGGGCGCAGGCCGGGCCCAATTTCTCGACCGACCTGCTCGGTACCCTGCTCTATCGCACCTTCTTCGGCTACCAGCTGCAGCTTGGGGACCGGGCCCTGGGCTCGACCATCGCGGCGGTGATGTTCCTGATCATCCTCGCGGGGGTGTGCGTCTACCTGTTCGGCATACAGACGCGGCTGAGAAGGTACCAGATGTGATGGGGATGGAGGTGAGCACCATTGCTGTCGCCGATCCGATGTCATCCCGGCGCAGACCGGGATCCATCCCGAGGTCCGTCCGAACCAGCGGTATGCGAGGCAACGTCTCAGGATGGGCCCCGGCCTGCGCCGGGGTGACACCGAGCGCGGGGAGAGCCCAGTGAGCAAGGCCACCTACTCGCCCGGGCGGGCCATGGCGGCGCATGCGGTGCTGATCGCCTATACCGTCATCGCGCTGTTTCCGGTGTTCGTCGTCGTCATCAACTCTTTCAAGTCGCGGAAGGCGATCTTCGGCTCGCCGCTGGGCCTGCCATTCGGCGATGCGTTCTCGCTGGTGGGCTATGAGACGGTGTTCAAGCGCGGCGACTTCCTGCTCTATTTCCAGAACAGCCTGGTGGTCACCGTGGCGGCGCTGTTCTTCGTGCTGCTGTTCGGCGCCATGGCAGCGTTCGCGCTGAGCGAGTACCGTTTCCGCGGCAACTCGCTGACCGGGCTTTACCTGGCGCTTGGGATCATGATCCCGATCCGGCTGGGGACGGTTGCCATCCTGCAGCTGATGGTGGCCAGCGGGCTCGTCAATACGCTGTGGGCGCTGATCCTGGTCTACACCGCGCAGGGGCTGCCCCTTTCGATCTTCATTCTGTCCGAATTCATGCGGACGGTGTCCGACGACCTGAAGAATGCCGGTCGCATCGACGGCATGAACGAGTACCGCATCTTCTTCCGCCTGGTGCTGCCGCTGGTGCGGCCGGCCATGGCGACCGTCGCGGTGTTCACCATGATCCCGATCTGGAACGACCTGTGGTTCCCGCTGATCCTCGCGCCGTCCGAGGCGACCAAGACGGTGACGCTCGGCGCCCAGATGTTCATCGGGCAGTTCCAGACCGACTGGAACGGCGTGCTCTCGGCGCTGGCGCTCGCCATCCTGCCGGTGCTGGTGCTGTACCTGATCTTCTCGCGGCAGCTGATCCGCGGCATCACCTCGGGGGCGGTGAAGTGAGGCGTTTGCGTTTGCGGCGGCCCCCTCCACCAGCCTCCGGCTGGTCCCCCTCCCCCGCTGCGCGGGGGCGGATGGCGGTGCCCCATCGTTACGCTGGAGTGGTTTCATGAGTTTGCGCGTGCTGGTCGCCGGCCTGGGCAATATGGGGCGGAGCCATGCGCTCGCCTATCACCGGCATCCGGGGTTCGAGATCGTCGGGCTGGTCAACCGGTCGGCGCCGCGGCTGCATGCTGAGCTTTCCGGCCATGCGATCCGGCCGGACTTCGAGGCGGCGCTGCGCGACCTGCGGCCGGACGTGGTCTCGATCAACACCTACTCGGACAGCCATGCCGACTACGCGGTGATGGCGCTCGAGCAGGGCGCGCATGTGTTCATCGAAAAGCCGCTGGCGACGACCGTCGCCGACGCCGAGCGGGTGGTCGCGGCGGCGAAGGCGAACGGGCGAAAGCTGGTGGTCGGCTACATCCTGAGGCATCACCCGAGCTGGGTGCGGTTCATCGAGGAGGCGCGCAAGCTCGGAGGCCCCTATGCCTTCCGCCTGAACCTCAACCAGCAGTCGAGCGGGCCGACCTGGGAGACGCACAAGACACTGATGCAGACCACTTCGCCGATCGTCGACTGCGGCGTGCACTATGTCGACGTGATGTGCCAGATCACCGACGCCAGGCCGATCGAGGTGCGCGGCATGGGGGTGCGGCTCTCCGAGGAGATTGCGCCCGACATGTACAATTACGGCGCCCTGCAGGTGCTGTTCGCCGACGGTTCGGTCGGCTGGTACGAGGCGGCGTGGGGACCGATGGTCTCGGAGACGGCATTCTTCGTCAAGGACGTGATGACGCCCAACGGCTCGGTGTCGATCGTGATGGACCCGGGCGCCCGCTCGGACGACCTCGACACCCACACACGCACCGACCGCATCCGGGTGCACCGCGCGGACCTCGGGCCCGACGGGAAATTCGCCTCGGCGGACGAGTACATCTCGATGCAGGGCGAGCCGGGGCACGACGCGCTGTGTGCCCGCGAGCAGGACTATCTCTACCGCGCGATCACCGAGGATATCGACCTGACTCGGCACATGCAGGACGCGGTGCAGTCGCTCCGCATCTGCCTTGCCGCGGACGAGAGCGTCAGGACGGGCGGGGTGGTGCGGCTGTGAACCATTTCGATTTCGAGCCTGGGGTCCACCCCCTCCCATCCTCCCCCGTCAAGGGGGAGGTGCCGCTCCGCGTTCGTGGCAACATCTCCCCACACACCGCTGCGGGCACCCTCCCCTCGACGGA
>NZ_JAYRYM010000161.1:0-8733 GCF_041917035.1 Devosia sp. | reverse complement strand
GGCTCAATCCGCGCGAGTCGACGCCGCCCGAGCAGGAGAGCTTCAAGCCGCTGCTGCTCGGCAATGGCACACTGGTCGCCACCGGATATGTGTTCGAACGCCCGGACCCGCTGCAGCCGATCGTCGATCCGGTAACGCAGGAATTGCCGCGCCTGGTCCCCAAGTTCAGCCTGTCGCGAGACATGGGGCAGACCTGGTCCGATACGCAACCGATCGACATCGGCGGGGCACCGCTCGAACTGTCGGGTCCGGCCACGCAACTGCCGACCGGCCGCATCATCGCGCCCGGATCGCCGTTTCACCTCCGGCGCACCGGGCACGCGGGCTGGGTTGTGGCGAGCGACGACGCCGGGGCAAGCTGGTTCAAGCTGAGCGAGTTCTACCGGGCTCCCGGGTCCGACATACATGCGTTCGAAAGCCGGCTCGTCGCCTGGGGCGAGGGCAGGGTGGCCGCGCTGTGGTGGGCGTATGACCACACGCGAGAGGTCAATCTCGACAACCACATCGCCTTTTCCAGCGATGGCGGGCAGAGTTTCGGGGCGGCGGTGGACACCGGCGTCAGGGGGCAGTCGTCGAGCCTCATCCACATTGAGGGCGAGACGCTGCTGACCATTCACACGCATCGCGAGGAACCGGCCGGACTGGTGGTGCGGCGAGTGAACGTCGCGGGCGACGGGTTCTTGATCGAGGACGAACTGGAGCTCTTCGCCGATCCCGCCATGGCGAGCACGACCGTCGACATGAAGCAGCAGTTCGGCGACCTCAAGTTCGGCCAGCCGTCGTTGCTGCGGCTCCAGGGCGGCGACCTGCTCGCCTATTGCTGGAGCTTCGAGAACCACCAGTACATCATCAAGGGCTTCCGCCTCGCTCTCTAGGCGAGGGTGGCCGCGTCGAAGACGTCGGACGAATCCACCGGGGTCCAGCCCAGCACCCGCTTGGCGTGGTCGGTATCACGCCAGCGCCGCGCGTTCTCGGAAATGGCGTGGAAGATGTCGAACTTCAGGTCCGGCGGAGCCGAGAGGCATTTGTCGATCATGCTGACAAGGTCCCGGTGCGACAGATAGCCGGGCAGTTCGCGCACCAGCGACGGCTTGTCGTCGGGCAGCACGGCGCCGACGCGGATGACCAGCACCGACATGCCGTACCGATCGGAGAACAGCCGGCCGGTGTGCTCGCCGAACAGCTTGCCGACGCTGTAGAAGGTATCGGGCCGCGGCGGATCGGTGTGGAGCAGCATGCGCTCGCCTTCCGGCAGGCGATCGAGCGTGCCGGCCGCGAGCCGGCCGTAGGGCGAGCCCTCGTACCACTCGTAGCCGATCATCGTGCTGCCGGCGCTGGCGAAGACGACGCGTTTGACGCCGGCCTCCTGCGCGGCGCGGTACATGTTCAGGGTGCCGCCCATGGTGACGCGCCGCACCTTGTCCCAGTCATCGTAGTCTTCGGTCTCGGCCGCGAGGTGCAGCACCATGTCCATGCCGGCGGAGGCCTGCCGCACCGCGTTGAGGTCGGTGATGTCGGCGATGGTGTGGGGAATGCCCTCCACCGGTCGGCGGCTGAGACCGCTGAAGGCATAGCGGTCGGAGAGATCGCGCACGACCAGGCGGCCGATCAGGCCGCTGGCGCCGGTGATGAGGACCCTTGGCTTCCGCGTCACCTTGTCTCTCCTCGCGATTGGCTACCCAAATATGCGATTGGCATGACAACATACCATCTGCAGGAGTCAAGCTGGAGGTGCGCTTCCGCCCGCTCGCTGACGGGAAGCGCGCATGCCGGCCGCTACGGAAACAGGCCGGGCAGGCGACGGTTCAGGCCGGCGTAGACCCTTCCTGCCAAGGAACTGACAAGCAATGTGCGGACCGGATCGGCGGGCCGAGGGCGGCCCTCGAGCACGGTCTTGGCGATCTCGTGGTTGGCACCCGCGTGAACCGTCATGGGCCGCAGCATGTGATAGTCGCTGTACTCGTGTCGCCGGGCCAGTGCCATCTGCAGGGCATTCGCCCTGTTGCGCATGCCGCTGCGGTCCAGTCGCCTGAAGCCGATCTGCCGGTCCGTCAGCTTCACCACATCCAGGTCGCCGCCGGCGCTGTCGACAAACCGGCGGAGAAGCACCTGATCCGTGGCCCAGCCCGGGCGCGCGGAGGTGCCGTCATAGTCCACCCCGGCCGCCCACTGCTTCACGACGTCCCGGGCCTCCGCGATGGTCGCGACGCGATGGCCGACGAGCTTCGCCCAGGTCGCCGGCGCCGCGGCGTTGTAGCACATGGCGACCTGATCAGGGTGATCCGCGAGGGCATTCGACCGATAGACGACAAATGACGTGTCGGGCACCCCAACCACGCTATCGACGAAGTAGCGACGATTCATCGGCAGCATGTCGATGTCCGAGATCAGGACTGCGTCCGATCCACCCATGAGTTGCGGAGCCAGAAGGCGGATGCACTGAGACTGCAGCCCGTCGCTCACGCCTTCGATGGGGGCAAAGTGCAGGATGTCTTCGTGCATCCCGGCGAGCGCGTAGGGAACCTCGTCCGCGACGAGCGCGAGAACGCAGCGGACGCCGACCAGCCTCGCCCAGACGGCGTGCACGAGCGGAAAGAAATCGATGTAGAGCGGGTTCGCGTCGCTCGAAACCAGGACGGTACTGAGTTTCACCGTCGTCGCTCCGCAGCACGGGTTCCCGGTGGCGGCAGCTTCGCACTGCCTGTCGTTCCCGGCAACCTTGTCGGGGTCGCCCCGACGGTGCGCCACGCGATTGACAGCATCAAATATACCATTAACATGACAACATACTAGTCTGAGGACGTCGTATCGGGGCCGCTTCTCGCGGTCCGGTTGTCTGGATTGCAGGGGCCTGGCGGGTGAAGAGAGTCCTCATTGTCGGCAGCGGCGGCATCGGTCGCCGTCATCTGAAAGGCTATGGCCAGACCGGGCGGGCGAGCCTGGCGATCGTCGAGCCTGACCCCGGCCGCAAGGCCGAGGCGATGGCGATGTTCGGCCTCACCGAGGCCTATGACAACATCGCCGATGCGGATCTCTCGAGCTTCGACCTGGCGGTGATCTGCGCGCCGGCGAACCACCATGTCGCCCTGATGCGGGCCTGCGCCGAGGCCGGACTCGCCTTCATGGTCGAAAAGCCGCTGGCGGTGACCATGGAGGGCGTCGACGCCGCCCTTGAACTTGTTGCGGGCAGGGGGATCGTCGCACGGGTCGGCTATGTGCGCCGGGTCGCCGAGGAGGTGATCGCGCTGCGCCAACAGATCCTCGCCGGCAAGATCGGGACCTTGCGGCTTGCCTACCTCAACTCCTCGCAGGAGTTTCCGAAATACCGCCCGGACTTCCAGCGCACCTACTACGCCCGGCCGGAGATGGGGGGTGGCGCCATCCTCGACGGCGCCAGTCACCTGTTCGACATGCTGATCTGGCTGATGGGCAAGCCGACGCACGTCACCTGCATGTTCGACCGGCTTGTGCTCGAAGGCACCGATACGGAGGATACCTGCCTGGTTTCGATCCTCTTCGAGAGCGGCGCCATGGCCAACGTTGAGATGAACCAGTTCCAGAAGCGCAACGTGGCGCAGTTCGAGTTCATCGGCACCAGGGGGAACCTGATGGTCGACCACTCCACGCTGAAATTCGCCGACGACGACAGCGGGCAATGGAAGGAACAGCGCGACTACATGGACGGGCTGGTGCCGGTCGAGGCACACCAGGCGCGCTTCAGGCTGCAGGCCAATGCCATGCTCGACGCCCTCGAGGGCAAGCCGTGCTGGCTGGCGACGCTCGACGAGGCGCGCGACAACCTCAGGGTGGCGCTGGCGGCCAAGCAGTCCTGGCTGGAAAAGCGGATCGTGAGCCTCTGATGACCAGCATTCCGGCCTTCGACCTCAGCGGCAGGGCGTTTCTCGTGGTCGGAGGTGCCGGCTACCTCGGCACGCCCACGGGCGAACTGATCGCGCGACTGGGCGGCGACGTCGTCATCGCCGACATCAGCGCCGAAAAGACCGAGGTGGCGGTCGCGGCGATCGAGGCGGTCGGGGGCACCGGCAAGGTTTCGGGCCTATCGATCGACATCGCCGACGAGGCCTCGATCCTGGCGGTGGTCCGGCAGGCGGCGGCCCGTGGCAACCTCGGCGGGGTCGTCATGTCGACCTCCGGCGCCTCCGGCAAGCGACTCGACGACCTGACGGCGGAGGATTTCGACCGCGCCAACCGCATCAACCTCACCGGGACGTTCCTGCTGGCGCGCGAAGCGGCGCGTCACATGGGGCAGGGCGGCAGTATCGTGCTCTACTCATCCATGTACGGGGTGGTGGCGCCGGTGATGGCCAACTATCCGCCGCCGATGCCGCCCAACCCCATCGAGTACGGCGCGGGCAAGGCCGGCATCGTGCAGATGGTGAAGTATCTCGCGGCGCACTATGGCCGCAGCGGCATCCGCGTGAATGCCATCGTCCCCGGGCCGTTCCCGCATCCGGCGACCGTCGCGGCCAATCCCGAATTCATCGGCAACCTCGAGCGCGCCACCATGCTGGGGCGGATCGGGGCGCAGCACGAGACCGCCGGTCCGACGGCATTCCTCTTGTCGCCGGCCTCGAGCTACGTGACCGGCCATGTGCTCACCGTCGATGGCGGCTGGACCGCCTGGTAAGGACCTTTCGATGACACCGAGCTTTCCGCTGACCAAGCCGGACCTGCGCCTCGCCATGCTCGGCATGGTCGAGGGCAACGGCCATCCCTATTCGTGGAGCATCATCTTCAACGGCGGCTACGACCGCGAGGCGCTGAATGCCTGCCCCTATCCCGGCATCCGCGACTACATCGTCAAGCAGCCGCCCGGGACGCTCGGCATTCCGGGGGCCAAGGTCACCCATGTGTGGACCGACGATCCGGCCGACGCGGTGTCCGTGGCCAAGGTGGCGCTGATCCCCAACGTGGCCAAACGGGCCGAGGACGTCATCGGCGAGGTCGATGCGGTGCTGGTGGCGACCGACAAGGGGTTCGAGCACGTCGAGCGGGCCCGGCCGTTCATCGAGGCGGGCATCCCGGTGTTCATCGACAAGCCGCTCTGCGACAACCGGGCCGACCTCGCGACGTTCGACAGGTGGGTGGGCGAGGGCAAGCCGCTGATCAGTTCCTCGGCGATGCGCTTCGCCAAGGAATACGTGCCCTACCACAAGGCTACCCACGCGCTCGGCCAGCTCCGGCATGTCGGGGTCTCCATGGCCAAGTCGTGGGAGGCCTACGGCATCCATGCGCTGGAATCGGTCTATCCGATCACCGGGCCGGGCTATGTCTCGGTGCAGAATGTCGGCGATGCGGAGAGCAACGTCGTCCATCTCCGGCACCGCGACGGCATCGATGTCGTCATCCAGGTGACGAGGGACATGTACGGCGCCTTCGGCATGCTGACGCTGGCGGGGACATCCGCCGGCCTGCAGCTCAAGTTCGGCGACACCTATCACGCGTTCAAGACGCAACTGGTCGGCTTCGTCGACTATCTGCGCACCGGCGTGCCGCCCGTACCCTGGGCAGAGACGCGCGAGCTGATGCAGCTCGTCATCGCCGGCATCGAGAGCCGCGAGCAGGGCGGGCGCAAGGTGTTTCTCAGCGAACTGGAGCAGCTGTAATGGGCGTTCTCGAGAGTTTTTCGCTCACCGGCAAGGTCGCCGTGGTCACCGGCGGGGCCGGGCTCTATGGCCGGCAGATCGTCGCGGCGCTGGCCGAGGCGGGCGCCAGGACCTTCATTGCGGCGCGCGATGTTGCCAAGCTCGAGGCAGTGGCAGCGGAGGAGCGGGGGCGCGGCTTCGACGTCACGGCGCTGCCGCTCGACCTGTCGCTCGACGCCTCGATCGAGGACCTGCACCGGACGGTGATCGCTCGGGCCGGCCGCTGCGACGTGCTGGTCAACAACGCCGTCACCCGTTCGGCGCTCGATGGCTGGGGCAACGATCTCGATGCCTTCGACAAGAGCCTGAGGGTCAATGCCTCGGCGCTGTTCAAGATCACGCACCTCTTCGGCACCACGATGCGGGCGCAGAAATCCGGCTCGGTGATCAATATCGGCTCGATGATGGGCATGGTCGGGGTCGAGATGGCCAACTATGCCGGTACCAACATGACCCCCAACCCCTCGCCGATCTATCACTACGAGAAGGGCGGCATGCTCAACTTCACGCGCTGGGCGGCGAGCATCCTCGGCGCCGACAACGTACGGGTGAACTGCCTGTCGCCGGGCGGCTTCTTCAACAACCAGCCGGCGCCGTTCGTCAAAGCCTATTCCGAGCGCACGCAGCTGGGGCGGATGGCCAACGATACCGACCTCAAGGGAGCGATCGTGTTCCTCGCCTCCGACGCCTCGGTCTACGTCACCGGCACCAATATCCCGATCGATGGCGGCTACACCGCCAAGTAGACGACAAACCGCTTTCGAGGAGAGACCGCCTTGTCCCAGCCGCAGCCCTACGCCGCGACGCCCGCCTCACGCTTCCGCTTGCGGCCCAGCCGCGTGCTTCGCACCATCCGCGAGGGCAAGGTGGCGCGCGTGCTCAAGCTCAACACCTCGGACGCCAAGGTGGCCGAGATCTTCGCGGCGGCCCAGCCCGATGCGATCTGGGTCTGCATGGAGCATACCTCGGCCACCTGGGAGCAGATCGAGAACCAGATCCGCGCCGCCAAGCTCTATGACGTCGATACGCTGCTGCGTGTGTCGCGGGGCAGCTACAGCGACTACATCCGCGGCTATGAAATGGATGCCGCCGGGCTGATCGTGCCGCACGTGATGAACGCCGACGATGCGCGGCGGGTGCGCGACATCACCAAGTTCGCGCCGGTCGGCAAGCGCGCGGTCGACGGTGGCAATAACGACGCCCAGTTCACCCGCGTCGGCTTCCTCGATTACCTCGAGAGCGCCAACCGCGAGCGCTTCGCCTGCTACCAGATCGAGGATCCGGAGGCGCTCGAGCATCTCGAGGCCATCGCCGAGATGGACGGGGTCGATTGCCTGTTCTTCGGGCCGGGCGACTATTCGGTCGCGACCGGCATCCCCGGCCAGATCCAGCATCCGGACGTCAAGGCGGTGCGCAAGCGGATAGCCGAAGTGGCGCGCAAGCACGGCAAGATCGCCGCGACCGTCGTCAGCCGCGAGCTGATCGGCGAGTATGTCGACATGGGCTACAACCTGCTCTCGGTCGGCGCCGACGTGATCGCCCTCGCCACCTATGCCGACGAGTCGATGGCGGCGTTCGACAGGGCGCTGGGCTGAACCCTCAGGTCGCCTGCTGCCGCGTCGCGTGGCGGTAGGCGACGCAATCGAGTTCGAACTTGAGCTTGGTGCCGAGCACGCCCACGATGGTGCTGCGGGTCGGCGCCGGCCGGCCGAAATACTCGGGATAGATGCGGTTGTAGAGCGCCCCGTCGGCCTCGTCGGCGAGGTAGGACTTGACGTTGATCACGTGGTCGAGGCTCAGCCCGCCGGCCTCGAGGATGGCCTTGAGGTTGGCGATCGAGCGGCGCATCTCGCCCTCGAAGCTGTCCGGGATGATGGCGCCCGTCTCGGCATCGACCGAGGCCTGGCCCGAGACATACATGAAGTCGCCCGCGATGATGCCGGGCGAGAAGGGCAGGTGCGAGCGGGCGCCCGCGTCGACGATCTTGAGGTGGGGCATGCGATCGGCCGTCATGGGTGGAAGGTCGCCGGGAAACTGAAGACCATCGCGCCGGGACGCCGGTCCTCGAGGTTGGAGTAGATGTCGGAAAGGACCTGCTTCATCCATTCGGACGAATTGACCTCGAAGCTCGGCCGGTTGCTGTCGAGCAGGTACGGATAGGCGACCGCCCGCGCGGAGATCGCGGGAATCCAGCTGCGGTGGATGTAACCGCAGACGAAATCGGGCCGGTAGCTTTCCAGCACGGCCTCGAGTTCGGCGGCGCCTTCGCCCGTTTCCTGGTCGACCGTTATCACCTTCAGCTGCTGCGGCGTCCCGCACGCGGCACAGGCGCGCTGGAAGGCCTCGAGGCGCATGGCCTGCTCGCTCGAGGCGATGGAGGAATTGAGGTAGAGGTACTTGTGCGTTTCGCCGTCGTGCTGGGCGAACATCTGCTTGAAGGCAGGTTCGAAGTCGAGGCGGTAGGCGTGGTACGGCAGTCCCTCGATGACCAGATCCATGATCGCCACCTGGCTCGAGGTGTCGGCCAGCTTGTCGAGGCGGGTCTCCTTGGTGATGCCGGTCAGGACCACAACGTCGAGCGCGTCCCACAGGTGGATCGGCATGCTCTTGTGGGTGAAGCTGCCCAGGATGAACTCATGCCCGTCCGAGACCACCTGCTTTTCGAATGCAACCACCAGCTTGGTGTAGAACTCGTTGTTGAAGATGCCTCCGCCGACAATGTCGCGGTTGTAGAAGAAACCGACCCGGTGGTGGGCCTCGCTCCACGGCGCACGGACCAGAAACGATCCCTTGCCGACCTGGCGGCGGATCACGCCCTCGGCCTCGAGGTCCTTGAGCGTCTTGATGACGGTGATCAGGGAGAAGTCGCAGAACTGCACGATCTCGTTCTGGGACTCGATCTTGTCCCCGATCCTGACCCCATTCGTCTTCCAGCGGCGGAAGAGAGTTTCCCGCAATTGCAGGTGCCGCGGCGACAGATCTATGTTCAAGGTGGATCTTCCCATGCCAGTAGTTCGGCGACTACTCCGCCTCCAACACACATACTGCTTCGCGCAAGGAAGCGACG
>NZ_JAYRYM010000160.1:0-8934 GCF_041917035.1 Devosia sp. | reverse complement strand
TCGCGGTGAGCATCTGGCCGCCGGCGGTGCCCAGATCGCCGGTGCCCAGCCCGACCTTGAAGGCGATCTGCAGCACGGCCCACAGGGCGTAGAAGTAGAGGTAGTGGACGATGCGCCGGTCGGCGAACAGCCTCCACGGCCGGGCGATCACCTGGCTGAGGAAGAGCCCGGAGATGAGGAAGAACTCCGGCATCCGGAACGGGGTCGCCCAGCCTATGATGTAGTGAAGGATGCCGGTATCGGCGAGATCCTCTCCCACCCCGTAGGCGGAGTGCATCATCACGACGAGGATGATCGACAGGCCCTTGGCGGCGTCGACCCAATCTAGGCGGCTCTTGCTGGCAGACATCAGGCAGCTCCGGGGAATGGCGACGCCGAGAATAGAGGAGTATCGTGAGCTTATCCCCCGGAGCCTTCGTTTACGCTTAAGCGGCGTGCTTAACAGCTAAGGTTTTATCCATTAGGGATCATGGACTTGCCGCAGCAGCCGGACCTCGCCATGACCATTCGGATCGTCGGTATCGTGCTCGTCCGGGACGAGGAGAACTTCCTGGCCTGGGCCGTCGGCAATGCCATCGACTTCTGCGACGAGATGCTGCTGATCGACAATGGCAGCCGTGACTCGACGCCCGAGCGGATCGCCACCCTGGCGGCGCGCCATGCCAAGATCCGGGTGATCCGCGAGCCCAGAGCACTGCACACCAACAGGTACGTCCAGCCCTACCTGGGCAAGCCGGTCTGGGTGTTCGGCCTCGACGGCGACGAAATCTACGATCGGGACGCGCTGCTGCAGCTGCGCGGGAAACTGCTGGCCGGAGCCTATTCGCGTAACTGGAGCATTACCGGTCACTCGCTGCACGCCAGCCTCGTCGACATCGCGGCCGGCCGGGCGACCGGCTACGCCACGCCGCACGCGGTGGCTGCAACCAAGCTCTACAACTTCGCGCTGATCGAAAGCTGGCACGAGGACACCCAGCGCCTGCACGGCCGCCCGGTGCTCCGGCCCGGCCATTCGCACGACAGCTGGCTCGATCGCGCCGCAGCGGAGAGCTGGCAGGACTGCGATCTGCGCAACCTGCACCTGTGCTTCTTCCCGCGTTCGGGGCGCGACGGGACAATCGAGGTTCGCAAGAACATCACCGATCGCAGCCTGCGCAATGTCTGGCGCCGACCGGTGTTCCGGGCACTGCAGGCGCTCGGACTGGGGCGGGGCAGGCTGGGCGCCTACCTGGCGCCGCGCGCGACGATCAAGAAATACGTCCGCTACATGTTGGGTCCGCTGGCCGAGCGCGATGTTTCCGGCATGCTCAGACCGACGGCGTACGGCGACAGCGATCCGCGTGCGGCGGGAACCGAGGCGATGCTGTCCGAGCTGTCGGCCAGGCGGGCCGCGTCGCCCGACTTGCGGCCGCTGCAGACGACCTAGCGCGGCGCCACGGCAGGCCGGTGCACCGCATCCAGCGCGAGCTCGCCTCAGTCGGTGTGATCTTTTCGTCTGGACATCATACCGGGGGCTGCCTATCGTCCGCGACAGTCCGATTTGCCAGCAGCGCGGCGGATCGGTGCGAATCCGCAAACCGGGAGCGAAGCCATGATCAAGACCAGCGCGGCACGTCCGACCCAGGCCCTGCCGATCCCGAGCGCGATCGTGCTGGGGGCATTGCTGAGCGTGATGACCGCCGGCGATGCCTCGGCACATTTCCAGGAGATCCTTCCGAGCACCGATCGGTACGGCGGCGAACAGGAGGCGTTGTCGCTCGCGCTCGTCTTCACCCATCCGATGGACCGCGGGCCGACGATGGAAATGACGAGGCCCACCCGCTTCGGCGTCAAGTCGGGAAGCGTGGAGACGGATCTGCTGGGGAGCCTCGTCGAGACCAGCGTCGATGGCAAGCAGGCCTGGTCGGCCAGCTACACCCCGGCCGAGCCCGGCAACTACATCTTCTTCGTCGAGCCCGCGCCCTACTGGGAACCGGCGGAAGGCAAGTCAATCATCCACTACTCCAAGGTCATCGTCGATGCCTATGACTGGGGCGATGGCTGGGCCGAGCCGGTGGGGCTGCCGGTCGAGATCGAGCCACTGGTGCGGCCCTATGGGCTTTGGACAGGGAACCTGTTCTCCGGTGTCGTCCGGCAGGACGGGGCGCCCGTGCCCTTTGCGGAGATCGAGGTGGAGTGGGTCAATGACGGCTCGGTCACGCCTCCGGGCGATGCCTTCGTCACGCAGGTGATCAAAGCGGACGGCAACGGCGTGTTCCACTACGCGCTCCCCAGGGCCGGCTGGTGGGGCTTTGCCGCCCTGGTCGAGGCCGACTACCAGCTTCCCGATCCGAGCGGCGCGATGCAGCCGGTCGAACTGGGGGGGCTGATCTGGGTCAATGCGGTCGACATGCAATAGCCAGGGCCGGTCGACATGCACATCCCGGACGGAGTCGTATCGGTTCCCGTGCTGATTGGCGGTAGCGTCGTGGCCGCCGCTGCGCTGGCGGTGGCGCTGCCCAGGGTACGCAGTGCCGAATTGCCCCGGGTTGCCGTCGTTTCCGCCGCGTTCTTCGTCGTCAGCCTGATCAATGTGCCGATCGGCGCCACCAGCGTCCACCTCGTGCTGTCGGCGCTGATGGGCCTGGTACTGGGCTGGGCCATCGTGCCGGCCGTTTTCGTCGGGCTGATCCTGCAGGCGGTCTTTTTCGGGTTCGGCGGGATTGCGACGCTTGGCGTGACGACGATGAACATCGCCCTGCCAGGCCTGCTCTGGGCCACCGTGTTCCGCAATCCGACCCTGTCGGCGAAGCGCCCGGCGACCAGGGGCCTGCTGGCGGCGCTGGCGGCCGCCCTTTCCATCGCGACCTCGGCTTTCCTAGTGATCGCGGTCCTCGGGCTGAGCGACGCAAGCTACCTCGCGTCGGCTCCCGTGGTGCTACTGACCTATGTGCCGCTGATGATCGGCGAGGCGCTGGTCAGCGGTTTTGCGGTGATCTTCCTCGTGCGCGTCATGCCGGAGGCGCTGCGCCCGCTGCAGGCGACCGGCCTTGCGTAGCGCGATGCGACTGGTGCTTGCCGTCCTCGTCGTGCTGGTCGCGGGTGCCGGCCCGGCGATGGCGCACAAGCTCAAGGTGTTTGCCGCCGTCGTCGGAACGGCGATCGAGGGTCGCGTCTACTTCGTTGGCGGCGGAGCCGCACAGGATGTGCCCGTGGCCCTCTACAACGGGGCAGGGGAGATCGTGACGACGACACGGACGTCGGCGCCCGAAGGCCGGTTCAGCTTCGCGGTCAGCGTCCGCGATACCTACCGGATCACCGCCGACGCGCAGGACGGGCATCGGGCCGATTTCGTGATCGCGGACGGTCGCTTTGCCGACACGCTGCCGGTGGCGACCACGGTCGGGGAGGGCGGTGGGGCGGCGGATGGACCAGTGCCGCCGGTCGAGATCGCCGGGAGCGGCGCTGCAACGTCGACCGGCGACGGCGCAGCGATGGAGGCGGCCGTCGCTCGCCAGCTGGCGCCGCTGCTGGACGAGATCGACACCCTGCGCGAGACCCTCGCCTTCCGCGACATCCTCGGCACGACCGGGATCATCTTCGGCGCCTTTGGCGCCTGGGCGCTGTTCGCCTCGCGGCGGAAGCGGCCATGAGCGGAGGTACCTCGCTCGGCGCCCTTTTCGTCGAGGGTCGTGAGCGCGCGGGGATCGGTGCCCGCGATCCGCGCGTGCGTCTGGCCGGGGGGCTGGCATTGCTGGTGGTGCTGCCATTTCTCGACCGGCCGCTGCCGCTGGCAGCGGCCTTCGGGATCGGCGTGCTCGCGGTGGTGGCGGCGCGCATCCCGATCGGCGAGATCCTGCGGCGCATGGCCGTGGCGGAGGGCTTTCTCCTGGCGCTGCTCCTGACCCTGCCATTCGTCGTGCCCGGGCAACCGGTGTTTGCCGTCTTCGGGTTGGTGGCGTCTCTCGAGGGGCTTGGCCGGGCGCTGGTGATCATCGTGCGGCTCCATGCGGCGGTGCTGGTGATCACGGCCCTGCTGTGGGGCATGGGCAGCCGACGTCTCGCAGCGGCAATGTCGGGCCTCGGAATGCCTGCGGGGATCACCACTCTGCTCAACCTGACGATGCGCTACATCGCCACCCTCGGCGACGAGTACCGCCGGTTGCGAACGGCCATGCGGGTGCGGGGCTTCCGCCTGCGCAGCAACCTGCATACCTGGCGCAGCCTCGGCTACCTCGTGGGCATGATGCTGGTGCGCAGCCTCGAGCGCGCCGAGCGGGTCCACCGGGCCATGCTGTGCCGAGGGTATTCCGGCCGGTTTCCGGTGCCGGCGCAGACACCCCTGCGGGCGCAGGACCTGACGTTCCTCGCCGTCGTCGGGCTCGCCGTCGGCGGCCTCATCGGCCTCGAGGTGCTGGGATGAGCGAACCGCTGATCGCACTTCGGCAGGTGTCGGCCGGTTATGCCGGGCGGCCGGTCCTCGCCGAGGCGGATCTGGTGCTGATGCCCGGCGAACGGCTGGTGCTGCTGGGTCCGAACGGAGCCGGCAAGAGCACGCTGCTGCACGTCATCGCCGGGCTGCTGCCCATCTCCGCCGGCAGCATCGAGGCGTTCGGCGCGGTGCGCAGCAGGGAGGCCGATTTCCACGAGGTCCGCATCCGCGCCGGCCTCGTCTTCCAGGATTCGGACGACCAGCTGTTCTGCCCGACGGTGATCGAAGACGTGGCCTTCGGTCCCCTCAACCTCGGCCGCTCGGACTCCGAGTCGCGGACGATCGCCCTCGAGACTCTCGAGCGCGTCGGGATGGCGGATTTCGCGGAACGCGTGACGCATCGACTGTCGGGCGGCGAGAAGCGCCTGGTCGCCATCGCCTCGGTGCTGGCCATGCAGCCGGACGTGCTGCTGCTCGACGAACCGACCACCGGGCTGGACGAGGCGGCGCACGAACGCCTGTGCCGGCTGCTGCTGTCGCTGGACCAGGCGATGATCCTCGTGTCCCACGATCCGCGCTTTGCCGCGCGCCTCGCCACGCGGACGGTGACGCTGAGGGCAGGGCGTGTCGTCGAGGCGATCGTGCACACGCACGAGCATCGGCACGCGCATGCCCACATTCACCTGGGCGACGACGATCATCACCCGTGATCCGGGGCGCCGCAGCGACCCGACCCGAAGTCAACCGACCCTGCGCGCACTCTCCCTGATGACGAGTTCGGCCTCGAGGACGACGTGTACCGGTTCTTTCTCGGGCATGGCGCCCTCTATGATGTCGATGAGCATGCCCGTGGCGCGCTCGCCGATCTCGGTGCGCGGTTGCCGCATGGTGGTCAGCGGCGGATCGAAATAGGGGGCGACCGCGATATCGTCAAAGCCGACAATCGAGATGTCGCGCGGGCATTCGAGACCGGCCCTGCGCGCCCGATGGATGAAGCCGATGGCCATTTCGTCGTTGCCGGCGAATACGGACGTCGGCATCGAACCGGACTGCAGCATGCGTTCCGCGGCGGCCATGCCGCTTTCCATGTTGTAGTTTCCCTGGACGATCCAGGCGGGATTGACCGCCAGACCCGCTTCGCCCATCGCCGCCTCGAAGCCGTTCAGCCGCTCGTTGCGGCTCTGGTTCCGCGAGGGGCCGATGACGTGACCGATGTCGCGGTGCCCAAGCTCGATGAGGTGACGGACTGCCCGCATGGCGGCAAGTCGGTTGTCGGTGATCACCGAGTAGACCTGAGGATCCGGCGGCTCGTCATAGGCCGCCACCAGCGGCAATCCGACGCCGCCCTGGTCGAGACCGTGCAGGCGGTTGGTGTCGAGCGAGCCGTCGAACAGCAGCAATCCGTCGGCGCGGTTGGACAGCAGATAGTCGGACAGCCAGCGGTTCGGGTCATCGCCGATCCGGCTCGCGACCAGCACGCTGTAGCCGCGGCCAGAGGCCTCCCGGATCACCGCGTCGAGGATGGTGGAGTAGAACGGATTGCCGATATTGGGGGCCGCCATCAGAATCGTCCGGGCAGCCCGAAGCCTGAGCGAGCGGGCGGCCTGATTGATCGTGTAGCCGGTGTCGCGTACGGCGGCGTGAACCCGTTCGCGGGTCGTCTCGGACACCCTGTCGGGCATGCTGAGGACCCGGCTGACGGTCGCGGCGGACACTTTTGCGTGTTTGGCAACGTCCTGAATTGTCGGCGTTTTCTTGGTCGGCATCATCGCGCGCAGCGCTCCCTCATCGCTGCCAACGGCACCTCTCTAAATCGACCTTGACACATGCGCAAGGAATGTCTGAGACTGGTGCAATCGATTGCATTGAAGTCACATAAGACTTCGTGTAATCGATTACACGCAGCCGGCTCAGGAGGCTTCCCGTCTGAAGGGACTCCCGTTTGACCGGTGCATTTCGCAGGGGGCGCATCGCTCCCGGGTGAACGTTGGGAGGACAACATTATGAAGTCAGTCGTGTCGGTGGTGGCCGTTGTGGCCGCCGCCCTGCTTGGCAGCACCGCGGTGCGCGCCGCGGACGTCGAAGTCATTCACTGGTGGACGTCGGGTGGCGAACAGGCCGCCGTGTCGGTCTTCGCCCGTGAGTTCGACGCCCTCGGTGGCGACAAGTGGGTGGATACCGCGATCGCCGGCGGCGAAAACGCCCGCTCGGCGACCCTGCAGCGCATTCTCGGTGGCGATCCGCCGGGTGCGGCGCAGTTCAACCCCGGCCGTCAGTACGAAGAACTGATCGCCGGCGGCATGCTGCTCGACCTCACCGATCTGGCGACCAAGGAAAACTGGGGCGGCATCATCCGTCCGGCGTCGATTTCCGCGGCGTGCCTCGTCGATGGCCACTGGTGGTGCGTGCCGGTGAACATCCACTCGTGGAACTGGGCCTGGGCCTCGATCCCGGCGTTCGAGAAAGCCGGCGTGGCGCTCCCGAACAGCTTCGAGGAGTTCCTGGCGTCTGCGCCGACGCTGCAGGCCGCCGGCGTGATCCCCTTCGCCATCGGTGGCGAGTCCTGGCAGATCTCGGGCGCCTTCGGCGTGCTGCAGACCTCTATGCTCGGCGTCGAGAAGCGTGAGAAGATCCTCAAGGACAAGGACCTCGACCTGGCCAAGGCCGAGATGCCGGCCGTGTTCACCAAGTGGCGCGAGTTCAAGCAGTACTCGGATGCCGGTTCGGCAAACCGTAACTGGAACGACACCACCAACCTCGTCGTGACCGACCAGGCCGCACTGCAGATCATGGGCGACTGGGCCCGTGGCGAGTTCGGCGTGGCCGGCGAGAAGCCGGGCGTCGACTATGCCTGCCTGGCGCTGCCGACCGCTGCGCCGACCGTGACCACCGGCGGCGATATCTTCCTGTTCCCCAAGCAGTCGGACCCGGCTGTCGAGGCGGCGCAGCTGAAGATGGCCTCGATGATGATCAACCCGCAGGTCCAGGCACTGTTCAACAACGCCAAGGGCTCCATGCCGGTGCGTGACGACGTCGACATGTCGCTCGCCGACGACTGCATGAAGAAGGGTCTGGCGATCATCGGCGACGAGAAGAACGTGGCGCAGGATGCGGGCCGCTGGCTGTCCAACGACACCACCGGACAGATGAACGACCTCGCCGCGCAGTTCTGGGCCGACGATGCGATGACCGTCGATGCGGCTGTCGAGCAGTACGTTTCGATCCTTCAGAACGCCGACTGATTGAGCTAACGTGTCGGGCGGCGCAGCGTAGCGCCGCCCGATTTTCGTTCTGGCAGATACCCGGGCAGCAAGAACCCGGGGACCAGTCTCAACGCGGGGAGCCCATAATGACCCAGATCGCCCAGAGTGGCGGAACCGCTGCGGCCGGCTTTGCCGGTGCGTCGGCGCGGCGAAAGCCACGACTGCGGAAGAGCTTCAATTTCCAGTCCGTGCTCGGCACGACGCCGATGATCGCCACCGCCGTCGGCGTGTTCATCATCTGCATCATCTTCTCGATCATCTGGTCGTTCACCAACTCCAAGCTGTTCCCCAACTTCAATTTCATCGGCTGGTCGCAGTACCAGCGGCTCTGGTCCACCGATCGCTGGATCATCTCGGTCCAGAACGTCGCGGTGTTCGGGGTTCTGTCGATCTTCGGCGGTATGGTGTTCGGCTAC
Source organism: Devosia sp. (assembly GCF_041917035.1). Lineage (GTDB taxonomy): Bacteria > Pseudomonadota > Alphaproteobacteria > Rhizobiales > Devosiaceae > Devosia_A. The sequence goes on along the minus strand of NZ_JAYRYM010000160.1, from coordinate 844 downwards.
CTGCTTGCGGTCTTCATGGATCAGCGCATCCGGCAGGAAGACCTGTTCCGCTCCATATTCCTCTATCCGTTCGCCATGTCGCTGGTCGTCACGGGGCTGGTCTGGCAGTGGATGTTCGATCCCAATCTCGGGATCCAGTCCGCGGTGCGCCAGATGGGCTGGACGAGCTTCGAGTTCGCACCGCTGGTCAAGCAGGAGACGGCCCTCTACGGCGTCGTGCTCGGCGGGCTGTGGAACGGCGTCGGGGTCACCATGGCGATCATGCTGGCCGGGCTTCGCGGCGTCGACAGCGAGATCTGGAAGGCTGCCAAGGTGGACGGCATTCCCACCTGGAAGACATATCTGTTCGTGGTGCTGCCGATGATGCGCGGCGCCATCGCCACGGCCTTCATCCTGCAGTGCACCGGCGTCGTGCGCGTCTTCGACATCGTGATCGCCATGACGCAGGGCGGCCCGGGCGTCTCGACGCAGATGCCGGCCATCTACGTCATCCAGCACATCACCGACCGCGTCAATGTCGGCCAGGGCATGGCGGCCGCCACCATGATGCTGCTGCCGGTCATGGTGCTGATCGGGCTGCAGTATCTGGTGCGCTGGAACGCGAACCGCAAGGCGGGCAGGGCATAATGACCAACCTAGCTGTTCCCTCCGTCGGCGCCATTTCGGCCCGCGGCCCCAAGCCCCGTAAGCTCACCGCGAGCCGCATCGGCGTCTATGCCTTCCTGATCATCTCGGCCGTGTTCTTCCTCCTGCCGCTGTGGGTGATGATCGTCACCTCGCTGAAGACATTGCCGGAAATCCGGCAGGGGCACCTGTTCAACTGGCCCGAGCTGCTCACCTTCGA
>NZ_JAYRYM010000159.1:0-8939 GCF_041917035.1 Devosia sp. | reverse complement strand
GTTGGTGCTGCGGCGCGCTGTCGCTGCCGATCTCCCGGCGGTCCATGCCTTCATGTCGTCGCCGGCGGCGATGCGCTACTGGTCCACGCCGCCGCATGAGTCGATGGCGGTGACCGCGCCCTGGTTCCAGGCGCAGTTCTTCAGCGGCGACCCTGAGCGCGACGAGTGGATCATCGAGCTCGACGGGCGCGCGGTCGGCAATATCGGCATCTGGAACATGCCCGAGTTCGGCTTCATTCTGCATCCGGACGTCTGGGGACTCGGGGTGGCATCCGAGGCCGCCAGGGCGTTCCTGACCTATGCCTTCGGTGCGTACCCGGTCGATGGCATCACCGCGGACGTGGACCCCCGCAACCTCGCCTCGCTGCGGCTGCTCGACAGGCTCGGCTTCGCCGAGACCGGGCGGGCGGAACGCACCTTCCATGTGGCGGGCGAATGGTGCGACAGTGTCTACCTGAAGTTGCCCCGCCCCGCCTGACCGGAGGACCCATGGCCGAAATCCTCTCACTGTCCAGGGCCCGCAAGGCCAAGGCGCGCGCCGACAAGGAACAGGCTGCCGCGGAGAACCGCATCCGTTTCGGTCGCACCAAGGCCGAAAGGCAGCGCGAGGCGGCACTGAAGGCGCTCGCGGAAAAACGACTGGACGGCGACAGACGCGGCGACTAGGGCAGGGCCGTCTGTCCCGCCAGGAGTCCCATCCCCTTGTCACTGATCTCCGATTTCAACGCGCCCATGCTGAATGGGCGCGAGCAGCCGCTCTCGACCTGGCGTGGACAGGTCATCCTGGTGGTCAATGTCGCCAGCCGGTGTGGCTACACCCCGCAATATGCCGGGCTCGAGCAGCTCTACCGCGACTATCGCGACCGCGGTTTCGCGGTGCTGGGCTTTCCCTGCAATCAGTTCGGCGAGCAGGAGCCCGGTACCGAGGCCGAGATCGCCGCGTTCTGCGATCTCAACTACCACGTCAGCTTTCCGATGTTCGGCAAGGTGGTGGTCAACGGTCGCGGGGCGCACCCGCTCTTCCAGTGGCTGAAGCGCAAGGCGCCGGGGCTGCTCGGCGTGCAGGCCGTCAAGTGGAACTTCACCAAGTTCCTGGTCGATCGCAGCGGCGGCGGCGTCAGACGCTTCGCCAGCGCCACCGAACCTGCGGAGTTGCGGGCGCCGATCGAGTCGCTCCTGGGCTAGGCAGGTTGCGACCGGCAGGCGTCGCGATCCCGCCCGCGGATGCGGCGGCTGGTGACCGGGGGCGGAACGCGCTAGCCTTCCGCGATGCTCGTGTTCCTCGATTTCGAAGCCTCCTCGCTGAGCAAGGTCAGCTACCCCATCGAGGTCGGCTGGGTGTTCGAGGACGGGCGCGGGGAGTCTTGTCTGATCCGTCCCGCGCCGGACTGGATCGAGTGGGACGCCGCCGCCGAGGCGACACACCGAATCAGCCGCGAGCAACTCGCCAGCGAGGGCGTGCCGGTCGGGATCGTCTGCGAGCGGGTGGTGCGGCTGTTCGATGACAACCGGGTCTTCGCCAGCGCCCCGTCGTGGGACGGGCATTGGCTGAGCATGCTGCTCCGCGCCGCCGGCAGGCCGCGCCACCTTGTGCGCCTCACGGATACCGAGGTCGCCTTTCTCGAGGCGGCGCATGATGCACCGGGCGAAGCGGCCGACACGATTGCTGTCGCGAGGCGGGAGGTCGAGCGCATCCCGGTGGCGCACCGGGCCCTTGCCGATGCCCGTCGCGAGCGCGAGATCTGGCTGGCGGTGCGGCGGCTCTGCGCGCGGCCCTGAGAGCGGCGCCCCGGCTGGTCCCGGCCTGTTGCTTTGCTCCTCGTGCCTCTATAGCTGACCCATGCGCAAGATCCGTGTCGTCGGCATAGGAGCCGGAAATCCCGAGCACATCACCGTTCAGGCGATCAATGCGCTGAACAGCGCCGATGTGCTGTTCCTGCCGCGGAAGGGGGAGGACAAGGCGGAACTCGCTGACCTCAGACGCGAAATCATCGCCCGCTACCTGACCGATCCTCGCTCGAGGACCGTCGAATTCGATCTGCCGGTCCGCGATGCGGGCCACCCGTCCTACACCGGCGGGGTGGGGGACTGGTACCGGGAGACCGCCGCCCTCTATGCGGAGCTGTTCGCCGGCAGGCTCGGCGAGGCTGGCGTCGGCGCCCTGCTGGTCTGGGGCGATCCCTCGCTCTACGACGGCACGCTGCGCATCCTGGAACTGGTCAGGGCGGCCGGCCTCGCCTTCGACATCGAGGTGATCCCCGGCATCAGCAGCCTGCATGCGCTGACGGCCGCACATGCGACGACGCTGAACCGCGTCGCCGAGCCGGTGACGGTCACCACCGGACGGCGGCTTTCCGAGCGCCCCCCCGAAGGCGACGTCGTGGTGATGGTCGACGGACGGCTCGCCTTCAGGTCCGTCGACGGGGAGGCCTACGACATCTTCTGGGGGGCCTACCTGGGTACCGGGGACGAGATCCTCATCTCGGGCCGGCTGGCCGACGTCGCCGCCCGGATCGAGACGGTACGGGCCGAGGCGCGCGCGCGGCATGGCTGGATCATGGACATCTACCTGCTTCGGCGGCGCACCGGGTCGGCGGTCGACGGCGAAACCTAGGCAATGGCAACCCGTCCGGCGTCCCGGACTAGAACGGCAGGCCCGCGTGGGTGGCGGCGATGACGCCGAGGGTCATGAAGAGCAGGGCGGAGAAGGAAAAGGTCTTGAGCATGCTTGTGTGTTCGAGGTCGGCGGTCGTGCCGGAGCGGAGTGGATAGGGTGCTTCGCAGTCCGGCGATACGCCGTTTCTGCGCATGGTTCCAATGCACCCGCAGGGCTGAACGGAGTCTGAACCGAACCGCTCAGCGAGCGACGGACTCGATCACGTCGGCGACCTTCTGGTAGCCGCCGGCCGACTTCAGGGTCTCCCCGATGCGCAGCGCATTCTGCCGATAGACGGGGTCCGCCAGCACCTTCTCCACGGTGGCCCTCAACTGCGGGCCTTCGATCCGCCGGCCGAAGCACTCGTCGTCGAGGATGATGCCGGCGCCGTGCCGCTCGGCCGCCAGCGCATTGCGCAACTGTTCGAAGTGCTGCGGCACGGCAACGAACGGTACGCCGTTCCACAGCGTCTCGTGGACGCTCCCGAGGCCGCAATGGGTGATGAACAGCGCCGCACGCTCCAGCACCGGCATCTGCGGAAATGTCTGCTGCACGATGAAGTTGTCGGGGATCGGCCCGAACCGGGTGACGTCGCTGCCCGGACCGGCCGCCAGCAGGAACTGCGCCGGAAAGTCGGCGAATGTATCCATGCACAGGCGGAAGAAGCGGTCGTTGAGGAACTGTACCGTTCCCATCGAGATGAGGATCACCGGCCGCCCGTCGAGGCGCGCGAAGTCGAAGGGATCGGGGCGCGTCCGGGCATCTATCGAGGCGCCCGGAAATACGAAGCTCGGGTCTTTGACGAGGTTGGTCGGGGGGTGCAGTTCGCGGCTGGTCAGCATAATCGTGCGCTCGCCCCGCAGCGGCACCATCGGCACCGCACGCGGCAGGTTGCCGATGCCGTAGCGGAACAGCGGGGCGATCAGCGCGGCGAGCCGGAAGAGCCGCGGCACGAAGTTCCGGGTATGCCCCCACAATTCGCGCCAGCTGACCAGGTTGCGCATCAGCTCGAATGCGAAGATCGGCGAGTCCGAAACGTTCGGCAGCTTGAGCTTGTGCACCGCGATATAGCCCCAGAACGCCGAGGAATCGAACACCACGACGTTGGCGTGTTCCTGCGGCAGCCGCTCGAGCACGAAGTCGGTCAGCACTGGGGTCGCGCCGAGCAGCTTTTCGAACGCGGCGATCAGGTTGCCCGATTTCAGCGTCTGGGCGAACTCCATCGCGTCGAGCGCCCTCGGGTAGGCGACGAAGCCGGCGCCGGTGGCGCGGATCAGCTTTTCGAACTCCGGCGAGCTGTACGCGACCACGTCATGCCCGCGCCGCACCAGTTCGGCGATCGGACCGAGCATGGGCAGCAGGTGCCCATAGGCAGGCATGCTGAGAACGACGATCTTCTTCATGCGCCCCCCGGCCGAACGGGATGACCCTACGCCGCGGCGCGACGACTTGTCACCCCTCGAACCGTGGTCCGGGGACTGCGCGCGTCAGCGGCGACGAGAAGGAAGGCGGGATCAGACCGGAACCGAGGCATAGGCCGCGAACAGCAGGCCGAGCGTGACGAAGAAGGCGACGGAGAGCGAGAACGTCTTGAGCATCGGAGTGGTCTTTGCTGGTACAGGCTCAGTTACGCGAGCGGCCCGCACCATATCCCGTGAGTGTTAAGGCGTGATTTCGATCGAATAGTTCTCGATGACAGTGTTGGCGAGCAGCTTCTCGCACATCGCGCGCACATCCGCTTCGGCCCCGGTCGCCTCGGCGGCGCCGAGGTCGAGGTCGAAGACCTTGCCCTGCCGCACGGTGCCGACACCGGCAAAGCCCAGGCTCTTGAGCGAGCCCTGGATGGCCTGCCCCTGAGGGTCGAGCACCCCGGGCTTGAGCGTGACGGTGACGCGCGCTTTCATCGTACTTTCCGAAAGAAGCGGGGCAGCCGGCCCCGCCGAAGGCTCATTGCACGAGTCGCGGCCCGGTGGTCAACGCGTTGTCGGTTTCCACCAGAATACCGAGCCGCTGTGCCACTTCGCGATAGGCGTCGACGAGGCCGCCGAGGTTCTCGCGGAAGCGGTCCTTGTCGAGCTTGTTGCGGGTCTTGATGTCCCACAGCCGGCAATTGTCCGGCGAGATCTCGTCGGCGAGCACGATGCGCATCAGGTCGCCGTCATAGAGCCGGCCGCACTCGATCTTGAAGTCGACCAGCTGGATGCCGACGCCCATGAACAGCCCGGTGAGGAAGTCGTTGACGCGGATGGCGAGCGCCATGATGTCGTCCAGTTCCTGCGGCGTGGCCCAGCCGAAGGCGGTGATGTGCTCTTCCGACACCATCGGGTCGTTGAGTGCATCGTCCTTGTAGTAGAACTCGATGATCGAGCGCGGCAGCTGCGTGCCCGGCTCGAGCCCGAGGCGCTTGACCAGCGATCCCGCGGCGACATTGCGCACCACCACCTCGAGCGGGATGATCTCGACTTCCTTGATCAGCTGCTCGCGCATGTTCAGCCGACGGATGAAGTGCGTCGGGATGCCGAGCCCGTTGAGCTTGGTGAAGATGAACTCGGAAATGCGGTTGTTGAGGACGCCCTTGCCGTCGATGACCTCGTGCTTGGCGCCGTTGCCGGCGGTGGCGTCGTCCTTGAAGTACTGGATCAGCGTCCCGGGCTCCGGTCCCTCGTACAGGGTCTTGGCCTTGCCGTCATAGATCTTCCGGCGACGGTTCATATGCAATCTGCCATGTGCTCGGTGGGGTGGGGAATTGGGGCGTTCATGCGCCAGAAGCGACGCGTTATGCAAGCCCTTTCGCCGCACCGGCATCGCCTCGCACCGGCCCCGCCGGCACTGTCGTCCCGCACGGCTTGATTGCATTGACGTTTTGACGCGCGGCGGAGCCCGTTGATTTGCCCCCCTATCCATCCTATGTGCAGACGCAACGAGGGCGCCCTTCAGCGGGCGAGAAACGCGGAGAGCACAATGTCGACGTTCGACGATCGCGAGAAGGGCCAGGAAGCCAAGTTCGCCCATGACTCGGAGTTGCGGTTCCGGGCCGAGGCCCGCCGCAACAAGCTGCTCGGGCTGTGGGCCGCCGAACACATGGGGCTGAGCGCCGAGCACGCCAAGGAATATGCGGCCGAAGTGGTGGCCGCCGATTTCGAGGAAGCCGGCGACGAGGACGTGTTCCGCAAGATCTCGGCCGATATCAAGGCCAGGGGCGGCTCGATCTCCGACGACATGATTCGCAGGAAGATGGCCGAGCTGGTCGCCATTGCCCGCGAGCAGGTACTCACCGAGGGTTGAGTCCGGCGGGCCGCGCCGTTCCCGGCCACGCCCGCGATCAGATCCGCTGCATCAGCCTGGTGAACATCAGCAATCCCTCGGGCCACGGACCGTGGCCCGACGCGACGTTGATGTGGCCCGCCTCTCCGGCGAAGTGCAATTCCGATCCCCATCCCGCAGCCATGTCCGCCGCGCGGCCGGGCGACAGCAGTTCGTCATTGGTCGAGGCAACCAGCAGCGACGGAAACGGCAGGGGGTCGAGCGGTACGTTGCCGAAGCTCGCCGCCTGTCGCGGAATCGCCGCGCCTTCGTGGTCCGGTGGCGAAACGAGGAACGCGCCGCGGACTCTGCCCGGCGGCAGCCGCGGCGCCGCGTGCACGACCGCAGAGACGGCCAGCGAATGCGCCACCAGCACCACCGGCCGACTGGCCAGTTCGACCGCCTCGATCAGGGTCGCCGTCCAGTCCCTCAGGTCGGGATCGTCCCACTCGTCCTGTTCGACGATGCGCCCGGTCGAGAATCGCTCGGCCCACCGGCGCTGCCAGTGCCCCGGACCGGAGTTGCCGAGTCCGGGCAGGATGAGGATTTCGGCGTCCGCCAGTCTCATCCGCCCACTCCGGTCCGCCGCGGCCAGTAGTAGGCGGTCGGGTTGGCCCTGAGCCCCAGGCGGGCCCCTATCCGGTCGTAATAGGCGACGGCTTCGTGCGCTGCATTGAGGCTGATGGCCACCCGGTCGCCCAGCACCTCGCGCAGCTTCTCGAGGAGCGCGGTCCCGACGCCATGGCGTTGCGCCGACTCCCTCACCGCCAGGTCGCTGACGAAGCACACCCAGGCAAAGTCGGTGAGGCCACGCGCCAGTCCCACGCAGCGGCCATCGGCGCGGGCCGTGACGATCATGTTGGAGTTGGCGAGCATCTGGCCGATGCGGGCCCTGTCGCCGAGCGGCCGGTTCGGCCCGAGGCTGGTCTCTCCGACCACCGAGACGTAGTCGTCGACGCTCAGCCCGGGTTCTTCGGCAAGCACGATGCTCACGGTACCGGCCCGAACACGCGCTCGAAGATCGCGTCGACATGCTTGAGATGGTAGAAATCGTCGAACATGGCGTCGATCTCCTCGGCCGAGAGCCTGGTGGAGACCTCGGCGTCGGCCTTCAGCAACGCCGCGAACATGCCGGCGCGATCGCCGCGCGCCTGCCAGACCTGCATGGCGTTGCGCTGCACCGCCGCGTAGGCGTCCTCGCGGCTCAGTCCGGCCTGCGTCAGCGCCAGCAGCACGCGCTGCGAGTTGTGCAGTCCGCCCAGCAGGTCGAGATTGCGCTTCATGTTGGCCGGATAGACCACGACGTTCTCGACCAGCCCGACCAGCCGGTTGAGCGCGAAGTCCAGCGTCACCGTGGCGTCCGGCCCGATCATCCGCTCGACCGAGGAGTGCGAGATGTCGCGCTCGTGCCAGAGCGCCACGTTCTCCAGCGCCGGGGTGACCATGCCGCGCACCAGCCGGGCGAGGCCGGTGAGGTTCTCGCTCAGCACCGGGTTGCGCTTGTGCGGCATCGCCGACGAGCCCTTCTGTCCGGGCGAGAAGAACTCCTCGGCCTCGAGCACTTCTGTGCGCTGCAGGTGCCGCACTTCGGTGGCCAGCCGTTCGATCGAAGAGGCCACGACCCCGAGGGTGGCGAAGTACATCGCATGCCGGTCGCGCGGGATCACCTGCGTCGAGATCGGCTCGACGCTCAGGCCGAGCTTGTCCGCCACGTAGGCCTCGACCCGCGGGTCGATATTGGCGAACGTGCCGATGGCGCCCGAGATCGCGCAGGTCGCGATCTCGTGGCGTGCCGCCAGCAGCCGCGTTCGCGCCCGCTGGAACTCGGCGTGGGCCTGCGCCAGCTTGAGCCCGAAGGTGGTCGGCTCGGCATGGATGCCGTGGCTGCGCCCGATGGTGATGGTGTACTTGTGTTCCTTGGCGCGGCGCGCCAGTGCGCTGAGCAGCCGGTCGAGGTCATCGACCAGCAGGTCCGTGGCCCGCGCCAGTTGCACCGCGAGGCAGGTATCGAGCACGTCCGACGATGTCATGCCCTGGTGCAGGAAGCGCGCCTCCGGGCCGACGATCTCGGCAACATGGGTCAGGAAGGCGATGACGTCGTGCTTGGTGGTGCGCTCGATCTCGTCGATCCGCTCGATGTCGAAATTGGCCTCGTTCCCCTTGGCCCAGATGGCGTCCGCCGCTTCCTGCGGCACCACGCCGAGCTGCGCCAGGGCCGTCGTCGCGTGAGCTTCGATTTCGAACCAGATGCGGAACTTGGTCTCGGCAGACCAGATGGCAACCATATCGGGGCGGGAGTAGCGCGGGATCATGGGCTTGCAGCTTTCGGTTCGCGTAACAGGCGAATTACGCGTGGACGGTCGTGGCAGCGTTGCGGAGCGCGGCGATACGCCCCGCATAGGTACGTGGGTCATTCCCCTTGAACACGGATGTGCCGGCCACGAACACGTCGGCACCGGCCAGCGCCAGGTCTCGGATGTTGTCGATGGTAACGCCGCCGTCGACTTCGAGGTCGATCGGGCGGCCGCCGATCAGCGCCCGGGCCTGGCGAATCTTGGCGAGGCTCTCCGCGATGAAGCCCTGTCCCCCGAACCCCGGGTTGACGCTCATGATCAGCAGCAGATCGACATCGGCGATGACATGTTCGAGCGCTGACAATGGGGTCGCCGGGTTGATCGCCACGCCGGCCCGTTTGCCTTCCGCCCGGATCGCCTGCAGCGAGCGATGCAGGTGGGGTCCGGCCTCGGCATGCACCGTGATCGTGTCGGCGCCGGCCCTGGCAAAGGCCGGGATGTAGGGATCGGCCGGGGCGATCATCAGGTGCACGTCGATATGCCTGCCGGTCACCGGCCGGATCGCCGATACCACCAGCGGCCCGATGGTGAGGTTGGGAACGAAGTGACCGTCCATGACATCGACATGGACGTAGTCCGCTCCGCCCGCGTCGATGGCACGGATCTCCTCGCCCAGCCGGGAGACG
>NZ_JAYRYM010000158.1:0-9186 GCF_041917035.1 Devosia sp. | reverse complement strand
GGTCGAGGAGGCCGACAGGATCGTTCTGCACGGGCTGGGACGCGAGGGCCTGCAGGTGCGGGGGTTCTGCATGCGGCTGTTCCACATGGGGCTGAACGTCTCGATGGTGGGCGACATGACGACGCCGCATCTGGGGCCAGGCGACCTGTTCGTCGTCTCGTCGGGGCCGGGCGCCCTGGCAACGGCGGGCGAGCTGATGAAGATCGCCCGCGGGGCCGGGGCGGCCGTGCTGCTGATCACGGCACAGCCGGAGGCGGCGCTCAGGCGCCATGCCGACCACCTGCTGGTGATCCCGGCGCAGACCATGGCGGACGACCGCGGCGCGACGGCGAGCCGCATCCTGCCGATGGGCTCGGCCTTCGAGGGCGCCCTGTTCCTCGTCTTCGAGGTGATGGTGGCCAAGCTCAAGGAGATGACCGGCATCACCGCCGAGGACATGCGGGCGCGGCACACCAACATGGAGTGAGGCGGGTCGCGCCTTTGCCGGCCCTCGCTTGCGCTCGGGCGTTCGGCGCTCAAATCGGTGCACCGGACCGATTTGACCCTCGCGGGTCGCGCCTCGGCCGGCCCTCGCTTGCGCTCGGGCGTTCGGCGCTCAAATCGGTCCACCGGACCGATTTGACCCTCGCGGGTCGCGCCTCACCCCTTCACCGACCCCGCGGTGAGGCCCTTGATGATGAAGCGCTCGAGCAGCACGCCGACGATGACCAGCGGGGCGATGGCGGCGGCCGAGAGGGCGGCCATGCTCCACCAGTTGATGCCCTGCGAGCCGGTCTGGCTGGCCACCATCACCGGCAGCGTCTTGGCGTCCGCGCCGGTGAGCAGGGCGGCAAAGAAATACTCGTTCCAGCACAGGATCAGCGAGAGGATGAAGGCGGCGACCATGCCGGGGAGCGCCATCGGCACAATGATGCGGAAGAAGGTGCCCCACGGGCCGAGACCATCCACCTGCGCCGCTTCGTCGAGTTCGATCGGAATGGTGTCGAACTGGTCCTTCATGATCCAGATGACGATGGGGAGGACGGTCAGGGTGTAGAGCAGGATCAGCCCGACGGTGGAGTCGAGCAGCGCCAGCTCGCGATAGAGCACGAGGAAGGGCAGTGCCAGCACCACGGGGGGCAGGATGAGCTGGGAGAGGAAGAAAAAGCTCAGGTCCTGGTTCTTCATCCAGAGGAACCGGTACTGGAAGCGGCTCAACCCGTAGGCGGCCAGCGCACCGATCAGGACCGCGAGAGTCGACGCACCGACGGCGGTGATGATCGAGTTGAGGAACCGGTCGAGGAATTCCTCGCGCACGGTCGAGACGTTGAAGATCGTGTCGGGAGACAGGCCGAGCGACCGCCAGCCGAGCCAGTTGGGCTGGTAGTCGACCCACGGGATCAGCCGGCCAAGCTGCACGTCCTTGGCCACCTTCATCGAGGTGGTTATGGTCCAGTAGACCGGAAACAGCGAGACGAAGGCCCAGAAGGTCAGCGCCACATAGATGCCGGTCCGCCCGAGGAGGCGCCGCATGCGGCGTCCGCCGCTGCCGCCCTGGCTACGCGTGAGCGCCGTGTCCGTCGCCATGCCCGTCGCCTCGCCCGCCATCACGTCATCCTCCGCATGTGCCTGGACAGCAGGTTGAGCAGGGTGGTGATGAACACGACGATGATGACCAGATAGAACATGGCGAGCATGGTGCCGTAACCGACATTGGAGCGGTCCCGGTACTCCCGGTAGATGAAGCTCGAGACGCTGTCGGTCGCGCCGCCGGGGCCGCCGGAGGTGACGGTGATGATGATGTCGGCGAGCTTGAGCTTGAAGATGATGCGCAGCACGATGGCCGTCAGGGACACCGGCAGCATCAGCGGAAAGGTGACGTTCCAGAAGCGCTGCCACGGCGTCGCGCCGTCGACGGTCGCGGCCTCCATCACCTCCTTGGGCATGGCCTGCAGGCCGGCCAGCATCAGGATCATGACGAAGGGAATGGAGACCCAGGCGTCCATGATCTCGATCCAGGCGCGCGCCACCCACGGATCGGTGAAGAAGCTCGGGTTCTGGAAGCCGATCCAGCGCGCGAAGCGGGCCACCGGCCCGAAGCGGTATTCGAGCATCGACTTGCCGACCATCCAGCTGACGGCGACGGGCGACAGCATCAGCGGGATGAGGAAGGTGACGCGCCAGAACTTGCGCGCCCGGATCTCGGCGTTGAGCAGCAGCGCGAGGCCGAAGGCGATGGCGTACTCGACGAGCACGAAGAGCACGTAGATCACCATGTTGACCATGGCGTTCCAGTAGAACGGGTCGCGCAGCAGCTGCCAGAGGTTGTCGAGGCCGTTGAACTTCTGCCCGGTCAGCGAGGCGAGGTTCCAGTCGGTGAAGGCGATCGAGAAGCCGAACAGGGTCGGAAAGATCGCCATGGCGAGGGTGAAGAGCCCGGCCGGCAGAATGAACAGGGCCCGCCACCCGGCCTGGCCGCGGGCCAGCACCTGCCCGGCGCCGAGCGCCACGGCAAAGAGCAGGAAGGCGAACAGGGTCGGGCGCCAGTCGGTGAAGCCGAGCGACAGCACGCCGGCCGAATTGAGCGCCTGTGCCAGGGCGGTGACGAGGAAGAGAAGCGAGCCGCCGACAATCAGGCCACGGCCCCAGACCCTGCGCAGCGGCGCAATTGCACGATGATCGGTGGACGCGAACGCCATCCCTGCCCCGGTCGAATTCACGTTTGAACTAAATCGGCTGGTGACGGTCTGCCACCAGCCGAGGGTTGTCAATCAGCGCCGCGCGCGGCCATTACATGCCGAGCGAGGCCTTGTAGAGCGCGATCTGGTTGTCGCGACCGATCTGATCGGTGATCTTCTCCCAGGCGGCGGCGATGGCATCGGCCGTCTCCTGCGCGGAGGCGTACTGGCCGTTGATGCCCTTGACCAGTTCGTCCTCGGCGATCGAGTAGTACTGGAAGATGCCGGGGATACGGGGCTCGATCGCGCCATTGGGATGGTTGTAGCTGTCGGCGTTGGAGCCGAGGTAATCCTCGACGAAGGCCCGGTCGTAGCCGGCCGCTTCCCATTCCTCGTACTGGAAGTGCGAGTTGCGGTAGGGCTGGAAGCCGGACGGGTAGGCGGCGGTCCACAGCGACAGGTCCTTGCCGCCGAGATGGGCGGCGGCCGACCAGGCGGCCTTGCGCTTCTTCTCGTCAGCCGAGACGCGGCTGGTCACGTAGACGCCCCAGCCCAGATAGGCGAGGTTGGGAGCGAAGTTCTCCTTCTCCTCCCAGGCGCCGGTCTTGGAGTTGTAGACCTTCTTGGCACCGGGGTTGATCGAGAAGCCGACGACATCGCCGACCACCGAGGTATCGGAGGTACGGGCGTTGGAGCCGACATCGCCCCACCAGGTGAGAGCGGCGCCGGTGCCGCCGAGGAACTGCGAGAACGCAGTGGTGTTCGGATCGGCGTTCAGCTGATCCGGCGGATAGGCATTGGCCTTGACCAGGTCCATCACGTCCTGGATGGCCTGCACCCAGGCCGGGTTGTTGACGCGCGGCTTCATGGTGTCGGGGTCGAACAGCCAGGCCGGATCGTCCGGGTGCTTGGCGTAGGCCGAGGCGCGGTCCTCGAGGAAGTAGAAGCCGAAGCCGCCCCACTGGTACTTCAGCGGATCGAGGAAGCCGTAGGCCGGGGTGCCGGTGAGCGGATCGTTCTTGCCGGCAAGGGCGATCGACATGGCATTGATGTCTTCCCAATGCGTCGGCACGTCGGCGAGGCCGGTGATCGAGCCGTCACCGAAGTAATCCTTGCGATAGGCGAAGGTGTGGCAATCGCCGTCGATGGTGATGCGGTAGGTCTTGCCCTCCCACGAGCCAACGGGCGGCTTGAGGTAGTTCACCAGGTCCTCGGCATCGATCTGGGTCTTGACCCAGTCGGGCATCTCGTCGAGCAGGCCCTTGCTGGCGGTGTCGCCCTCGAAGGGCGCGCCCATCTCGATGATGTCGAAGTCGACCGTACCGGTGGCGATCGACTGCTGCAGGCGGGCATTGTAGTCGGCCTGGGCGAGGTCGATCCAGTTGATCTTGGCGCCGGTATAGGCCTCCCACGGCTTGAGGAAGCCGCGGAACAGGAAGTTGTGCAGGTTCTGGTTGTTGAGACCCATGAAGGTCAGCTCGACGCCGGCGAACTCGCCTTCGGCGACATTGGCCTTGGTCGCCGCGAGGCAGAGCTCGCCGACCTTCTGCCAGTCGGCATCGGTGGGCGAGCCCTTGCCGACGCCGGGAATCTGCAGAATCTGGGCGCGCACGCTGTCCTGCGCGAACGCCCTGCCGGACAGCGAGCTGCCCAGCGCGGTGCCGGCAGCGAGAGCGGCAGCGCCCTTCATGAAGCTGCGGCGGTTCGCCACGAGGTGGTTGTACAGTTCGACTTTCAACTTGTCCTCCCATTGAGCGCCGCTCCTACGAGCGACGAGTAACGCGCCCGGCACAGGCGCCCGGTGGAGAGGGCCGATGGCGGCGCTTGCCGCACCGCCCGACCGGCCGGGCCTCCACAAGGCGCTCCCGTTTCCGTGCCGGAAGCTGGCGCGATGCTAGGGACGTGACATGTTAGGAGTCAACACGATCCGGTCCGACTTCCTTCGCGTTGCGACAGAAAGCCCGGTCGCCATTCATTGGTAAGTGCACAGAAGTTTTGCCGATGAATGACGGCTCCCGCTCACGCATCGGGTGGCAGGACCCCCTTCTTCAGCACGAAGCAGCCGTAGAAGCGGCGTTCCCCGGTCTGGATGACGCAGTAGGATCGCTTGGCCGCCTCGTAGAAGGCGAAGCGCTCGATCGAGCCCATGGGCCAGGAGCGTCCCTCCGCCGCGTCGATGGCGGCCTGCACCTCCGCCTGCACGGGAGGCACCTCGTCGGGCTTGCCGACGATCTCCATGCGCAACACCGGCTGAGGCACGAAGCTGTCGAGCGGCATCAGCGACAGGATGGCCTGCGCGGCCCGGCCGGCGGTGACGTTCTCCAGCTTGAGCAGCCGGCCGTAGACCGTCTGGCGGGCGATGGAATCGGCCGGAAAGTTCATGTCGGCGATGATCAGGTCATCGCCGTGCCCCATCGACTTGAGCGCGTGCAGAACATCGGCGTTGAGAATGGGATCTATCCCCTTGAGCATTGCTGCCTCCCTGTTGCAGGGATGACCTAGCATGGCCGGCGAGGGCTGGGGACCCCCGCGCGGCGAGATGCCCCGGCGAGGAGACTGGCACGACGAAGCGGGGACGACTAGCTTCCCCAAAGGAGGTCGAGATGCGTTACGAGATGATGCTGCCCCACCAGATCCGCCGGGCAATCGAGGAGAACTGGCCCGTCGTGCTGCCGCTCGGCGTGCTCGAATACCACGGCGAACACATGGCCGTGGGCATGGACACGCTGGTGGTGATCAAGGTGCTCGAACTCATCGAGCGCGAGACGGACATGGTGATCCTGCCGCCCTTCTACTACGGAGCCGCGAGCTACGCGGTGGAGCCGCCGGAAGGCAACGGCTCCATCCAGGTGGGGCAGGATGCGCTGGCGCCATTCGCGGCGGACCTGTTCCGCAGCCTGTTGCGGATCGGCTTTCGCAACATTCACTTCATCATCCACCACCAGAGCGAGAATTTCGCGGTCGGCATGCCCACCGACCTCAGCTTCAAGTTCGCGGCGCGCCAGGTGATCTTCAAGTACCTCGAAGAGACGCGCGGCGAGGGTTGGTGGGGCAACAGTGCGATGGCCGACTATTACCAGCAGCAGGCCGGTGGCGATGACCCCTTCAACTGGATCAAGGGGCACCCGCTGCTAGATGCGGAGATGATCAAATCCTACCCGTTCGACCATGCGGGGATCGGCGAAACCTCGCTGATGCTGGCGCTCTGCCCCGAGGCGGTGGAAATCGACAGACTTGACCAGTCCAGATGGTACACGCGCAGTGCTGCGGAGGCCTCGCGCGAACTCGGTCAACGCGGAGTTGAAATGATCCTTGCCCGACTCCGCACAGTATTGCAGCGCAATCCGAACAAAATATAAGTTCTTGCTCTGCAAGTAATGAAGCGCGTACGTCAACCGGCGACCCGGACCATGATTTCTTTCGTTACCTGCGTGTCACACATAACGGCCATGTCACGCTGACCTGGATTTCGCATTTGATCGCCTGACTTGGCGTGGATATGTTCAGACACGGTTCTGGCGAGTGCGTGGTGGCGCCGGACGGCCTCGGCGGACGCCGGGCCTTTCGTGTGCGGCTGGAGAAGAGAATGGCGTTCGAGGGGGCAGTTCGTGCAGCCGGGCCAAGCCGGGTCGCCGTCCTGATGACGACCCTCGACGGTGGTCGCTTCGTCGACGACCAGCTGCAATCGGTGATCGAGCAGGACTGGCCCGCCATCGACATGTGGGTGTCCGACGACGGCTCGGGCGACGATACGCCTCGGCGCCTGCAGCAATGGGCCGGCCGGTGGGGCAAGGGGACGTTCCACATCGTCACGGGACCGGGGCGGGGCTTTTCGGCGAACTATCGGCAGCTGATCGCCACGGCGGACATCGATGCCGCCTTCGTCGCCTTCTGCGACCAGGACGACGTGTGGCTCGCCGACAAGCTGCCCGCCGCGATCGCGGCGCTGCGCCAGCACGGCAATCGGCCGGCGCTCTATTGCGAGCGCACCATTCTCACCGATTCCGCGGGCCGCGATATCGGCCTGTCGCCATTGTTCCAGCGGGCCCCGGGATTTGCCAATGCGCTGGTGCAGAGCATCGGCGGCGGCAACACGATGGTGATGAATGCCGAGGCCTTTGCGCTGCTGCGGGAAGCC
This sequence comes from Devosia sp., assembly GCF_041917035.1. Lineage (GTDB taxonomy): Bacteria > Pseudomonadota > Alphaproteobacteria > Rhizobiales > Devosiaceae > Devosia_A. The sequence goes on along the minus strand of NZ_JAYRYM010000158.1, from coordinate 2,391 downwards.
GCCCTTCGCACCGATTTCGTCAGCCACGACTGGTTCGCCTACCTGATCGTCAGCGGAGCCGGCGGCAAGGTGATCTACTCGGAGGTCCCGCACGTGCGCTACCGGCAGCACGACCGCAACCTCATCGGCGCCAATACCGGGTGGCGCGCGCGCTTCAACCGGCTGCGGTTCGCGCTGCATGGCCGGTTCGCCGGCTGGACGGACAGCAACCTGCAGGCGCTCGATGCCTGCCGCGACCTGCTGACACCGGACTCGGTGGCGCTGTTCGACCGGTTCAAGGACGCGCGCCGGGGCAACCCGATCGCCCGCCTGATCAAGCTGTGGCGGTCCGGCGTGCATCGGCAGACGGTCTTCGGCCAGGTATCGCTCTATGTCGCGGGCATGATGGGCAAGCTCTGATGGCCTTTCTTCGCTCGACCTTTGCGGCTACGGTCCGGCCGCAAGATGGGGTATGGACGGCATGACGATCCTGGTCACCGGCGGTGCCGGGTTCATCGGTTCGAACTTCGTCATCGACTGGCTGCGGCAGTGCGACGAACCGGTGGTGACGCTGGACGCGCTGACCTACGCGGGCAACCTCGCCAACCTGAGTGAACTGAGCGGCGATGCCCGGCACCGGTTCGTGCGCGGCTCGATCGGCGATGCCCCGCTCGTCGACCGCGTGCTTCGGCAGAACACCGTGCGGGCGGTGGTCAACTTCGCGGCCGAGAGCCATGTCGACCGGTCGATCTCGGGACCGGCGCCGTTCTTCGAGACCAACGTGATGGGGACGCTTTCCCTGCTGGAGGCGGTGCGCGCGTACCACGGAACGCTGAGCGGCGACGCCCGCGCCGAATTCCGGCTGCTGCATGTGTCGACCGACGAGGTCTACGGCACGCTGGCGCCCGACGAGGCGGCCTTTGCCGAGTCCAACCCCTACCGGCCCAACAGCCCCTATGCGGCGAGCAAGGCCGCGTCGGACCACCTGGTGCGTGCCTACCACGAGACCTATGGCCTGCCGGTGCTGGTCACCAATTGCTCGAACAATTACGGGCCGTTCCAGTTCCCCGAAAAGCTGATCCCGCTGGTGATCAACAACGCGCTGGCGGGCAAGCCGCTGCCGATCTACGGTGATGGCCGGCAGGTCCGCGACTGGCTGCACGTGGCCGACCACTGCACGGCCATCAGGCGGGTGCTCGAGGCGGCGAGCCCGGGCGCGACCTACAATATCGGCGGCGACAACCAGATGCCGAACATCGAGGTGGTGCGGATGATCTGCGCGCTGCTGGACGCCCGACACCCGCGCGGCGACGGAAAGTCCTATGCCGGGCAGATCACCTTCGTGACGGATCGCCCGGGCCACGACCGGCGCTACGCGATCGACGCGCGCCGGATCGCGGCGGAGCTCGGCTGGCGGCCGGCGGTGCGCTTCGCCGAGGGCCTGGCGGCGACCGTCGACTGGTATCTCGACAATCGAAGCTGGGTGGCCGACGTGACCAGCGGGGCCTATCGCGACTGGATCGCGAGGCAGTACGGATGAAGCTGGTCGTATTCGGCCGCGATGGCCAGGTCGGGACCGCCCTGCTGGCGGCCCTGGCGCCATTGGGCGAGGTGGTGGCCTTCGGCCGGGCCGGCGCGGACTTCGAAGAGCCGGGCGCGGCGGCGGCCCTGGTCCGGCGCGAGCGTCCATACCTGGTGGTCAACGCCGCGGCCTACACGGCGGTCGACCGGGCGGAGGTCGAACCGGATCGGGCGCGCCGGATCAACGCGGTGACGCCGGGCGAAGTGGCGCGGGCGGCGACCGAGGCCGGGGCGCGGATGATCCACTATTCCACCGACTACGTGTTCGACGGGGAGAAACCCTCGCAGTATGTCGAGACCGACGCCACGGCGCCGCTCAATGTCTACGGGACCAGCAAGCGGGACGGCGAGATCGCGGTACTCGCCGAGGGCGGGCATTTCGTGCTCCGCACCAGCTGGGTGCATGCGCCGGGCGGCAGCAATTTCATCGCCAAGATCCTGAGCCTCGCCCAGAGCCGCGACGAACTGAAGGTCATCGACGACCAGATCGGCGCCCCGACCAGCGCACGCCTGATCGCCGAAACCACCGCCACGCTGATCAGGAGGCTGGCGGGCAATCGTCCGCCGGCGGGCGGCATCTATCACCTGACGGCAGCGGGCGAGACGAGCTGGAACGGCTATGCGCGATTCATCATCGCCGCGGCGGCCGCTGCCGGCGTGGCGTTGCGGGCGCGCCCCGAGACCGTGCTGCCGGTCCCCTCTTCCGCCTTCCCCACCCCGGCGCGGCGGCCGCACAACTCGCGGCTTTCGACCGGCAAGCTGCGCGACGCGCTCGGCATCGACCTGCCCGACTGGCGCGACGACGTCGCCAGCACGCTCAAGACCCTGTTG
>NZ_JAYRYM010000157.1:0-9243 GCF_041917035.1 Devosia sp. | reverse complement strand
CGAAGTGCCTGTCTTCTAGTCTTGTTGAGCCTACGTTTGTTTGGTTGCAGCCGGCGCGCTGGAATCTGCCCCGCCGGAGTGTGATCGTGAACGACACATCCGGCGGGTGGCCGCCGGTCGAATCCGGGAGCTGACGAATGCAGAAGTGGTTCTCCGTGCTGGGCGGGCTCGTCGCGATCGTCGTGACCCTGCTGCTGACGACCGGGGCGCAGGCCACCCAGTGCTTACGGGTCGTGCACCCCAGCGGCTTCATCGCCGAGGTGAAGTGGTTCTCGAGCGGCACAGTGGCCTATTCCTACGACGACAAGACGGATACCTACTCGATCGATAGCCTGCCCGCGCCGGCGAAAACCGAGTACATCGCCATTGGCTCGCAGAGCTGCTACTTCGATATCGTGCGCATGGAGCCCGGCATCGCCGTCGTCAGCATCTTCGGCGGCCAGTACGCCGACGAGTTCGTCAAGTTCATGGCAAACTCCACCATCGGGCTCGCGTCCGGAACGCTGTCCGGCGCGACCTGCGCGCTGTTCATCGGCTGCCCGCTGGCGGACTTCGTGGCGGGCAAGGTGGCCGAGGAAGTGAAGCGGGTGACGGTCAAGAAGCTGCCCCAGTACCAGTCGATCATCTACGTCGGAGTGCCCTCGTCGCACTTCTTCACGGATATCAAGGGCGACATCTACTATCCGGAGGTGGTGACATCGAGCGAGCCGGCGCCGCGCTTCGAGATGTTCCCGGCGGGGGTGCTGGAGGACAGCTTCGTGCAGATGTTCGCGCCGCCGCGGCAGGGTACCCTGCAGGGCGCCAACCCCCTGCGCCACAGCGAGAACGTCAACCTGGGGACCTGTGCGGCCTTCTGCGCCGCCCACCAGGGCTATCTGGGCTGCGCGGGCTACAACTTCGACACCGCGACCAGCCAGTGCCAGACGGTGACCTTCCCGGCGGTGGGCCAGCCCTGCATGAGCTACAACAGCGGAACGGTGTCGTTCTACCGGCTGAAGACGGCTCCGGATATCAGGTTCGCCGATTGCAGCGTCACTCAGGAGGAGGACCTGCGGCGTCAGATGGAATTGGAGGCATCTCGTGAGCAATGAGCGCAGCATCGAGGCCCGCAACGGGGGCCTAAGCAGGGCAATGGAGGGGCGGCTGCTCCCGATACTGGCCTTCTTCACCATCCTGTTCGGCGTACTGCTGCCCACCAGCGCCAGTGCCATGCAGTGCGTGAGGCTCGTCGATCCCAGCGGGTTCATCGCCAAGGTGTCGTGGTACAAGGCGGGCGACCTGACGTTCAGCCAGAACCAGACGTCCGGCAAGTACGACGTCGCCATCAAGCCGAACATCGCGCCGGCGCGTGAAACCTACCTGATCCTTGGTCAGGAGGACTGCGTGTTCGAGATATTGACCCAGCAGCCCGCCATTGCCATCGTCCGCATCGTGGGTGGAGAGATAGCGCGGGAGTTCGTCAACTTCGCGATCTCCGAGACCGCCCAGTTTGCCGTCAATTTCGCCTTCACCGCGTGCCCGATCGAGATCGGCTGCGATATCGTCTCGACCGGCGTCAGTCTCGCGGTTGCGGACGCGGTTGAATATGCCCTCGACCAGTTGCCGGAGCATCGCGAGATCATCTATGTCGGCACGCCCTCGTCCTACTTCTACACCGACGTCTCCGGATCGATCTACAACCCGAGCGTCGTGACGAGCACCAGCCCGACTGCGCAATACACCATCGCCCCGACCGGGCCGGTGGAGGATGCCTTCCTCTCCTACTTCGATCCGCCGCGCGGGGGCGTCTTCCACAAGGGCTTCCCGCTCAGCTTCAGCGAGAATGTCAACCTCGGCACCTGCGCGTCATTCTGTACCGCCAACCAGGCCAACGCCGGATGCCAGGGCTTCAACTTCGATCCCGCGACGAACACCTGTCTCACGCTGAAGATGCCCGCCCTGGGCGATGGCTGCGTCAATGCATTCGAAGGCGGCAGCGGGGCGGCGTTCTACCACCTCAAGACGGCCCCGGCATACCAGTACCGGGATTGCAGCGTCTCCGAACGGGAGGACCAGGCGCGCCAGCAGCAACTCGAGGACTCGCGGGGGTAGCGGCACGCCGCCGCGGATGTGCGTGGGTGCAGGGCGGGCGCTCGGCCCGCCCCGAAAGATGTGGCCAGCTAGAGGGTCGCGGCACCCGCCTCGACCGGCTCCTCGCCGAGGCGCCGCAGGGCGTTCTCGATGGTCTTGAGATCCTCGCCGTCATCGCCGTCGACGGGCGTCATGCCCTCGGTGGCGCTGCGCTCCTTGGCGAGCGAGTCCGCCTCGAGCTGGCGCAGCTGCGCGATCTTGTCCGCGTCGGGCAGGTGCGCGTCGGTGAGGATGGTCACGATCTTGCGCTTGATGTGAGTCATGGCTGAACTCCTCGAAACCGCGTTTCCACCGGGGTCCGGGGGAACGGGCCCGGTGAGAACGCGGCACCGGGGTCGTTGGTTGCAGCTTCAGACGTCTCAGGCGTCGTCCTCGGACGCGTCGTCCGCGTGCGGGCCGGTCGGCTTGCTGAGCAGGTAGGCGGCGGCCAATGCGCTCCCCAGCGGGATGCCGACGCGCTTCATCAGGTCCGATCTCATCAGCAGCGGCAACGCGGTGACCGCCGCCGTCGTGACGAGCGCGGTCTTTTCCGCGGTGCGCTGGCGCTCGAGGGCGCGACGATGCGCTGCGGCATCGGCCATCGCCTTGAGACCGTAGGCGACGAGCGCCAGCAGCAGGGCCCCGACGGCAATCGCCAGCGGCGCGACGATCGGGCCCCACAGCGTCGTCAGCCAGGCGTTGAGTGCGACCAGCAGGAAGGCGAGGGCGATCAGCCCGAAGGCGGCTGCCACGCCGTAAGCGATGGCGCCGCTCTTCAGCTTTTCGAGCAGTTCCTCGAGCTCGATACCGAGCAGGGCGGCGATCGGCGACAGGAACTGCATGGACCCTACCTTGAGACGACGGCGAGCAGAAACCCCAGCGCGATGGCGCCCGCCACCGCGGTCAGAGGTTTTTCCCGGATGGTGTCCTTGAGCTGCTTTTCGAGTTCGCCGAACTCGTCCTGCACCTCGTCGACGGCGTGCTTGCCGGACTTGGCCAGTTGCTTCACCTCGCGCTTGGCGATCGACTGCGCCGCGTTGACCTTGTCCTCGGCCAGCGTCGCCAAGGTTGCCGCGATCGACTTGAGATCGGTCTGCAACTGCTTGATCTGTTCGGCCAGTTCATCCTCGCGGCTCGTCTCCGAGCTGGATCGCGACGGTCGTCCGGCCTCGTTGGCGGCACGGGCGGCGGGAGAAATGTCAGTGGTGGCAGCCATCTGGGCGCTCCTGTTGCTCTGATTGATCATCAACGTCTCGTGCCGAGTATGGTTCCAGTCTAGGCGGAGACGGACCGCGTGGATTGCGCTGGATCAAAACGGAAGCACCCCGGTTCGGGGGCGAACCGGGGTGCGGGGGGCGAGCCGGAAGGGGGGCGACCTTGGGCTCGCGGGCGGCTCAGAAAACCCTCATCAGCACGAGGATGATGACGATCACGAGCACGACTCCGATGATGCCGGAGGGATAGGCTCCCCAGGCGCGGGAGTAGGGCCAGGCCGGTATCGCGCCGATCGCGAGCAGGATCAGCAGGATGATGATGATGGTGCCGAGGGTCATGGCGGCCTCCTCGAGTTCGGCGACGGGCGATCCGGCGCTAGGGCAGGTTCAGCAGGATGGAGGCGGCGACGGCGAGGATGCCGGCCGCCGAGCCGACTGCGGCGAGCACGGGAGCGAAACGGGCAGGGCCGTCATAGCGTTCCGGCACCCAGCCGAGGGTGACGCGTCCGGCATGTTCCAGTCTGGCGATCTCGGTCAGTGTCATCGCTCTGGTTCCTTCCGTATTCCGGGAACACCACCCGGCGCGCTCCGGCATGGTGCTTCTGGCCGCTACAACGGCCGCCGCGGACATTGGTTCCGGTGGAAGGACGAGCGGGTGCGCTACTCGACGCGGATCACGTCGACCGACTGCTTGGCGTGGTGGCCGCCGCTGGTGCGCAGCACCCCCACGATCGGGGAGACGTCGGAATAGTCGCGGCCGTAGCCGATGGTGATGTGGTCGACCCCGGCGGGCATGGCGTTGGTGGGGTCGAACTCGAGCCAGCCCGCGTGGGGCCCGCACCAGACCCGCACCCAGGCATGCATGGCGTCGGCGCCGGCGAGGCGGGGCTTGCCCTTGGGCGGGATGGTCCTCAGGAACCCGGACACATAGCCGGCCGGGATGCCGATGCCGCGCAGGCCGGCGATCATCACATGGGCGAAGTCCTGGCAGACGCCGCGCTTCAGCGCAAACGCCTCGGACGGCCCGGTATCGACCTTGGTGGCGTCCTTGTCGTACTTGAAGTCGCGGTGGATGGCGAGACAGAGCTCCATCGCGGCCGCCTTTACCGAACCGGCGCGCCCGGTGACATCGCGGGCGTATCCGGTGATCGCCCGGTCGAGCGGCACGCGCGGCGAAGCGGCGAGGAAATGGTGCGGCGCGTCTGCGGCCAGCGACCACAGCGCGGCAATCTCCTCGGCAAGTCGCGGCAGCGTCGGCGACAGGTCGGCCGCCGGCGGCTGCTCCTCCACCTGGACCCGTGCCGTCAGCTTCACGTCGAGATGGTCGTGGTAGCCCGAGTAGGCGATCGTCGTGACGATGTTGCCGAAGAAGTCGGTGAAGGTCGTCTCCTGCTCGGGGCGCGGCGAGAAGGACAGCGCGGCGGCGATGACGCGCTGCACGCCGGGGATCGACACCGGTGTCACCCGCACCAGGTGCCTGTCGCCATGCACCGAGGCGACGTAGTCGTAGTGCAGCTCCAGCCGGACGTCGTAGAGCATCCTGCCCCCTATACGAAATAGGCGTCGGCGATGAGGCCGGCGAGCCGGCCGATATCCGCCGCAAGGCGGTTGAGCTTGGCTGTCGTCATGTCCTCGGGCTCGGTGATCCTGAGGTCGGTGTGCAGCGCCAGCGCCGCCTTGGCGGCAAGCGAGAGGTGCCCTTCCTCGATGCCGCCGGGCAGCTGCTCGATCTGGCTGCGCAGTTCGGCGATCTGGAAGGCGACCGAACGCGGGTTGAGCGGATCGAGCACCAGGAGGTCGACATACGAGTTGACGCCGGCACTGACCGCGTAGCGGCGCCGGTGCGTCATCACGCTGTCGCCGATTTCGAGCAGCATGTCGAGCGTGCCTTCGGGCGCGCCCTTGCGCGTGCACCAGCCGACGATGCCCGCGATCTGGATGGCGCGCTCCAGCCGTCGGCCGATCTCGAGGAAGCGCCAGCCGGCGAAGCGGTACATGTTCTCGTGGACGAGGCCGGAGAAGCCGGCGAGCTTGCGCAGCAGCACGGTCATCGCCCGGGTCGCGTCGTCGCCCGGCTCGACTCGCTGGGCGAAGTTGCGCGCCGTCTTGCGCAGGTCGGCGAGCGCCAGCCAGCCGTCCGGTGAGAAGCGGTCGCGGATCTGTCCGGCGCTATTGGCGGCGCTGTCGATGGCGGCCAGCAGGCCCGGCGGCAGCGCCTTGCTGGCGTCGACCCCGAGATTGCCGAGATAGGCGCGGGTGTCCTTGAGCAGGGCGTGGGCCGGATTGGAGCTTTCCGCCAGCCGGGCATTGTAGGCGCGCAGGATGCGGACCGTCGCCTCGCACCGCTCGGCGTAACGCCCGAGCCAGATCAGGTTGTCGGCGGCCCGGCTGGGCAGGCTCCCGGCCGAGACGCGCACCAGCTTCTCGCCGGCCTGCGGCAGCAGCGAGACGCGCTCGACCGGCTTGGCGCTGACCACCCACACGTCGGCCGCCTGGCCGCCACGCTGCATGGCGATGGCGGCGGTATCGGGGGTCGAGCCGACGCGGGCGAAACCACCCGGCATGATGGTCCAGCCGTCCCTTGTGCGTGCCGCGTAGACGCGCAGCGTGATCGGCCGCGGCTGCAGCGTACCGCCCAGATAGACCGGCGCCGTCGACAGCTGCACCGGCTCCTGGCCGACGAAGTCGCCGCCGCTCTGCTGCAGTTCGGCGAGCAGCGCCTCGCGCTGCGCCCTTGGCAGTTGCGCGCCCAGTACCGTGCCCTGCGGGTCGTCGATGGCGAGGCCCGTGGCGAAGGCGGGGCCGACCATCATGGTGTCGAAGTTCTCGACGACGTGGCGGCGCTCCGCCGCCTGGCCGCACCACCAGGTGGCGATGGTGGGCAGCATCAGGTCCTCGCCCCGCAACGCCCGGCACAGGCTGGGTATGAAGGCGGCAAGCGCGCGCGTCTCGAGGATGCCCGAACCGAGGGCGTTGACGATCGCCACCGAGCCCTGCCGCAGCGCCTCGGTCATGCCCGGTGTGCCGATATGGCTGTCATTGCGCAGCTCGAGCGGATCGGCGAAGCTGGCGTCGAGCCGCCGCCACAGCACGCTGATCGGCTTCAGCCCGGCCACGGTGCGCACCATCACCTGCCCGCCCTCGACCACGAGGTCCTCGCCCTCGAGCAGCATGAAGCCGAGGTAGCGCGCGATGTAGGCGTGCTCGAAATAGGTCTCGTTGTGCTGGCCCGGAGTGAGGATGGCGACGCGTCCGTCGCCGGCGCGGGCGATGCCGTTGAGCGCATCGCGGAAGTCGCGGAAGAAGCCGGCGAGCCGGTGGACGTGCATCCTGCCATAGATGTCGGAGAGCGCCCTGGTGGTCGCCACCCGGTTCTCGAGCGCGAAGCCGGCGCCGGACGGGGCCTGGGTGCGGTCGCCCAGCACCCACCAGCCGCCATCGGGACCGCGCCCGAGTTCGAACGCGCAGAAGTGCAGGAAGTGCCCGCTGGCCGGCTTGAGGCCGACCACCGGCCGCAGGAACTCGGCATTGCGGGCGATCAGCTCCGGCGGCAGCAGGCCGCGCTCCACCAGGGTGTTGTCGCCGTGGATATCGGCGACGATCGCTTCGAGCAGCTCGGCGCGCTGCGTCAGCCCGCGGGAGATGCCGACCCAGTCCGCCTCGTCGATGATCAGCGGCACGTGCGCCAGCGGCCAGGCGCGCTCCTTGCCCTCGGCCCCGTCATACTTTCGATAGTAGACGCCGGCATCGCGCAGGTACTGGTCGGCCCGCTCGAAGCGGGACGAGATCTCCTCGGGCCCCAGTTCGTCGAGAGCCCCGATCAGGCCTTCCCAGGCCGGCCGGATGGCACCGGAGGGGGCGATCATCTCGTCGGGGACGCCGGGAAGCAGCCTATAGCCCGAGATCAGGCCGGGAATGCCCCGCTTCTTGGCCGGCTGACGCTGATTCCGCTTCTCCATGGGCAAATAGCGCTATCTGAGGCGTCGGAAATCGCAAGTGGACTTTCGACTGTTTGGTCAAAAACCGAACCCGGTCGGGCCGGTCAGTGCGGCGGGCGGCGGAGGTCGAGGGTGAACGGGAACTCCGGCGAATAGGCCTCGGCGGGCGGGGCGTAGGCGCCGGGGTGATGGCCCGAGGGCACGAAGCGGGCGAGGCGCCGTGCCTCGGCCTCGTTGCCGTTGACGGGGAAGGTCTCGTAGTTGCGGCCCCCCGGATGCGCGGTGTGGTAGGTGCAGCCGCCGATCGCCCGTCCCGACCACGCATCATAGATGTCGAAATGCAGCGGCGCATTGACCGGCAGGGCGGGGTGCATGCCGGAAGCCGGCTGCCAGGCCTTGAAGCGCACGCCGGCCACGGCGACGCCGTTCTCGCCGGTGGCCGCGAGCGGCACCAGCCGGCCGTTGCAGGCAACACGGTAGCGGTCCGGATTGCTGCCCTCGAGCTTCACCTGCAGCCGCTCGACCGAGGAATCGACGAAGCGGACAGTGCCGCCGATGGCGCCCTGTTCACCCATCACGTGCCAGGGCTCGAGCGCCTGGTTGAGCGTCAGCTTCATGCCCTCGACCTCGACTTCGCCGCAGAACGGGAAGCGGAATTCGAGCTGCGCGGCGAACCAGGCCGGGTCGAGGTCGAAGCCGTGCGCCCGCAGGTCGGCCAGCACTTCGAGGAAGTCGGCCCAGACGAATTGCGGCAGCATGAAACGGTCGTGCAGCGCCGTGCCCCAGCGGGTGAAGCCGCCCGACAGCGGCGCTTTCCAGAAGCGCGCGATCAGGGCCCGTACCAATAGCTGCTGCGCGAGGTTCATGCGGGCGTTGGGTGGCATCTCGAAACCGCGGAACTCGACCAGTCCGAGCCGGCCGGTCGGCCCGTCCGGCGAATAGAGCTTGTCGATGCAGATTTCCGAGCGGTGCGTGTTGCCCGTCACGTCGACGAGCAGGTTGCGGAACAGCCGGTCGACCAGCCAGGGCAGCGGCGCCGGTCCTTCGCCGGGTGCCGGGACCTGCCGCAGCGCGATCTCGAGTTCGTACAGGCTATCGTGCCGGGCCTCGTCGACGCGCGGCGCCTGCGAGGTCGGCCCGATGAACAGGCCGGAGAACAGGTAGGAGAGCGAGGGGTGGCGCTGCCAGTGCAGCACCAGGCTCTTGAGCAGGTCCGGCCGGCGCAGGAACGGCGAGTCCGACGGGGTGGCGCCGCCGACCACCACATGGTTGCCGCCGCCGGTGCCGGTGTGCTTGCCGTCGATCATGAACTTGTCGGCCCCGAGCCGGGCGAGCCGCGCTTCCTCGTAGACCGCCGTGGTGGTCGCCACGCATTCCTCCCAGTTCGCCGCCGGGTGGATGTTGACCTCGATCACCCCGGGGTCGGGAGCGACGCGGATGACGTTCAGGCGCGGGTCGTAGGGCGGGGCGTAGCCTTCGACGTGGATCGGCAGGTCGATGCTCCGGGCCGCCTCCTCGGCGGCGGCGATCAGCTCGAGATAGTCCTCCACCGTCGAGACCGGCGGCAGGAACACGCAGAGCCGTCCCTCGCGCAGTTCCACCGTGACGGCGGTGCGCACGGCGCTGTCGATCTCGTCGAGCACCTGCTCGTTGACCTGCTGGGCCACCGTCGGGTCGGCGGTGAAGGTCGAGGGCTGCGTGTGGTGCCCGATCCGCACCGCGACGGGGTGGCGCAGCAGCTCCTCGACCTCGGGCAGGTCGCCCACCGCGACCAGCGGGTCGCGCGGCACCACATGCGGATAGGCGGTCGGGGCGACGTGCCGCAGCGAACTGAGCGGCAGGCGGTAGCCGACCGGCGAGTCTCCGGGGGCAAGGAACAGCTTGCCGCGCCGCGTCTTCCACTTTTCGGTGATCCAGCGCGATTTGCCCGGCAGGGCGTTCCAGCGCTGCACCGGCAGCACGTAGCCGGTGGCGTTGTTGAG
>NZ_JAYRYM010000156.1:0-9288 GCF_041917035.1 Devosia sp. | reverse complement strand
CAGCTGGTGCTGACCGCCGCGATCCTCAACGAGCGCGCGGCGCTCTCGGTCGAGATCATGCGCCACGGCAAGGACGTGATGAGCGACAAGCCGGGGATGACCACGCTGGCGCAGCTCGCCCAGTTGCGGCGCGCGCAGGCGGAGACCGGCCGCATCTACTCGGTCTGCTATTCGGAGCATTTCGAGACGCGTTCGACGGTGAAGGCCGGCGAGCTGGTCGCCGCAGGCGCCATCGGCAAGCTGGTGCACACGCTCGGGCTCGGGCCGCACCAGATCCGCAACAACCAGCGGCCGGACTGGTTCTACGACCGGCCCCGCTATGGCGGCATCCTCGCCGATATCGGCAGCCACCAGTGCGAACAGTTCCTGTTCTTTTCGGGCACCGACACGGAGGCGGAGGTGATCTCGGCGACCGTCAACAACCGCGGCAATCCGGGCCGGCCCGGGCTGCAGGACGTGGGCGACATGCACCTGAAGTCGCCGACGACGACGGGCTACGTGCGGGTCGACTGGTTCACCCCCGACGGGCTCGGCACCTGGGGCGACGGGCGGCTCGTGCTGCTGGGCACCGAGGGCTACATCGAGTGCCGCAAGTACATCGACATCGCCGGCCGGCCGGGAACCGACCACCTGTTCCTCGTCGACAAGGCGGGCACCCGGCACATCGACTGCTCGGCGCAGGACCTGCCCTATGGACGGCAGCTGCTCGCCGACATCCGCGATCGGACGGAAACGGCGATGCCGCAGGCGCGCGCCTTCAAGGCAATGGAACTGGCACTCACGGCGCAGCAGATGGCCGAAATCGGGACGGTGTGGCAGCAATGAACAGGGTATACACGGTCGCGGTGGTCGGCGGTGGCATCGGCCGCGCCCACATCATGGACGGCTACGAGACCAACAAGGACCGCTTCCGGGTGCTCGCCATCTGCGATCTCGATTCGGCTCGTCGCAACGGGCTCGCCGACGAGTTCGGCATCGAGCGGCGTGTCGAGCGGTTCGACGACCTGCTGGCGATGGACGATCTCGACATCATCGACATCTGCACCCCGCCCATGCTGCACCACCCGATGGTGATGGCGGCGCTGAGGGCGGGCAAGCACGTGATCTGCGAGAAGCCGCTGGTCGGCTCACTCGCCCAGGTCGACGAGGTGATCGCCGAAGAGAAACGCTCGACGGGCCGGCTGATGCCGGTGTTCCAGTACCGCTTCGGCAACGGCATCGGCCAGGCCAAGGCGATCATCGACGCCGGCATTGCCGGCAAGCCCTATGTCGGCACGGTCGAAACGCTGTGGCGGCGCGAGGCGGACTACTATGCCGTGCCATGGCGCGGAAAGTGGAAGACCGAGCTGGGTGGGGTGCTGATGACCCATGCCATTCACCCGCACGACATCTTCACTTACCTGATGGGCGAACCGAAATCGCTGTTCGGCCGGGTGACGACGCGGGTCAATCCGATCGAGGTGGAGGACTGCATCTCGGCATCGGTGGAGATGGCCTCGGGGGCCCTGGCGAGCTTCACCGCTACGCTTGGCTCCGCCGACGAGATCTCGCGCATCCGCATCGCATTCGAGAACGTCACCTTCGAAAGCGACCACGCGCCGTATAATCCGGGCGGGGCGCCCTGGAAGATCCTGCCGCGCAACGACGCGACAAGGGTGCGGATCGACGAGCTGCTGCAGGACTGGCAGGACACGCCGCCGCGCTTCGAAACGCAGATGCGACTGTTCTGGGAGGCACTCGAGAGCGGCGGGCCGCTGCCGGTGACCAGCGCGGATTCACGCCGGGCCCTCGAGATCGTCACCGCCTTCTACCACTCGAGCGAAACGCACGAGGACGTCCGCTTCCCGATCGGGCCGGAGCATCCGAAATACGAGAGCTGGCTGCCGGCGGGGTTTCGGTGAGCATGACACCGCCTGGCCCAGTCGCCCACCGCTTTCCTTCTCCCCTTGCGGGACTTCGAGCCGGTCGCGCCGCGATCAATCGCTCCAGCGGAGCGATTGAAGGCAAGCTAGGTGCCCCAAGGGCGGATGTGGGGTTTGCCTCCGCCATCGCGTACCCCTCATCCGGCGCTTCGCGCCACCTTCTCCCGCAAGGGGAGAAGGGAGACCGGCGGCCTTCGAGGAGACCCTACTGATGTCCACCAGCGTCGTTCTCAACAAGGTGGTGAAACGCTATGGCGACGTGGAGGTGATCCACGGCATCGACCTCGCCATCGATCCGGGCGAGTTCACGGTGTTCGTCGGGCCCTCGGGCTGCGGGAAATCCACCCTGCTGCGGATGATCGCCGGGCTCGAGCCGATCACCGGCGGCGACATGCTGATCGACGGAGTGCGGATGAACGAGGTGCCGGCAGCCCGGCGCGGCATTGCCATGGTGTTCCAATCCTACGCGCTCTACCCGCACATGAACGTCTACCAGAACCTCGCCTTCGGCCTGGAGACAGCGCGGGTGCCCAGGCCCCAGATCCAGGCGCGGGTGCAGAAGGCGGCGGAAATCCTCAGGATCGAGGCGCTGCTCAAGCGCAAGCCCAAGCAGCTCTCGGGAGGACAGCGCCAGCGCGTCGCCATCGGCCGCGCCATCGTGCGCGAGCCCAAGATCTTCCTGTTCGACGAGCCGCTCTCCAATCTCGACGCGGAACTCAGGGTGCAGATGCGGGTGGAGATCGCCAAGCTCCACAACGACCTGGGCAACACCATGATCTACGTGACGCACGACCAGGTCGAGGCGATGACCATGGCCGACAAGATCGTGGTGCTGCAGGCCGGCATTGTCGAGCAGGTGGGCGCGCCGCTCGATCTTTACAACAAGCCGCGCAACAAGTTCGTCGCCGGCTTCATCGGCTCGCCCAAGATGAACTTCCTCGCCGCGACGGTCGAAGCCACGGACGGCGCCGGTGCGCGGCTCAGGGCCGGCGGCAGCGACATCGCCCTGCCCCGCCCGCTTGCCGCCCCTGCCGGGACGGTGACCTTCGGCGTCAGGCCCGAGCATATCGGCATCAGCGAGGGCAGCGGCGTGCCGCTTGCCGAGGTGAAGGTGGACCTCGTCGAGCAGCTGGGCGGCCAGACCATGGTGTATGCGACCACCGCCGACGGCCAGCCGCTCACCATCGCGGTGGACGGTCAGCGCCAGCTCGAACTGGGCCAGCGTCTGACCGCCTTTGTCGACCCGGCGCGCTACCACGTGTTCGCCGAGGACGGCCGGGCACTCTAGCCGGCCTAGACGAGCAGCGACTGGGCGATGGCGCTGCGCCGCGCGATCGCCCCCGCACTGTTCGCGGGGCGCTCGAACTCGCGCACGAAGATGGCGACCGCGTCATGCAGCGACGCGGTATTGCGGAAGGCGTTGTCGGCGGAGAGCGTGGCCATGTGGGCCAGCATGATCGCGATGTTCTGTTCCGCATCGGTGAGGACGGCGACGCTGTGGCCGGTGCCCACGCCGCCAGCTTGGTTGAGCTGAAAGAGGCCGTAGGACGGCTCGTTGCCGGCTGCCTTGATCGTGGGATCGAGCCCGGATTCACCGATGGCATTGGCGATGGCGGCGACCTGCTGGAGCACCCCGTAGCCGGCATTGGCGAAGCGTCGGGCGATGAGCTCGGCCATGTCGCGTCGGCCGGCGGGGATTTCGGGAGAGTCGAAATCGATGCGGCCACCCGCCGGGCCGGCCGGCGCAAGCACGGTCCCGCCACCGGCGATCAGTTGGTCGCCGGCCTTGAGCATTGCCTCGCGCGTTTCGGCCAAGGCCGCGGTGAGCGCCGCCGAGATCGACGTCAGTGCATCGGCGACGCTGCCGGTCCCGAGGATGCCCGCATCGCGTCCGGTCAGGTTGGCGACATCGATCCCCTCGGCGAGAGCCGTCGCTCCGTCGATGGCGCCGATGAGAGCGGCAACCGGCTGCGCCGTGTTCTGCAACGCGGCCGCGAGTGACCTGCTGCCCACCATCTGCGCGAAACAGAGTTCCGTTGCCGTCGGCTGGCTGCCGAGGAGCGAGGCGACGCGCACCTGCATCAAGCGCGCCATGATGGCGAAGACCGCGACCTGCAGGCTCCACGACCCGATCGCCGCCGCGGGCGCAGCGAGCTGGAACTGCGGCTGGGTGGCGTTCGCAGTCCATTCGGCGGGACTGAACCGGTATGGACCGACCGTGCCGTCGCTCCCGGTACCGTCGACGATGTTGCTGCGCAGGGCCGCGATGGCGGCGAGATAGTGCCCGCTCACCCCGAAGATCGATGCCTGCCAGTGGCACTCGAGCGCGAAGACCTGCTTGTCGAGCGGCCCGAGCGTATCGGCGGCGAGGTCCACCGCGGCCGCGCTCACCCAGCCTTTCTGCTGATCCGGGTGATCGACCAGCGTCACCTCGATCCAGGCGCCCTGCGTCGCGCCGACGGCAACCCGCGTGCCGCCCGGCACCTGCATGATGACGGTGCCGCCCGGGGCGTCGCGCAGGCTGCGGCTATCCTTGAGTACGGCCATGCGATCCTCCTACCCTGCCAATTGTCCGGCTTCGCGCGGGCCGCTGATGCCGCGCTCGGCGCAACTGCGGCCATTCGCATCGCGCACCGCCCGGCGCAGAACGTCCATCTGCTCGGGCCCGATGCCGCGCGTGGTGATGCCCGGATCGGGCGTCCCGGCGCCCTCGAAGAACTCGGCCAGCGCCCGATGGGTCGCCTCGCCCGGGTCGCCGTCGACCTGCGCGCAGATGGCGGCCTGCACCACGCGCCACTGCGTGGCACTGATGCCGCGTTCGTAATCGTTCTTGCCGGGGCGACCGGGCGGCGGCGTGAACACCTCGGGGAGCCGGATATCGGGATTCGAGATCAGGTCGCTCGGCCGGACGGAGCGGGTGGCCACTTCGATGTTGGTGGCGTTGCCGTCCGGCTTGGCCTCGGCAACCGCATCGCTGATGTGCTCGATCAACTGCCCTTCGATGGTCACCGGCAGGCAGAGATTGAGGTAACCCCGGACGGCGCTGTAGGCGGAAGCCCGGCTGTCGATGCTGTGGCGCTCGTCGGCAGCCTTCTTCTTGTAGGCGCCCATCACCTTCTCGACGAACTTCTTGGTGTTGGCCGGCGGCAGCTCGTAGAGGAAGGTACCCGCCACCACATCGGTCATCGCGCTCGCCAATCCGAAAGCCTGCGCGATGATGGCCATGGTCGCGCTGGCGGCGCCGGTGATCTCGAGGATGGCATTGGTGGTCTGCCCGAAGGCGGAGAGGGCCGACTTGGTCGCGCTGGTTCGCCGGTTGAAGGCAAACAGCGAGTCGAAATAGACCGCACACTGGTCATCGACGTAGTTGAACCCGGCGAGCGCCACTTCGTACCAGTCGGCACTGGCGTAGCCCATGACCTCCGCATCGGCCTGCAGCGCCCCGATCAGCTTCTGGTGCTCGGTGACCGACCGGGCGACGGCATCGCCGTCGAGCGTCGGCGACACCAGTTGCGGGGTGACTCCCGCGCAGCCGGTCAGCGCCAGGACACTTGCTGCGACAATGCAGATACGGACGCCGGGCAGGCGCCGGCGCGCGAAGGTCAGCAACATGATTTCGGCCCCTCAACCCAACCCGGCGCGACAAATTCGCCGCCGCCGACCCCGTCATGGTTATCACTCCGGCGCAGCCGGACATGTTGGGAGGACTACGCTCAGGACGGGCTTCTACTTGAGGAAGTGTCCGATCGGGCTCAGCCCTGCCCGGCCAGGAGCTCCGCATTGCCGCCCGAAGCGGTGGTGTCGATGCAGACGTGCCGCTCGGTGATCAGCCGCTCGGCATCGGACGGCCGGGTGATCAGCGGCACGATGGCCCCCTCCCGACGGGCCAGTGCCTGCCGCCAGGGCTTGAGTTCGCCGTCCGTGCCGAAATGCATCACCGCATCGACATGCAGGCCGGCCTCGATGGCGGCCGGCGCGAGCTTCTTGTCGACCCCGCCGATCGGTTCTCCGTTGGCACCCAGCTCCGCAGCGATCTTCTGCGCACCGGGCGCAACGACGAGCACGCCGTTGCCCTGCTCGAGGGCGAGCCGCGCCTGCCGCTCGGCGCTCGCCGCATCGGGGCCGAGGCAGAGCACGACGCCGCGCGGCCAGGTGTAGAGGGTGTTGGTTTCGCCGGTCGGACCCGGCAGGAGCCGCTCCGCCGGGATGATGCCGACCTGCTCGACCGCGATCCGCACCTTGTCGACCGCGGCAATGGCAAAGCCGATGGAGAGGCCCGAGAGCGGATTGACGCCGGCCGAAGGTTCATGCCGCTCCGCCGGGCGCCAGAAGCGCTGGAGGTAGTTGGGACCGCCGGCCTTGGGGCCGGTCCCCGACAGGCCTTCGCCACCGAAGGGCTGCGAGCCGACGACCGCGCCGATCTGGTTGCGGTTGACATAGATATTGCCGGCGCGGACGCGGCCGGCGATCTCCTCGACCCGCTCGTCGATGCGGGTATGAAGGCCGAAGGTCAGCCCGTAGCCCGCCCCGTTGATGGCGGCGATCACGGTATCGAGGTCCTCCGCCCTGAAGGTGGCGACGTGCAGCACCGGTCCGAAGATCTCCTCGGGCATCTCGGCGATGCCGGAGACCCTGAGCACGGTCGGCGCGACGAAGCTGCCGGCCTGCGGTGTCGGCAGGCGATGCAGCACCGCGCCGCGCGCGGCAAAGCCGTCGATATAGGCCTCGAAGCGGGCCTTCGCCCGGCGGTCGATCACCGGCCCGACATCGGTCGAAAGCGCCCAGGGGTCGCCAAGCTGCAACTCGTCCATGGCGCCGAACAGCATCTCGAGGGTGCGCTCTGCCGCTTCCTCCTGCACGTAGAGGATGCGCAGCGCCGAGCAGCGCTGGCCAGCAGACTGGAAGGCCGACGACAGGATATCGCGCACCGCCTGTTCCGGCAGCGCCGTGGAATCGACGATCATGGCGTTGAGACCGCCGGTCTCGGCGATCAGCGGTGCGCCCGGCGCCAGATGATCGGCCATCGCCGCATCGATCGCCTTGGCCGTCCTCAGCGAGCCGGTGAAGCAGACGCCGTCGATGCGCGGATCGGCGGCCAGCGCAGCCCCGACCACCGGGCCGGGCCCGGGCAGCAGCTGGATCACGTCCTCCGGGATACCGGCCTGCACCATCAGCCGCACGGCGAGCGCGGCGATCAGCGGCGTCGCCTCCGCCGGCTTGGCGAGCACGGTATTGCCCGTGACCAGCGCCGCCGCGATCTGCCCGGTGAAGATGGCCAGCGGGAAGTTCCACGGCGAGATGCAGGTGAACACGCCAAGCGGCCGGCGGGTCTCGGACGCCTCGGCCTCGGCCGCATAATAGCGCAGAAAATCAATGGCTTCGCGAACCTCGCCGACAGCGTCGGCAAGCGTCTTGCCCGCCTCGCGAGCGCACAGCGCATAGAATTCGGCGGCGTTCTGCTCGTAGAGGTCGGCAACCTGGCGGAGCAGCAGCGCCCGCTCCGCCACCGGCCGGGCGGCCCAATCGGCGGCGGCATCACGCGCCGTGGTGATGGCAAGGTCGATGGTCTCCGGCCCGGCGCAGATGGCGTCGCCCACCACCTCGCCGGTCGCCGGACTGACAATGGTGACCGTCTCGTTCTGGCCATAGGTGACCAGCGAAGCCGGCACGGCGTGCCAGCGCTTCTCACCCTCGCGAAAACGGCCCCGGTCGGCCAGCAGGAAGGCAACCGCCTGTGGATCGGTCAGGTCGCGCCCGCGCGAGTTGATGCGATGCGGCTCGAACAATGCCGCCGGATCGCGCACACGGCGCGGCGCTGTCTCCACAGCGGCAAACGGGTCCGCCACCACCGCGGCCGCCGGCACGTCGCGATCGGCGATCATGTTGACGAACGAGCCGTTGGCACCGTTCTCGAGCAGGCGGCGAACGAGGTACGCGAGGAGATCGGAGTGCCGCCCGACCGGCGCATAGATGCGGGTGCGGGTGCCGTGTTCCGCCGCAAGGATCTGATGCAGACGCTCGCCCATGCCATGCAGGCGCTGGAACTCGAAGGCGGCCTTGTCGACGCCGAGGGCTTCGGCGAGATGCAGCACGGCGGCGACGCTGTGGGCGTTGTGCGTGGCGAATTGCGGATAGAGGCGCGCGGTCTTGCTCAGCAACCGGCGCGCGTTGGCAATGTAGCTGACATCGGTCGCGGCCTTGCGGGAGAACACCGGGAAGCCGTCGAGGCCCAGCACCTGGGCCCGCTTGATCTCGCTGTCCCAGTAGGCGCCCTTGACCAGCCGCACCATCAGGCGACGGTCGAGCCGTTCGGCCAGCGCCTCGAGCCAGTCGATGACATGGCTGGCGCGCTGGCCATAGGCCTGCACCACCACCCCGAAGCCGTCCCAGCCGGCGAGTCGCTCATCGGCGAGCACGGCGGCGATGACATCGAGGCTGAGGTCAAGCCGGTCGGCTTCCTCCGCATCGATGTTGAAGCCCATGTTGGCGCCGCGCGCCATCATGGCGAGGGCGAGGGTGCGCTCGACCAGTTCGTCCATCACCCGCTCGCGCTTGATGAACTCGTAGCGCGGATGCAGCGCCGAGAGCTTGACCGAGACGCCCGGATTGTCGCGCACCGAGCCGGCGGTGGAGCGCGTGGCGAGCACGGCGATGGCCTCGGCATAGGCGGCGCGGTAGCGCTTGGCATCGGCCTCGGTGCGGGCCGCCTCGCCCAGCATGTCGTAGGAATAGGTGAAGCCGTCCTTTTCGGCGCGGCGGGCGACCTTCGTCGCCTCCTCGATGTCGCGGCCGACGACGAACTGGCTCCCGAGGATCTTCATGGCCTGCATCACCGCGGAGCGGATCACCGGCTCGCCGATGCGCTGCACGAAGCCCTTGATGAGGCCGGCGATGCCGGCGCCACTATCGCGCAGCACCTCGCCGGTCAGCGTCAGCGCCAGCGTGGAAACGTTGACCAGCGGCGAATTGGCGCGATCGAGATGCTCGGCCCAGCGGGACGGGGCAATCTTGTCCTCGATCAGGTCGTCGATCGTGCGGGTATCGGGAACGCGCAGCAGCGCCTCGGCGAGGCACATCAGCGCCACGCCCTCCTGGGTGGAGAGCGAATACTCGGCGAGAAAGGACTCCAGCATGCCCGCCGACTGCGCGGCGCGGACGTTTTCGACCAGTTGCGCAGCCCGCTCGCCGATCACCTGCCGATCGGCCGCGTCGAGCCCGGCCTCCGACACGAGGCGGGCTACCGTCCCGGCCTCGTCGGCGAGGATAGCCGAACGCATGCGGTCGCGGATGTCGTCGAGCTCAGCCATGATCGCCCCCGTGCCCAATAATGTGGCACGGGGTCGCTGATTTGTGTGGGGAAAATGTG
>NZ_JAYRYM010000155.1:0-9290 GCF_041917035.1 Devosia sp. | reverse complement strand
TCGAGCGCCGGCATTGCCGAGCCAACGGCTCAACTGGCCGAAGCCGCAGCCGAGGTCGATGACGCGCTTGCCGGGGATGTGGGGCAGCAAGGCTCGGAACGCCGGCCATTCACTGGTCGCATCCAGGCCGTCGCGCGAACGGGGGAACTCGCTGTAGCCGGCGAGAAATCGGTCGTCGTCATAGATGTTCTGGGCCATGACGGCCTCCGGATCAGGCCACCACCGCGAGGTTCGCAGCACTCTCCGGCAGGTCCTCGCCGAACACGCGCTGGTAGAACTCGGCCACCACGGGGCGTTCGAGTTCGTCGCACTTGTTGAGGAAGGTCAGCCGGAAGGCAAAGCCGAGATCGCCGAAGATCTGCGCGTTTTCGGCCCAGGTGATCACCGTGCGCGGGCTCATCACGGTCGACAGGTCGCCGTTGATGAAGGCCTGCCGGGTCAGGTCGGCGAGACGCACCATGTTGGAGACGGTCTTCCTGCCCTTGTCGGTCGCCGCGTAGGTCTTGGACTTGGCCAGCACGATGCCGACTTCCTTGTCGTGCGCCAGGTAGTTGAGCGTCACCACCAGGCTCCAGCGGTCCATCTGGCCCTGGTTGATCTGCTGGGTGCCGTGATAGAGGCCGGACGTGTCGCCGAGGCCGATGGTATTGGTGGTGGCGAACAGCCGGAAGGCCGGGTGCGGGGTGATCACGCGGTTCTGGTCGAGCAGCGTCAGCCGGCCCTGCGTCTCGAGTACGCGCTGGATGACGAACATCACGTCGGGGCGGCCCGCATCGTATTCGTCGAACACCAGGGCGATGTTGTTCTGCACCGCCCAGGGCAGGATGCCGTCGCGGAACTCGGTGATCTGCTTGCCGTCCTTGAGCACGATCGCGTCCTTGCCGACGAGGTCGATGCGGCTCACATGGGCGTCGAGGTTGACGCGCACCAGCGGCCAGTTGAGGCGCGCCGCGACCTGCTCGATATGGGTCGACTTGCCGGTGCCGTGATAGCCCTGCACCATGACGCGGCGGTTGAACGCGAAGCCGGCGAGGATGGCCAGCGTGGTGTTGCGGTCGAACAGGTAGTCGGGGTCGACCGGCGGGGTGTGCGGATCGGGCTCGGCATAGCCCATCACCTTCATGTCGCTGTCGAAGCCAAAGGTCTCGCGGACAGAGTATTCCGTGTTGGGCAGATTGGTGAATTCAGGCATCGGGGCGGCTTCTCGCAGCAGATATGTCAGGACGGCTGTCGTCTCGGGTTGCGCGCTCTATAGCAGCAACGCGCGCCGGGGGGTAGGGCGGTTCGGCTGGCCTGCGGCTTCGGGTCCGTGCCGGATCCGAGCCGATCGGCCCGCTCCCCCCGGGCCTTGCCACCGTCATTTCGGCGCTGAATGGCGCCATGACGAACTTTCATCGGTCTTTGCCGCCGGCCGGAATGCCTGGTCCGGCAGCGACATGGTCCGGGGTCACGCGCCGACGATGACCGCAACGCGGCACGCGTTTCGTTTTGCGGTGGGTCGCCGCAAGTCGTCGTCCTCCCGGCGCGATGGTTATATTGTCAGCGGCGCCCCCAGGGTCTACGGTTCGACTGAAATCCAAAGTCGAACGGTGGTTGCGGCGCCGCGAAACACTGCAGTCTGGCAGAAGCGCGAGGGCAAGGCGAAATGGACCACAGGCAGAGCGAGCGTGCCGAGCAACTTCGGCGCGTGACGGCGGCGCGCACGGTGGGAAGCGTGCCGGACGAGTCCGCCCTGCCGCTGCCGCCCTATCACATGCGCAACACCTCCAAGATCTACATGCTGTGTCGGTTCGACGCCGAGCAGGTGGCGCGGATCGTACCGCCCGGCCTCACGGCGTCGGGGACCGGCTGGGGCGTCATCTCGCAATACTCGGTCCCCTCCGGCTGGGGTCTGGCGCCCTACAGCGCCACCTACCTCGCCGTCGAGCTCGAGGGGTTGCCGTCCAATGACGGCTCGCCCGGCCTCTACATGTATGCGGGCTGGTACTCCGGCATCGCCAGCAGGGTGATGGGCGGGCTCTACAACGGCAATGTCGGCGCGGGCTGGACCTCGATGCACACCGTGGGCGACGACATCCGGTTCGAAGGCGGGCCCGGCGACAGCGCCGGCCTGCGGCTTTCGGCGCGCCGAAGTGGCCAGCCCAGGTCGATGAACGGCACCACGCGGTTCATCGGGCGCCGGCCGGGGGCGCCGGGCTTCAACTCGTACTCGGTGGCCTGGTCGAGCGACGTCTACGACACGGTGGAGCCGTGCATCGACTATCTCGAGGGCCTGCCGCCGTCGATCGCGCGCCTCGAGCCGCTGGAGTTCGCCTGGACCGCCTATCTGCCCAATCTGTCGATGGCCTTCACGCCGCCCCGGCCGATCGGCGAGGCGCAGCAGTTCAGCGAGCTGGACATGCAGGTGGTGAGCATGGTCGGCCTGTTTTCTCACTTCGGACGCGCTGCCGCCATCACCAACCGGGACGGTGTCGTGCTCAGCCTGAATTCGGCCGCCGAAGGGCTGGTGGCCGAGGGGCATATCCGCGTGGTCGGCGGGCGGCTGGCCGCCGGGCACGCCGGGGGCCCGAGCATCGAGCGGCTGCTGGGCACGCTTGACGGGGTCAGCATCACCGAGCGCAGGCTGATCGAGGGTACCCCTCCCATCCTGGCGCAGGCGATGCTCCTCAGTCCCGACATCGCCGGCCCGGGCCGGGTGCTGGTGGTGTTCGACGAGCCGACCGGCGGTGCCGTCGCGGACGTGGGGCCGGCGCTCGAACTGCTCGGCCTCACCCCGGCCGAGGCCCGGATCGCGGCGCTGGTCGGGGGCGGCGAGTCGCCGCGTGAAGCGGCCGATGCGCTCGGCGTCACCTACAACACCGTGCGCTCGTCGCTGAAACTGGTGTTCGACAAGCTGGGAGTCGGCCGGCAAAGCGAGCTGGCGCGGGTCGTCGCGCGCCTTGCCGGCTGAGGCGCGTCAGTAGGTGACGACGTAGTTCCTGAGCTCGCTGTAGCCCATGGTGGTGCCGTCGGCGTTGACCCCGCGGACGTGCGAGTAGAACTGGTTGCCGCCCGTGGCCTTCTCGAAGGCGCCGGTGCCGCCGACGACGGTCGCCGCGCCCTCGCAGGCCGCGAGGTCGCCGGCAGAGGGGGCGGCCGCCGTGCAGGACCACTTGAGGAACAACTTGTCGCCATTGCCGGCGGTCACGGTGCAGTAGCCGGCCGCATCGACGCCGATGTCGTTGTAGCCGGGGCACTGGATGGTCGAGTTGGCGAGGGCGCCGCCGCCGTCGTCCTTGAACACGTTGATGCCGGAGAACTGCCCGGCGAAGTACGGGCGTCCGTCACCGAGGGTGAAGGTCGACCCCACGGCCAGCCAGGCGAAGGTCGCTTCGCCGCGGATTTCTTCGGAAAGGGCAGGGGTGATGGTGGTGGCCAGCAGGGCCAGCGTGGCGATGGTCTTGAGCAAGGGTTCCTCCTCGTGCTGCGGTTCCGTCGAACCGATGACGCGAGGCAGCTTGCGGCCTTGCCG
Organism: Devosia sp.; assembly: GCF_041917035.1. Taxonomy (GTDB): domain Bacteria; phylum Pseudomonadota; class Alphaproteobacteria; order Rhizobiales; family Devosiaceae; genus Devosia_A. Next base: position 5,779 of record NZ_JAYRYM010000155.1, on the reverse strand, counting down.
CTTGCCCCGCACCCTGCAGGTGGGGGGTGGACCGGCCGGGGGTGTCAGTGCCGCGGGTCCCGTCGGCCGGACCCGCCATCGTCCGAAGGGTGTTCGGGACGGGGCACTTCGGTGGCGCCGCGCCAAGTGTCCTCCATGGCCTGGATCTGGTCGAGGCGATGGAGCTGCAGATGAATGCGATCGGCGCCGGAACCGCACAGGCGGTCGAGCCACCCGAGCGCGATCGCGCGCAGCTGCCGCAAGGCAGCCCTCACTGCTGTCGGTTGGCCCATCGGCACGGCTCCCGTCCTGCCGACGGGCACCTTGCGCTCCTCCGATGGCCGCCTGAACCCCCAAACGGGGGGTCCCGCCGTCGGCCTCGGCGGTACGGCGCCCTCAGCGGGCGACGAAGCCCTTCTGCTTGAGATGGGTATAGGCCGCGATGATGGCCCGGAGCCGGTCCTCGGAGCTCTTGTCGCCGCCATTGGCGTCGGGGTGGTGCAGCTTCACCAGGCTCTTGTAGGCCGCCTTGACCTCGTCGGCCTTGGTATAGCCCTTGAAGCCCAGCGTCTCGAAGGCGCGCCGGTCGAGCTCGTGGAGCGGCTTGACCCGTTCCTCCTGCGGCCGCTTCTGCTGGTGACGTGCAAAGCGGGCAAACACCCCGAACGGGTCGCCGTGCGGACGAGCACCGGCGGCGCGGGGGCCGCCGCGCAGCGGCATGCGCGGGCCGGCGGCGCCCGGCTTGGCGCCGAATCCCCAGCTCGGCCGGCCGGCGGTCTCCTGTTCGGCCTTGAGGTGGCTCTCCATCTCGTCGGGCTTCATGCCGGCAAAGAAGTTGAACACCTGGTTGTAGTGCCGGACGTGCTCGAGGCAGAAATGGTGGTACTCGCCGATGGCGCGTGCGCCCTTGGGGGCCCGGTAGAGGCCCGGCTGGTCGCAGCCTTCCCAGCCGCAGCCCGGCACCTTAGCTTCCGGCTCGGGCTCGGGGTGCCGCGAGCGGATGCGGATGCGGTCGAAGTACTTGGAATCCAGCTTCATCAGTCCTAGTTACGTGTCGCACGACGCCAGCAGTGGAACCGGTATGCATATGTCCGTTCGCGACGCCATGGTTGAAAAACTTTCGCTCAAATTCGCGCCAAGCCACCTTGAAGTGATCGACGAGAGCGAGAAACATCGAGGCCATGGCGGCTATCGGCCCGGCGGCGAGAGCCATTTCCGGGTGCGCATCGCCTCGCCCCGTTTCGCCGGGCAGACCCGCCTGATGCAGCATCGCGCCGTGATGGAGGCCCTCGAGGCCGAAATCAGCGGCGGCGTCCACGCCCTCGCGATCGAGGTGGTGGGCACCGCCTGATCGATGTGGAGCGCCCGGCGCTGCCCGGCAACTCCGACGCTTTCATGGCCGCCCCGCAGGTGATTGCGGCGTCGGCGAAAAGCGGCGTGCCGCGACGTTGCGCCCGGCGCAATGCGGCCCGAAAGGGGCGATGCCGTGACCGGCCGCCCCGATCTCTCCGAATTGTCGCCCACTGACTTGCCTAGCTGTTGGCAGTCAATGACAGGAGGGCAAGATGATCCGGATGATGACGGGAGCGCTGGCCGCGGCCATGATGCTCGGTGCGACAGGTACGGCACTGGCGGCGCCGAGCACGCTGCAGCTGATCGTCGGCGGCGAGGCCTATGACGGGCCGCCGCGCTTCGAGGTGAGTTTCGATGGCGAGGTGGTCGGGGAGGCGGCAGTCGATGTCGCCATCGACACCGGCACCGCCGGCCGCTTCGCCGATGCCGCCGACAAGAGCCCGTATGTGCAGAGCTTCTCGTTCGCCATTCCCGAGGCGCTGTTCGCGCCCGGGGGCGAGGTGCGCGTGCGGCTGGTCAACGAGGCCTATGGCGGCGACGGCTCGAACCGTGACCGCAACCTGTTCCTAGCCGCCGTGACGGTGAACGGGCGGGCGGTGACGGTGTCGGGCCTGTCCACCCGCGGCACCAGCGCCGCGGTCGAAAACGAGCAGGTGGGCGAGTTCCTCGTCCTGCGCGACGGCAACATCGAGGGGGTGTCGCGCGCCCCGGCGGGTGGCTGGCCGCTGCCCGAGAGCATCGCCGAGCTGGCGCCCGAGACCGCCCCGGTGATCGCTTCGGAGGCGCGGGCGGCGGCGGATGCCGAGGCGGAGGTGGCTCCGGTCGAGGCAACCCCGGTGCCGAAGGCGCCGGCGGTGGTGGCGGCCGTCGAGCTGCCCACGCCGCGCCCCGCCGGCATCGACGCGATCGAGACGGCGAGCCTCGCGCCGGGCGTCGAGACTATGTCGCCCACCTCGTGCACGCGGGACGAGCTCTACAATGTCGTCGGCTTCAACGAGAACTCCAATGACCTGACACCGCGCCTCGAGGCGCGGCTCGATCAGATCATCGCCGATATCGGCGCGCAGAAGTGCCGTGTCCTCGTCACTGGCTACTCAAGCCGGCAGGGGGCGCACGCCACCAATGCTCTGTTCGCCATCGAGCGGGCGCAGAACGTGCTCGGCTATCTCAAGGCGAACGGCCTGAGCTACGAGAAGGCGATCGCCGCCGGCGCCGGCGCCACTGCGCAGTTCGGCCCGACCTTTTCGGCCAACCGCCGCGTGGTGATCACCGTCACGCCGTGACCGAGGGAGGCGCGTCAGGCGCGGCGCATGTCCTCGAGATAGTCGCGCACGGCCGCCGCTTCGACGTTGCGTTCGATGAAGGCCTCGCCGATGCCGCGGGTGAGGATGAAGGTCAGGGCGCCGCGCACGACCTTCTTGTCCTGGGCGATGGCCGCCATGAGGACATCGGTCGGGGGCAGTTCGCCGGGGATGTCGGCGAGGCGCGTCGGCAGCCCGGCGGCCACGAGGTGCTGCGCGATGCGGCCGGTGTCCTGGCCGGGCGCCAGTCCGAGGCGGGCGGAGAAGCCGTGCGCCAGCACCATGCCGATGGCGACGCCCTCGCCGTGCAGCAGCCGGTCCGAATAGCCCGTCGCCGCCTCCAGTGCGTGGCCGAAGGTGTGGCCCAGGTTGAGCAGCGCCCGCACCCCGGTCTCCTTCTCGTCGGCGAGCACGAAGCGCGTCTTGGCGGCGCAGCAGCGTGCCACCATCTCGGCCCGCCGGGCCATGTCGCCGGAAAAGATCGCCGTCCGGTTGGCCTCCAGCCAGTGGTAGAACGGCGCGTCGTCGATCAGCCCGTACTTGACCACCTCGGCATAGCCCGCGGCGAACTGCCGGGCGGGCAGGGTGGCGAGCGCGTCGAGGTCGGCCAGCACGAGCCTGGGCTGGTGGAAGGCGCCGACGAGGTTCTTGCCGTGGGGGGAGTTGATGCCGGTCTTGCCGCCCACCGAGGAATCCACCTGGGCCAGCAGCGTCGTCGGCATCTGGATGAAGTTCATGCCGCGCCGGGCTATGGCGGCCGCGAAGCCGGCAAGGTCGCCGATCACGCCGCCCCCCAGGGCAACGATGAGGTCACCGCGCTCGAGCCGGGCTGCGAGGATGAAGTCCACCACCTCGCCGAGCCGCGCGAAGGACTTGCTCGCCTCCCCGTTCGGCAGGACGATCTCGGCATGCCCGAGTCCCTCGCGGTCGAGTCCCGCCAGCAGGCGCGGCAACTGGGTGCGCGCCACTTCGGTGTCGGTGACGATGCCGAAGCGCCGGCCGGGGAACATCGCCCGCAGGCGGGCACCGGCCGCATCGAGCAGTCCGGCGCCGATCTCGATGTCGTAGGCCCGCTCGCCGAGCGGGACGTGAACGCGGCTCGGTTCAGTCATGGCCGGCGGTCTCCCGGGCGCCAAGGTGCGCCACTATTGCGTCGATCACCTCGCTCGCCACCAGATCCTGCGGCACATCGCTGGAGACGACCGTGACGTCGGCCTCGGCGTAGGTCGGATAGCGTTGCTCGATCAGCTTCATCAGCGTTTCGCGCGGATTGGCGGTCTTCAGCAGCGGCCGGTTGGAGCGGCGCGAGACCCGCTGGAACAGCAGTTCGAAATCGGCCTTGATCCACACCGAGATCGCCGCCGCCTTGATCAGGGCGCGCGTTTCGGCATTCATGAAGGCGCCGCCGCCGGTCCCGAGCACGATGCCGCGGTCCTTGAGCAGGCGGGCGATCACCCGCACCTCGCCGGCCCGGAAATCGGCCTCCCCGCGGGTACGGAAGATGTCCTCGATCGACATGCCGGCGGCCTTTTCGATCTCTTCGTCGCTGTCGACGAAGTGGCGCCCCAGCCGGGCGGCGAGGCGGCGGCCGACGGTGGTCTTTCCGGCGCCCATCATGCCGATCAGCACGATCGGCCGTCCGTCCGCCAGCCGCAGCAGTTCGTCGCGCTTGTCGTCGCGCAAAGGGGCGGCGTCGCGTGACATCGGCCGGTCTCTCCTCACCTGCGGCGTTGAAGCGTTAGGGCGGCATAAAGTCAATGGCCGTATGGTGCAGCCTTGATCCTGCGGACGAAACAGGGGAGACTTCCCCCCGCGTGACAAAAGCGGATTGCCATGCCGACCCTCATTCGTCTGATCGTTGTTCTGCTGGTTCTCGCGGGGCTGGCGCTGGGTGGCATGTTCGCGCTCGTTGCCACGGTGACGCCGCGCGACAAGCAGGTGACGATCCGCATTCCGGCGCGCGAGCTGGTGCCGTCCCCCGATCGCGACCCGCTGGTGCGGCGCGAGATCGACACCACGCGCCGGGACGTGCCGGCCACCGAGGCGGTGCCGGCCGAGCCGCAGGCCACGGCGCCCGCCGAAGGCGATGGCGAGGTGCGCACGCTGCAGCCGGGCATCGAATGACCGGCGGCCATCTGGTCGAGGCCTTCCTCGAGATGATGAGTGCGGAGCGGGGCGCCGCACTCAACACCATTGCGGCCTATCGGCGCGACCTCGAAGACTATTGCGGTTTTCTCGCGCGGGCCGGTCTGGGGCCGCTCGATGCGGGGCGGGAGCAGGTGACGCGCTACCTCGCGGCGCTGGCCGCGGAGGGGCTGGCGGCCTCTTCGAGTGCCCGCCGGCTGTCGGCCGTACGGCAGTTCCATCGCTTCCTCGCCGCCGACGGGGTGCGCGGCGATGATCCGACCCGGATCGTCGCTTCTCCGCGGTCCCGCCGGCCGCTGCCCAGGGTGCTGGCGGTCGACGAGATCGAGCGGCTGCTCGGGCAGGCGGAGGCCGAGGTCGAGGCCGAGGGCCTCACCGACGCCCGCCGTGCCATGGCGCGGCGGCTCTACGTGCTGCTCGAACTGCTCTACGCCACCGGCATGCGGGTGTCCGAACTGGTCGAGCTCAAGCGCGTCGCGGTACTGCGCGAGGCGGCCTTCCTCACCATCCGCGGCAAGGGCGCCAAGGAGCGCATCGTGCCGCTCACCGACCGGGCGCGCGACGCCGTCCGCTCCTATCTGCAGTCGCTCGAGCCCGGGCCATGGCTGTTTCCGGCGGGGGGCGAGGCCGGCCATCTCAGCCGGCAGGTGTTCGCACGCGAACTCAAGGGCCTCGCAGCGCGGGCAGGAATCGGGGCGGCCCGCATCTCGCCGCACGTGCTGCGGCATGCCTTTGCCAGTCATCTCCTCGCGGGCGGGGCCGACCTGCGCGTGGTGCAGACGCTGCTCGGCCACTCCGACATCTCGACCACGCAGATCTACACCCATGTGCTCGACGAGCGGCTGCAGGCGCTGGTCGAGGCGCACCACCCGCTGGCCGAACAGGGCTGACGCCGGGCGGGCTCAGGAATGGCGGCGGTGCAGGTTGTCCAGCCGCTCGAGCAGGCCGTCCAGCGTGCTCAGCACGTCGCCCATCAGGCGGGGGGAATCGAGGCTGCCCAG
>NZ_JAYRYM010000154.1:0-9325 GCF_041917035.1 Devosia sp. | reverse complement strand
TTGCCGTACGGCCCAGGCCACATGTCCCAACCCGCCTTGGTCGAGATGGGCTGGGGCACGGTTTCCTGAGACAGTTCGGAGCGCTATTTCTCTCGCAAAGGGGAGTAGAGCATGGACTTGAAAAACAACGAGACGTCAGGCGCGACGGAGGCCACGGCCCCGTCGGCGCGCGCCCACAACGCTGGTGACGGCGGGGCCGTGGCCGGCCAAGCTAGACGCTTTTCGGCACAGCGGAAGCTGAGTGCCGTTCAACGCCTTTTCCGCGGCGAGAGCCTGGACGTGGTATCGCGCGACCTGGGCGTCCCGGTTCACCGGCTGTCGGAATGGCGCGACCGCGCGCTCGCCGGTGCCGAGGGTGCACTTAAGGACCGCGAGCGCGATGAGCGTGACGAGGAAATCGCCCGGCTGAAGGCCAAGGTGGGCGAGATCACGATGGCCAACGAGGTGCTCTTCGCCAAGATCGACAAGCTGGAGGGAGGCCGCCCTTTTGCCAGGCGGAGGTCGAGGACATGAGCCAGGCGCACTCGATCTCCACTCGCCGCCGTTATGGAACCGCCCTTGTCTGTCGCCTCTGGGGCTTCTCGCGGGCGACGACATACCGGCATCGCGACCCTCGCAATGCCGACAATGACGCTCGACCGCCACGTCGTCGTGGGCCGGAGGGGGCCTGCAGCGACAGCGCGCTTCTGGAGCATATCCGCGCGGTCATCGAAGCCTCGCCCTTTTCCGGCGAGGGATATCGCAAGGTCTGGGCGCGGCTGCGGGCTCAAGGGGTGCGCACAGCCGCCCGTCGCGCACGTCGGATCATGAAGGAACACAACCTGCTGGCGCCGCAGCGGCCAGTCCAGCGCGACGCGCATCCCCATGACGGCAAGATCGTGACCGAAAGGGTTGATCAGGTCTGGGGTACGGACATGACCCAGACGGTCACGACCGGGGAAGGTCGCGCCTATGTCTTCATCGCGCTCGATCATTGCTCGGGCGAATTCATCGGCACCCATGCATCATCGAGCGCAAGCCGCTGGCAGGCGCTGGAGCCGATCCGTCAGGGCGTCACCCGGCACTTCGACGGCGTAAAACCCGACACGGCCCTCGGCCTGATCCTGCGGCACGACCATGGTTCGAACTACATGGCGGACGACTTCCAGGAGGAGATCAAGTGTTTCGGCATCATCAGCTCGCCGTCCTTCGTTCGCCAGCCCGAGGGCAACGGGGTGGCTGAACGGGCCATCCGAACGCTCAAGGAGCAGCTGCTCTGGGTTCGCAATTTTGCGACGGTCGAGGAACTCCGGCAGGCCTTGGCGGCCTTCGCTGCGAAATACAATGCTTCCTGGCTGCGGCAGAGGCATGGCTACAAGACGCCAAATCAGATCAGAGCCGAGCAGAAGGCCCTTGAAACCGAAGCCGCCACGGGGTTCAAAATGGCGGCATGACCAGCGCAACGCGCTGTCTCATAACCGTGCCCCGGTACAGACGCTGGTCTTCTCCAGCAGCCGGCGCGCCTTCTCGATGCGCAGGGAGATCAGGTAGCGATGGGGCGGCATGCCCAGCTCGGTCCTGAAGATCCTGGCGATATGGCTCGGGCTGCGGTTGGTGGCCCGGGCGATGTCGGCGAGGTTGATGCCGCTGTCGATATTGGCCGTCATGAAGTCGACCGCCTCCGACAGCGTCGGCGACAGGCCGGCACTGGCCGTCGAGCGTCCGCCACCCTTGAGCCTGGCCTTCGAGTAGGAGCGGATCAGCTGCGCCGCGATGGTGCGCGACAGGTAGTCCGCGAACATCGCCGAGCCCAGGCTCTCGTCCTCGACCGCGTAGGCCGAGGCGTCGATCAGGGCGTGCAGCGCCCTGTCGCTCTCGACGATGGTGGAGGGGATCTCGACCCGGGCCGGGTCCCCGTCGACCATTTCGAGCGCGACTTCCTCGATGATCGCGCGCCGGACGTAGACGTGCACGGTCTCGATGGTGCCCGCCAGCTCGATGCCGAACTCGACGCCGGGGGCGATCAGGTGGATGCCGCCGGCCGGCACCATGCGACGTCCGATCCGCCGGTCGCACAGGCTCTCCACCTGCACCGGGCCGTCCCGATGCAGGACCAGCAGATGATCCCGCGACGACTGGAAGACGCCCTGGAAAGGCATCTCCTTCTGCACCGAGGTGAACAGCGAGGTCCAGTCGCGACCGTCGCTGCAGGCTTTGATCTTGGCGCCCGGCTGCGCCAGCATTCCGTGTGTCTCTTCTATGCCAAAAGGTCGTTGTGCATGCATTGATCTTCTCCCACTTGAACCGGCCGGCTCTTGCGGCCGCTTGCCGGTCCTTCGCCTCAGTATCGAGGCGATCGTTCGCTGACGGTTGCTCCCGCCTGTTGGTCACTCCCTAAAGTCGCTGCAGTCCCACCGCGATGCCCTGCCCGACGCCGATGCACATGGTGGCGAGGGCGTAGGTCTCCCCGCTGAGGGACAATTCGAGTGCGGCCGTTCCGGTGATGCGCGCCCCGCTCATGCCGAGCGGATGGCCGAGCGCGATGGCTCCACCATTGCGGTTGACGTGGTCGGCGTCCTCGGCGATGCCGAGATCGCGCAGCACCGCGATGCCCTGGCTGGCGAACGCCTCGTTGAGCTCCACCACGCCGAAGTCGGCCGGGGACAGCCCGAGCCGGGCGCACAGCTTGCGCGTCGCCGGGGCCGGGCCGATGCCCATGATGCGCGGCGGCACGCCGGCCGTCGCTCCGCCCATGATGCGCGCGATCGGGGTCAGTCCGTGCCTGACCGCCGCCGCTTCCGAGGCGATGATCAGCGCGGCCGCGCCATCGTTGACCCCCGAGGCATTGCCGGCCGTGACGCTGCCATCGGCAAACAGCGGCTTGAGCTTGCCGAGCGTCTCGACGGTGGTGCCGGCGCGCGGATGCTCGTCGATGTCGACGACGATCGGGTCGCCCTTGCGCTGCGGAATGCTGACCGGGACGATCTCGCGTCCGAGCCGGCCGCTCTGCTGGGCGGCCACCGCACGTGCCTGGCTGCGCACCGCGAATGCGTCCTGCGCCGCGCGGGAGACGCCGAACTCGCGCGCCACGTTCTCGCCCGTCTCGGGCATGGAATCGACGCCATACTGCGCCTTCATCAGAGGGTTGACCAGCCGCCAGCCGATCGTCGTGTCGTGGATCTCGGCGTGACGCGAAAAGGCGCTGTCGGCCTTCGGCATGACGAACGGCGCCCGGCTCATCGATTCCGTGCCGCCGGCGATGACGAGGTCAGCCTCGCCGGCGCGAATGGCGCGCGCCGCGGTGATCACGGCGTCCATGCCGGAGCCGCACAGGCGGTTGATCGTGGTCCCCGGCACGCCTACCGGCAGGCCGGCGAGCAGCAGGCTCATCCGCGCGACGTTCCGGTTGTCCTCGCCGGCCTGGTTGGCGCAGCCGAAGATCACGTCGTCGACCGCCTCCCAGTCGACCCCCGCATGCTCGGCCATCAGCGCCCTGAGCGGGATCGCCCCCAGATCGTCCGGGCGCACGGCGGCGAGGCTCCCGCCGAACCGTCCGATCGGCGTCCGCCGGTAGGCGCAGATGAAGGCCTCGGCCATCACGCAACCCTCCGGTTGCCGGCATGGGCGGCCGCGGTGCGGGCCTGCAGGTCGCGCAGCGTCCCCAGTTCCTCGGCCGTCGGTGGCGGAGTCTCCTCGAGCCCGTCGGCAAAGCGCACGGTCCAGCCGCAGGTTTCCTGCACCATGTCGCGCGTCACGCCGCGATGCAGCGAGCGCACCACGAACTCCTTGCTCTGCGGATCCGGCCGCCAGATGGCGAGGTCGGTGATCAGCAGCGTCGGCCCCTTGGTGGTGAGGCCCAGCCGCTGCCTGTGGTCGCCGCCGTCGCCGTGGCCGAACGAGGTGTAGAAGTCGATCTTGTTGACCATGGCGCGCTGCGCCTGCTTGAGGGTGATGTAGATCTCGCCGCACGAGGTGGCGATCTCCGGCGCCCCGCCGCCGCCCGGCAGCCGCACCTTGGGGTGGTGATAGTCGCCGATCACCGTGGTGTTGATATTGCCGAAGCGATCGAGCTGCGCGGCGCCGAGAAAGCCGATCGAGATGCGCCCGCCCATCAGCCAGTAGCGGAACATCTCGGGCACTGAGACCGTCGCCAGTGCCGTCTCGCACAGCTCGCCGTCGCCGATGGACAGCGGCAGCACCTCGGGCGCCGTGCCGATCGTGCCGCTCTCGTAGATCAGCGTGATGTCCGGGGCATGCGTGAGGCGCGCCACGTTGCAGGCGGCCGAAGGCGCGCCGATGCCGACGAAGCAGACATCGTCATTGCTCAGCTGCCGCGCGGCGGCGATGGTCATCATCTCGTTTGGCGTGAAGTCGGTCATGGCCGGAGCTCCCTGACCCGCTCGGCAAACACCTCGGGCGTGGCGCCGAGCACGTTGTCCCTGATCCAGCCGGCGAACAGCTCGCGGTCGGCCGAGATGCGGTCCCACTCGAGATAGGCGGCGTTGTCGCGTTCGTAGTAGCCGTGCGTGTAGGAGGGGTGCGCCCCGCCCGGCACCACGGCGATCGCGTCGATGGTCCAATGCGGCAGGATGCACAGGTTCGGATGCAGCCCGCGGAAGGAGGGCACGACTTCCTCGACGGTGACGACGACGCGGCCCGCGGCCAGCGCCGCCTCCTTCTGCACCCCGATGATCCCCTCGATCAGCACATCGCCCTTTCGGTTGGCCTTCTGCGCGTGAATGAAGGTGACGTCCGGCCGGTGTGCCGGCACCGTCGCCAGCTGTTCCCCGCTATAGGGGCAGGTGACGAAGCGGATGTCGGGGTTGACCTTGGGCAGGTCGGCGCCCTTGTAGCCGCGGAACAGCGCCAGCGGCAGCCCGGAGGCGCCCGCCTCGTAGGCCTGGGCCATCGCCGAGTGCGAGTGCTCGACCGTCTCGATGCCGCGCGGATAGGCGTTCTCGATGGCATCGCGCATGCGCCGAAGCAGGCCAACGCCCGGATTGCCGGCATACGAGAAGATCACCTTTCTCGCCATGCCCATGCCGATCATCTGGTCATAGATGATGTCGGGCGTCATGCGCAGCAGCGTCAGGTCGCGAAACCCCTGCCGGATGGCCTCATGCGCGGCCGCATGCGGAATGAGGTGCGTGAAGCCCTCGAAGGCCACCGTATCCCCGTCGTTCAGATTCTCCCCCACCGCCTGGCTTAGCGGCACGAACTTGCTCATAGCTCTGTTTCTTTTGCGCCATAACGAATAGCTTTATATTGGCGATTGAAATCGCCAGGTAAAATGATAATTTGCGAAGAAGATATAACCCGAGGTAATATCTATGGCGTCGAGCCTGCTGGATTCGCGCGTCAAGCTGCGCCATATCAGCTGCTTCCTCGAAGTGACGCGCCAGGGCGGCGTGGTTGCCGCCAGCCAGGCCCTGGGGCTGAGCCAGCCCGCCGTCTCCAAGTCCATAGCCGAGCTCGAGGAATTGCTGGCCACGCCGCTGTTCGATCGCAGCGGCCGGCGCCTCGTCCTGACCCATCAGGGCGAGATTTTCGCCCGGCATGCCATGGTCGCCGCCGCCGCCATCCGGGATGGCATGGACAGCATGGATGCGAGCCGCTCGAGCCAGGCCGTCGTGCGCCTCGGGGCCCTGCCGACAGTCGAGGTCGAAGTGGTGCCGCGCGCCGTGGCGACGTTCTCGCGCAGTCCCCTGGCCTGCCGCGTCCATGTCGAGAGCGGCCCCAGCTCGCACATGCTGGCCATGCTGCGCAACGGCAAGCTCGACTTCATCGTCGGCCGCCTCGCCAGCCCCGAGGTGATGAATGGGCTGCTGTTCGAGCACCTGTATTCCGAGCAACTCACCTTCGCCGTCCGTCCCGGCCACCCGCTGGCGCGCCGGCGGCCGCTCAGCTTCCGGGAGATCGAGCCCTACCCGATGCTGCTGCCGCCCGCCGACGCGATCATCCGCTCGATCGTCGACTCGCTGTTCATCGCCGGCGGAGTGGCAGACATCAGGTTCGAGATCGAGACCGTGTCGAACGGCTTCGCCCGCGCCTTCACCCTCGCCAACGACGCGATCTGGACGATCTCGCGCTCCGTCGTGGCGCATGATCTCAAGATCGGCCAGCTGGTCGCCCTGGCGCTCGATACCAGCGCCAGCCATGGCCCGGTGGGCATCACCATGCGCGCCAACGAGCAGTTGAGCGTCGTCACGGCCGCCATGATGGACGCCGTGCGCGAGGCCGCCGCCGCCGTCGCCCGCGACTCCGGCGACTGAACCGGTTGCCGTCGGCGGAGGCTAGACGCGTCTCCAGATCGCCGGCGCGGCGGTCTGCGGCTCATGCCCGAAACAGCGCTGGTAGTACTCGCCGTAGATCGGGCGCTCGGCCTCGTCGCAGCGGTTGAGGAAGGCCGTGTGGAAGGCGAAATCGAGATCGCCGAACACCCGGTAGTTCTGCGCCCATGAGATGACCGTGCGCGGCGACATGACCACCGAGACATCGCCCGCCGCAAAGCCGGCCCGCGTCAGGCCGGCCATCCGGACCATCTGCAGCAGCAGATCGCGCTTGTCCGGCTCGCCCATGAACGGCGCCTTGCTGAGCACCACCTCGACTTCGGCCGTCTCGTCGAGATAGTCGAGGCGGGCTATGATGTTCCAGCGGTCGAGCTGGGCCTGGTTGAGCTGCTGGGTGCCGTGATAGAGCCCGGTGACATCGCCGAGGCCGACCGTGTTGGCGGTGGCGAACAGGCGGAACCAGGGATTGGGCGGGATCACCCGGTTCTGGTCGAGAATGGTGAGCTTGCCCTCCGACTCGAGCACCCGCTGGATGACGAACATCACGTCGGGCCGGCCGGCATCGTACTCGTCGAGCACCAGCGCCACCGGACGCTGGTAGCACCAGGGCAGAAGCCCCTCGCGATACTCGGTCACCTGCTTGCCGTCGCGCAGGACGATCGCATCCTTGCCGATCAGGTCGATGCGGCTGACATGGCTGTCGAGGTTGAGCCGGACGCAGGGCCAGTTGAGGCGGGCGGCCACCTGCTCGATATGGCTCGACTTGCCGGTGCCGTGCCGGCCCTGCAGCAGCACGCGCAGGTTCCCGGTGAAGCCGGCGAGGATCGCCATGGTGGTGGGCGGATCGAACCGATAGCTCGGATCGAGCGCCGGCACGTGCTCGCCGCCGCTGCTGAAGCCCGGCACGGTGCCCGCGACGTCGAGCCCGAAGGTCTCGCGGATGGGAATCTCGATATCCGGTTGCGCGACAGGCGACAGGTCTTCGCTCACGAGACGTCTCCGGGGCCGGAAATCACGATGTTTCCGTCCTTGATATGCACCGGCACCGGATCGAGCCAGCAGTTCTGCGCGGCCCCGGCCACGCCGAAGCCGTCCTCGATGCGGAACTCGGCAAAGTGCATGGTACACCGGATGCGGCTGCCGTCCTCGTTGAGAAAGTGCCCGGCGCGATAGTTGAGCGGCGAGGAGTAGTGCGGGCACAGGTTGAGATAGCCGTAGGCCCTCTCGCCGCGGCGCACCACGAACATCGAGAACACTGTGGTGCCGCGGCCGAAGATGAATTCGCGCGCCGATCCGTCCTCGAGTTCGCTGAGCGGCGCGAGGACCGTTCCCGGCAGCGGGGCGCGCGGCCGCGTGCGCCACAGAAACGGATCGGGCTTGGTGAGCGCGTCAGCCATGGCTCGCCTCCGGCTGGCCGAGGCCCCAGTTGAACGCGTGGATCGCGACCTCGCGATAGAGCCCCCCGAGCACGTAGGGGTCGTGGGCGAGATAGGTCTCGACCGCCTCGCGGTCGGCCGCCTCGATGACCAGCAGCGAGCCGATCATCCGGCCGGCCGCGTCGAGCAGCGGCCCGCCGATGCGCACCGTGACGGGGTGGTCGTGCCGACGCAGCCGCGCGCGATGGCTCTCGCGCAGGCGCAGGCGGTCCTCGAGCCGGTCCTCATGATCCAGGGCGTGCACACAGAAATACGCCACTTGCGACCTCAGGGTGCCCGGCCTTCGAACGCCGCCTGCAGCATCTCGCGCACCCCCTCGCGCGTCACCGGCCGCGGGTTGTAGTACGGGTTCTGCATGGCGATGTCCGCCGCCTTGTCGAGCGCCGCCTGGGTCAGCCCCATCTCGGCGAGCGACCGCCAGGTGGCGGCCCGCTGCGTCAGCCGGTAGATGCCGGTCGGCCCGTCCTCGGTGCCCAGTGCCGCCGCGATCCGGGCCATCGCCTCGGGCGCCGCCTCGCGGTTGTATGCCGAGGTGTACGGGATCATCAGCGCATGGATGTCGGCATGGTTGAGGTTGAACGTGCCACCCAGCGTGTGGCAGATCTTGTGGTGGATCGCCATGCCGACCGCGCCGAGGCAGACTCCGGCGAGCCAGGCCCCATACAGCGCCTCGGCATGTGCTGCCGCGTTGCCGGGCTCGTCCATCAGCACCGGCAGGGCCTTGCCGAGCGCGCGGATCGACGCCTCCGCCATCATCGACACGATCGGGTTGCGGTCCTTGGCGTAGAGCGCCTCGACCGCGTGCGCGATGGCGTTCATCCCCGACGGCCCGGCGATGAAGCTCGGCATGGTGACCGTCAGTTCGGGATCGTAGATCACCGTCTCGGGCAGCACTTTCGGGCTCGACAGCGTGGTCTTGCGGCCGGCCTCGGTCTGGCCGAGGATCGGCGTCATCTCCGAACCGGCGAAGGTGGTCGGCACCACCAGTTGCGGCAGGTCGGTGCGATAGGCGATGGCCTTGGAGAGCCCGGTGGTCGAGCCGCCGCCGATGGCGAGGCAGCCGTCGGCGCGCACCGAACCGACCGCGAGCAGCGCCGATTCCGTCACTTCCACCGGCGTGTGCTGCACCGCGCCGGGATACATGATGCCGGCGCGGCCGCCGATCTCCCGCGCGATCTGCGCGGCAAGCGCCGACTGGTCGGGCGTCGAGATGACGATCGCCCGCCCGATGCCGAGCCGATCCAGTTCCTCGGCGATCCTCGCCCGGCTGCCGGCGCCGAAGATCACCCGCGACGGATTGGCATTGTAGACGAATTCCATGTTCCGATCCCTCGGTGGCCGGGCTGCCGCCCTAGCGTTCGTAGTGCGGCGGCATCCTCGAGTCGAAATTGACCCAGACGGACTTGGGCTGCGTGTACTCGCGCATCACCTCGAAGCCCATCTCGCGGCCGTAGCCGCTCTCGCCCACCCCGCCGAAAGGGGAGCCGGGATGGACCACCTTGTAGCAGTTGATCCACACCATGCCGGCGCGGATGTCGCGGGCCATCTTGTGGGCGCGCGTCAGGTTGTTGGTCCACAGACCCGAGCCGAGGCCATATTGCACGCCATTGGCGATGGCGA
>NZ_JAYRYM010000153.1:0-9347 GCF_041917035.1 Devosia sp. | reverse complement strand
AGCGCAAGCGCCGCGGTTGCCGTACGAATGATACCCTTCATGATGTCTCCTCCGTTCTGGGGCGTGACGCTGCCCGGCGCCGCGACGCATTTGACCCGTCCAGGGTTCGCGGATGCTTCAGGATCGACGATGCGCAGGGGGAGCCTCGACCAGCCGATGCCGGCCCACATCCCGAAATTGCGGGGTGCACGGCAGGTCGGCCGATGGGACGGGGCGATCAGCTACGGGCGTGCTGGCGCCTCGACCGTCGCGATCGCGCCCCTGCAAACTGCAATAGCCGATCACACGCCTTACCGGCGATAGCAACGCAATGACGCCGACTGTTCGCCCGATCAGGGTGCTGCGGATGTGGATAGTGGACCAGGGCCCTAGACTTCTGAGCGGTCAACGCTCACCCATTGGCGATGGAACAAGACCTAGAGGTCAAGCTCATCGAGCGGCTCGGCGAGATTTGCCGCGCGGAAAAAACCTTGGACGACTGGCCCGGTTGGGCAGAGGAGGGTAGTTCCATCAATCCGCGACTTTTCTACCGAGCTGCAATGAAGGTGGACGGCGATCTCGGCTCGGTGTTTTTCCGGATTCACACCCCCAAACATGAAATGCACGGCGAGGTCTATGGGCAGGTGGAGGTGTTTATTGCCGGTGTGCCATCGTTGCTTAGGCTGGAACCCGTCGAGTGGAGGACTAGAGGACCTCATGACAATCCGCCGAACGCGCCGGCGGGCCACGCCATGAAGCGCTTGCTGGACCGGATGCACCCGTTTGAACTGAACCGCGATCGCGGCATTGGCGTGTTCCGCCAAACCGACAAAGGAGTTGCGTGCGAGCTACCGCGTGCAATCAATTCTTTCAGAGACTATCTTAGGCTGTGCGCCGAACGTTGGCGTTGCCCCGACATAGAGAGCATACCATCGCCACCATGGGAACCGAGATTAGTCTAGCCCACGATGACATGCAGGCCCTCGCCGACGATGTCGCGCGAGCGGTTGTGCACGCGTCGGCTTCGGAGACCTCCGCGTATGTGGCGGCGGGAGTTACGTATCCGAACGGGTCTGCTGCAGTGGCTCGAATTGACAGAGACGGCGAGGCGTTCTTCGTCTCCGATGATGGCAATGGTGCGCTGGCCGCCGAGCTGATGGGCGCCTCGTTTGCTTTTTCCAAGCTGGCTCCGGTAGTGGCGTCACGTACGGGAGTGGGCTTTGATCACGGGGCGTTCTTCGTTCTTCGCGTTGAGCGCGGGCAACTGCCCGGTGCAGTGATAGCGGTTCTGTCTGCGTCGGCGCGCACTGTCGAACGAAGCGCATACGCGGTGGAGCACGAACGCATTAGGCGTTCGCGACAGATGTTTGAGGAGCGTGTGCGCACCGCCTTCGGAGAAGCGGTGGCCTTCGATGTCCCGGTCCGTGGTGTCACCGCTGAATGGGAGTTTGACGCACTCGTTCGTACCGAGGGTGGTGGACTGTCCATTTTCGAGCACGTCAGTCCGGCCTATCCATCGATCGCTTCCGCAAACCTGAAGCTCGGCGATGTGCGTCGGCTCACCATGCCCCCGCGCACCACGGTGGTACTCGCCGACTACGAGGGAACGAAGCCCGAGTTTCGGTCCATCCTCGCCGCAACCTCCGATCGCGTGCTTTCTGCCAACGCCACTGCCAGCGCTTACCAGTCTGCCGCGTAGTTCCCGCCTCGTCTCACCCAAACTTCCAGCCGCGCTTGAACTGGTAGAACACGTGCAGGCCGATCTTGGTGTTCTTCTTCATCCGCGGGGCCCAGTGCGGGTAGACGTAGGTGGCGTGGTAGTGGGTCGAGTAGCCTACTTCGGTGAGGTATTCCTTGCCGGCGATGACGTCCTTGGCGATGGCCATGGCCTGGTCCCAGGCCTTCTTCTCGGTGACGCGCTCGGGGATGCCGTCGCAGGCGAAGGAGAACTGGCAGGCATTGCGCTTGTTCTGGTTCTGGAACACCACGCCGCAGATGGTGCCGGGATAGAGCCGGTGGGCGACGCGGTTCATCACCACCTGCCCCACCGCCACCTGGCCGCGGTAGCTCTCGCTGCGCGCCTCGAAATAGATCGCCGTGGCCATGCACCAGACCTCCTTGTCGGAGACCTTGGTGCCCGCCTTGTTGCGCACCGAGCCGTCGAACACGGTGGCCGGCAGGTCGGCGCGGGCATAGGCGAGCTTGCTCGACATGGTCCTGGGCAGCGGCACGCCGTCGGCGGTGCCGGCGAGGGCGTCGATGGCGTCGAGCGCCGGCGTGGTCAGGGCGGGATCGATGGCGGCGACGGCGATCGGCAGGCCGGCGGCCTCGACCGGCACGGCCTCGGGCGCCGCCGGCACCGGCAGCGCCGGCAGCTTCGGCTGGCGCAGCGCGGCGATGCGCTGGCGAATGCCCTCGAAGCCGGTGCTGAGCGCGATCACCTCGACCACCGGGCGCGCCCGGTCGGTCTTCAGCGCGCGGTTGGTGCCGGTAAAGCTCTGGCCCTCGAACAGGTGGTCGATCGAGCCGGTGATGATCAGGTCTTCGCCGACCTGCGAAAGGAGCGGGGTCGCGTCGGCCGCCTTGGCCGCGATGGCCGGCCGCGCGTTGTCGGGGGCGACGGCGGCATTGGTGAGCCCCAGGCTCGCGAGCACCGTCAGGGCCGCTGCCACCACCGTCCTGAGCCAGGCCAGTTCGTGGCGGACCCGGTTCGACGGGTTGGTCCGGTAGTGGGCCATCGGTACGCTTTACTATCCACGCGGGTACGCAACAAACGACGCCGGCATTCCAGTTAAACTGTGACGCAAATGCCGACGACCGGAATAATGCGGCCTTAGGGTTAGGGCGAGGTAAACGCGGGCCTATTGCGCCAGCGTCAGCCGCGCCACCGGCACGCGGTAGGGCGAGCAGCTGACATAATCCACCGCCAGACGGGCGAAGAACTCGAGCGAGGCCGGATCGCCCGCATGCTCGCCGCAGATGCCGATCTTCAGCGTCGGGTTGACGCGCTTGCCGCGCTCGATCGCCATCGAAATCATCTCGCCGACGCCCTTCTGGTCGAGCGTCACGAAGGGATCGAAGTCGTAGAGGCCCTTGCGCTGGTAGGCCGACAGGAACGCCGGCGCATCGTCGCGCGAGATACCGTAGGTGGTCTGCGTCAGGTCGTTCGTGCCGAACGAGAAGAAGTCGACATGCTCGGCAATCTCCTCGGCGCGCAGCACGGCGCGCGGCAGCTCGATCATGGTGCCGAACTGGAAGCGGTCGCGCGCCGCCTGCGGCAGCCCCGCCTGCGCGATCAGCGCGTAGACCTGCCGCTTCACCTCGACCACTTCGCTGACCGTCGAGACGAACGGCACCATCACTTCCAGCGTCACCGGTTCGGACTGGCGGGCCGAAGCGGCGCGCACGCCGGCGCACAGGGCCTCGATCTGCATCTTGAGGATTTCGGGGTAGGTGATGGCGATGCGCACGCCGCGATGCCCGAGCATGGGGTTGATCTCGGCGATCCGCTCGAGCCGCAGCCGCAGGGTGCGCACGGCAAGGCCGAGCGACTGCGCCGTCTCCTCGATATCCTCGTCGCTGCGCGGCAGGAACTCGTGCAGCGGCGGGTCGAACAGGCGCACCGTCACCGGCCGCCCGGCCATCGCCACGAAGATGCGCGAATAGTCGTCGGTCTGGAAATCGACGAGGCCGGTCAGCGCCTTGGCCCGATCCTCGGCATCTTCGGAGAGGATCAGCCGGCGCAGCGCCACCATGCGCTCGCGCGAAAAGAACATGTGCTCCGAACGCGCCAGCCCGATCCCCTCGGCGCCGAAGCTCAGCGCCGTGTTCACCGCCTCGACCGTCTCGGCATTGGCCCGGACCTTGACCTGCCGCGAGGCGTCGGACCAGTCGAGCAGCTGGCCCATGGCGCCGCCGATATGGGGCTGCGCCAGCGGCAGCGCGCCCTGGTAGACCGAACCGTCCGTGCCGTCGATGGTGATGCGGTCGCCGGCGCGGAACTCCTTGTCGCCCATCCGGCAGGTCAGTTCGGCGACGTTGACGCTCAGCGTCCGCACCCCGGCGACGCAGGGCTTGCCGGTGATGCGGGCCACCACGGCGGCGTGGCTGGTCATGCCGCCGCGTGCGGTCAGGATGCCGGTCGCCGCCTTCATCCCCTCGATGTCGGTCGGGCCGGTCTCGGTGACGACGAGGATGCAGTGCCGGCCGCGTGCCTTGAGGCGCGCCGCGTCCTCGGCGGTGAAGACGATCGCGCCGCTCGCCGCGCCCGGCGACACGCCCAGACCGGAGGCAACGAGGCCGGCCGCCTCGGGCGACTTGAGGCGCGGATGCAGCATCTGCTGCAGCCGGGCCGGATCGATATGCACCACCGCCTCCTGGCGCGACCAGCTGCCGCGCGCGACACGGTCGACGGCGGCCTCGAGTTCGGCCCCGGCCGAGGCCTGCACGACGCGGGCCGAGAGCAGTCGCACCGCCTCGCCCTCCACCGATACGAGGCAGGCGAGGTGCGTGCCGGCAACGGCATCCATGGTCTCGGCGAGGCGCTTGGCGGCTTCCGGCAGGGGGCCCGGCGCCGCCGTCCCGATCGGGGCCGGCCCGAGCGCCCCGCTCTGCAGGTCGCGGGCGAGGAAGAGCTCGAGCCGGCCCTCCGCCATCGCCTGCACGATGACGATCTGCCGCTCCGCCGCCACCGCTCCGGCCGGATAGGAGTCGAAGGCTTCGCTGATGGCCCGTCCGAGCGGCCGGGTGGGATCGACCGCCTCGGCCTCGCTGGCCGGGGCGGCAAGGCCCGGACGTCCGGGCATCAGCCCGGAGGAATGCGCCGCCGCCGAGGTGCGCACCACCAGTTGCGGCGGCCGCCCATCGCGCCCGACCAGGCGGAACAGCGTGGCCACCCAGTGGGTGCGCAGCCGGTCGCCATTGCTGCGGCGCTCCTCCTGCAGGGCCATCCAGGCGGCGCGGCTGATGGCGATGGTGGGGATCGCCGGCAGGCCCGCCTCGTAGGCGCGGCGCACCCAGTGCGCCTTGCCGACGAGCAGCACCTCCTGGGCCGCGGAAAGGTGCGCCTTGCCCGTAGCGGGCGCGACCGCGAACATTTCCACTGCCAGGGCCAACGAGGACACCATCCGATTGTCGCGCTCATATTGCCGGGCGCCTCCGGCTGTCGCAACACTTGACTTGTCGTGGCGCAGCAAGCATCTGCTTGCACATGCAAACACGGCCGCAGCTTGATATCACCCTGTGCGCCCCGCGCGGCTTCTGTGCCGGCGTCGATCGCGCCATCCAGATCGTCGAACTGGCGCTCGAGCGCTACGGTGCCCCGGTCTATGTCCGCCATGCCATCGTGCACAACAAGTATGTGGTCGATGGCCTGCGCCAGAAGGGCGCAGTGTTCGTCGAGGAGCTCGACGAGATCCCCGATACCGGCGCGCCGGTGGTGTTCTCCGCCCACGGCGTGCCCAGGTCGGTGCCCGAGGACGCGCGGACACGCGACATGTTCTTTCTCGATGCCACCTGCCCGCTGGTCTCCAAGGTACACATCGAGGCCAACCGTCACTTCGCCGAGGGCCGCGAGATCGTCCTGATCGGCCATGCCGGCCACGTCGAGGTGATCGGCACCATGGGGCAATTGCCCGAGGGCGCCATCACGCTGATCCAGACGGTCGAGGATGCCGAGGCGTTCGCCCCGCGCGATCCGGGAAAGCTCGCCTATGTGACGCAGACGACGTTGAGCGTCGACGACACCTCGGCCATCGTCGAGGTGCTGCGCCGGCGCTTCCCGGCGGTCGCGCTGCCGCACAAGGAAGACATCTGCTACGCCACCACCAACCGGCAGGAAGAGGTCAAGCGCGTCGCGCCGCTGGTCGATGCGATGATCGTCGTGGGTGCGCCCGAGTCCTCCAATTCGGTGCGTCTCGTCGAGGTGGCGCAGCGCGCCGGCTGCGCCAATGCGGCGCTGGTCGAGCGCGCCGACCTCATCGACTGGTCGCGCTTTGCCGGCATCTCGCGCCTCGGCATCACCGCCGGCGCGTCGGCTCCCGAGACGCTGGTCGACGAGGTGGTCGAGGCCTTCGCGCAGCGCTTCGACATCCGGGTGTCGGCCAGCGGGGCGCAGCGGGAGACCATCGTCTTCAACCTGCCCCGCGAACTGAGGACGCAGCCCGCAGCATGACCGACCTGACGCTTCTCGAGACCGACCGGCTGGTGCTCTCCGGCTGGCGGGCGGACCAGATCGGCGATCTCTACCGCCTGCACGGCGACCCGGTGGTGGCGCGCTACCTCACCGAGCACGGCCGGCCGTGGACGACGGCGGAGATGGATGCCGCCCTCGCCCACTGGATCGAGCTGTTCGACCGGCTGAAGATGGGCAAGCTGCGGGTCACCCGCAAGGCGGATGGCGTGCTCGTCGGGCGCTGCGGCTTCGGCGTCTACGGGCCCGACGAGGTGCCCGAGATCGGCTATTCGCTCTATCCCGAGTTCTGGGGCAACGGCTACGTCTTCGAGGCGGCGAGCGCATTGCGCGACTGGTACTGGCGCGAGACCGACCGCGATCACTTCATCGGCCTCGCCGACGTGCGCAACGAGAACTCGCTCAAGGTGCTGCGCAAGCTGGGCGGCGTCTACACCCACACCGGCGACAACGATCACGGCCACCACTGCGAGTGGTATCGCTACGACCGTCCGGCGGCGGTCGGCGCAGGCTCGTGAGCCGAAGTCCGTGAGCCACGTCACCATCCATACCGACGGCGCCTGCTCGGGCAATCCCGGTCCGGGCGGCTGGGGCGCGGTGCTGCAATATGGCGAGACGGTCAAGGAGCTGAAGGGCGGCGCTTCGCTCACCACCAACAACCAGATGGAGCTGACCGCCGCCATCGAGGCGCTGAACGCGCTGAAGCGCCCCTGCGACATCGAACTGCATACCGACAGCAGCTACGTCAAGGACGGGCTGACCAAGTGGATCCACGGCTGGAAGAAGAACGGCTGGCGCACCGCCGACAAGAAGCCGGTCAAGAATGTCGAGCTCTGGCAGGCGCTCGACGCCGCCACGCAGCGCCACACGATCAACTGGCACTGGGTCAAGGGCCACAATGGCGACGAGATGAACGAGCGCGCCGACCAGCTCGCCAACGAGGGCATGGCGCCGTTCAAGCCCGCCCGCAACCGCCCCGACGGCCTCATGCCGCCGGTCTAGGCTGTCTCCGGCGCCCGGGTGTCCTTGGCATTCCCGCCGGACTGCGCCACACTCGCGGCATGCGCGTCCCGCTCCTCGTCGCCCTCGTCCTCTTCGCCACTCCCGCCCTGGCGCAGTTTCCGCCGCCCGGCGTCTATGCGTGCGTCGCTGCGGATGGGGCGCCGTTCGGCGAACTCACCCTGCTCGTTGCCGGAGACTATGCGTTCACCGCGGCCGGCGGTTCGTCCGGCTCGGGCCAGGTGGCCTCCGCCGGCACGGACATCAACCCGTTGAGCGGTCCGCTGCGCGAACTCGGCCTCGGCGGCGCCTTCGGCACGGACGAGGCCGGCCGGACGCTGTTCCGCTTCACCGGGCGCGACGGGCTCGTCGTCACCTGCAGCTGATACGACAGCCGGCACGAGCGGTGTCCCTCGCGACTATTTCGGCTCTGCAAGCTTCCGCGACTCTTGAGCTTGCACTAGCCTCCCCCCGGGTCACGTACAATTGCGCTCATTGCCAGCGAAACAGATAGGGGGCACGTCGTGGGTGTTTCTGTGTTCATGCATTCGGTTCGCCTGGTCCTCGGGGACTGGCGCAATGCCTTGCGGCTCTCGGGCCTGTTGTACCTCATCTACGCCATACCGAGCCTCATCCTCGGCCTGATGTTCCCGACCGGGCGCAATCAGGTGGTCGATCCCGAGGCGGCGCTGGCCATGGCGCCGGTTGCCGTCGCCACCGGCATCCTCGCGCTCGTCGCCTTCGTCTGGATCGCGGTTGCCTGGCACCGCTACGTGCTGCTCGATGAGCAGCCGCAGGGACAGTTCCCGGCCTTCGATGGCGGCCGGCTGTTCTCCTATGCGCTCCTGTCGCTCGGCATCGGCATCCTGTGCGTCATCACCGGGGTGGTCGTCGGGACCGTCGCCGGGCTGCTGGTGCTGGTCGCCCCGCCGCTGGCCTTCGTCGCCGGCGTGCTGGCGCTCGCGGCGGCGCTGATCGTCGGCTACCGGCTGGCGCCGGTGCTGCCGGCCAGCGCCATCGGCAAGCCGCTCACCTTCGGGGCCGCCTGGGAGGCGACCAAGGGGGCCAGCGGCGCCATCGTGGTTCTCGCCATCGTCTCGGCGATCGCCGCCCTCATCATCGATCTGCCGGCCATCCTGTTCGCATATGCCGGACCGCTCGGCCGGATCCTCAGCCTCATCTGGACGCTCGGCACGGACTGGGTGAAGATGCTGGTCGGGGTGAGCATCCTCACCACGCTCTACGGCCACTATGTCGAGGGCCGGGCCATCCCGCGCGCGTGACACGCGGCCCGGCCGATCATCCACAGGCCACGGGCGCAGCTGTTGATCGGCCCTGCCGCGCCTTGTGCGGCCGGGCCTCAGGCTCGACCATGGCTGCAGGATTCGTTCGGCGGAGCAGTGTACCATGCGTGAGATCGTCTGCGGCCCGCGATCGCCTCTCGAGGGACTTGCCGGGCTGCTGTCATCGTCCGGCGACCGGGCCGCCGGCGTGACGCGCCTCGCTGCACTCGCCGGTCTCGTGTTCTGCGCGGCGCTGCTGGGGCTGGCCAGCGGCTGGTGGGCGTTTCTCGTCGTCCCCGCCTACCTGATTGCCGTCGTGGTGATGATCCTCGCGACGCAACCGAGTCCCCTCCCCCGGCCGACCCGGCTGCTGCTTGGCATCGGCCTGCCTGCCCTGTCGCTCGGCCTCATCGTCTGGCTCGTCCGGTTGCTCGCCGGGGCCTAGGCCGCTACCGCGGGCCGGACGCGTCCGCCATCGCCTCGAGATCGCGGATCAGGTCGTGCCTTTCGCCGTCCGCAATGACGCCCACATGGCGCAGCCACCACCACATCACCAGCCGGTGGTGCAGCGTGTAGAACCACAGCGCGCCCGCCGGGTCCGGGTGATCGACGGACCCGTAGCCTGCGAGGATGTGCTGGGTCGAACCTGGCATCTCGTGCTCGGTGAAGAACAGGCTGCTGGCAAGGTCGGAGACGGCATCGGCGGCGCGGGCATTGCCGAAATCGATGAGCCCGGCCAGCCGCAGCTGGCCCGTGACATCGCGCTCCACGAGCACGTTGCCGGGATGCAGGTCATGGTGGGCAAAGACCGGACCGCGGCTCCAGGTCACGGCGTCGAAACGATCTGCGACGACGACCTCGAGTTTCTCCGCCAGGCCCGCGTCGGCGCCGTACCT
>NZ_JAYRYM010000152.1:0-9359 GCF_041917035.1 Devosia sp. | reverse complement strand
AGGGCCGGTGATGCATATGCGCCTTGGTGTCGTGCACCGTCCCCGCAATGGCCAGGCCCACCTTGTCGGGGCAACGCGGAACCGACTTCAGGTACCGCTCGATCGCCTGCATCGGATTGGAGAAATCCCCGGTGCTGAGCAGCGCAAAGTTCGACACGCTCAACTCATCGATGTCGGTGAGCGCAAGGCTGATGTAGGTGCCGCCGATCGCGCCGACCAAGGCCTGCCTGGAATTCTCGTTCATCTCTCGTCCTTCAGCCTCCAAGGGGCGATCCCCCACTGGCACGAGTATCATGCGACGGCCGCGTCGGAAGCAATTTGACCCTGATCAAAGAGGCCGGCGCCGATCGGCGTCAGGCTCCTGCGCAGGTCAATCTGCACCCCCTCGAGCCGCGCTCGAGCCATTGCACCGGAGAATGTATCATGGTCAAAGCCGCCACCACGATCGAGTGGTTCGAGAACCTTCGTCGCACCGATGTCGCACTGGTCGGGGGCAAGAACGCATCCCTGGGCGAGATGGTGAAGACGCTGGGCGAAAAGGGCATCAAGGTGCCGCCCGGTTTTGCCACCACCTCCGATGCCTATTGGACCTTCATTGACTCGAACGGCCTGCGCGCGGCCATCGGTGCCCTCGTCGGCGACTGGGAGGCGGGGCATGCCACCCTCGCCGAAACCGGGGCCGCGATCCGCGCCCTCATCCTCAAGGGTCGTTTCACCGCCGACATCGCGCGCCAGATCGCCGAGGCCTATCGTGAGCTGTCGCGCCGGGCCGGCAAGGCGGAGGTCGACGTCGCGGTACGCTCCAGCGCCACTGCCGAGGACTTGCCAGACGCAAGCTTTGCCGGACAGCAGGAGACGTTCCTCAACATCCGCGGCGAAGCCGGACTAATGGATGCCTGCCGCCGCTGCTACGCCTCGCTGTTCACCGACCGGGCCATCAGCTATCGCAAGGCCAAGGGCTTCGACCAGATGAAGGTCGCTCTCTCGATCGGCGTGCAGCAGATGGTGCGGTCCGATCTCGGCGGCTCCGGCGTGATGTTCTCCATCGACACCGAGACCGGCTTCGACAAGGTGGTGCTGATCAACGCCGCCTGGGGGCTGGGCGAGAACGTGGTCCAGGGGGCGGTCGACCCCGACGAATACCAGGTCTTCAAGCCGCTGCTCGGCAATGCCGCCCTGACCCCCATCACCGCCAAGACACGCGGCGAGAAGGCGATCAAGATGATCTACGCCACCGGCGAGCAGCCGACCCGCAACGTGCCGACCTCCAAGGCCGAGCGTGCCGCCTTCGTCCTCGACGACGGGGAGATCCTGACGCTGGCGCGATGGGCGACGACGATCGAGACGCACTATGGCTGCCCGATGGACATGGAATGGGCCCGCGACGGTGAAACCCGCGAGATGTTCATCGTCCAGGCTCGCCCCGAAACCGTGCAGTCCCGGCGTGCCGCCGGCGCACTCAAGAGCTACAAGATCGACCAGAAGGGCAAGGTGCTCACCAAGGGCATCGCCATCGGCGACGCCGTGGTCTCGGGACAAGTCTGCCTGATCGAGAGTGTCAAGGATATCGACCAGTTCATCGATGGCTCGGTGCTCGTCACCTCGACCACGGACCCGGACTGGGTGCCGGTGATGAAGCGCGCCGCCGCCATCGTCACCGATCATGGTGGCCGGACCTCGCACGCGGCCATCGTCAGCCGCGAGCTCGGCCTTCCGGCCGTGGTGGGCACGGGCGAAGCGACCCACCTGCTCCATACCGGCCAGGAGGTATCGATCTCGTGCGCGGAGGGCGACGAAGGGTTCGTCTACGAGGGCACGGCCACCTATCATGCCGAAACACTCGACGTGACCGCCCTGCCCGAGACGCGCACCCAGGTGATGCTCAACCTCGCCAATCCGGGCGCCGCGTTCCGCTGGTGGCAATTGCCCGCCGACGGCGTCGGCCTCGCCCGCATGGAGTTCGTCATCTCCAATGCCATCCGCGTCCACCCGATGGCCCTCGTCCGGTTCGACAGCCTCAAGGACGAGGCGGCCAAGGCCGAGATCGCCGCCCTCACCGCCGGCTATGCCGACAAGTCCGAGTATTTCGTCGATCAGCTCTCGCGCGGCCTCGCCCGCATCGCCGCCGCCGTCTACCCCAAGCCGGTGATCGTGCGGATGAGCGACTTCAAGACCAACGAGTATGCCGGCCTCGTCGGCGGCGCCGAGTTCGAGCCCGGCGAAGAGAACCCGATGATCGGCTTCCGCGGGGCCTCGCGCTACTACTCCCCGCGCTACCGGGAGGGCTTTGCGCTCGAATGCAAGGCGATCAAGCGGCTGCGCGAGGAACTGGGCTTCGCCAATGTCGTGGTTATGATCCCGTTCTGCCGCTCGACCGGTGAGGCGGACAAGGTGCTCGAAACCATGGCAGAGTTCGGCCTCGCGCGCGGCGAGGCCGGCCTGCAGGTCTACGTGATGTGCGAGATCCCCTCGAACGTCATCCTCGCCGCCGAGTTCGCCCGCCGTTTCGACGGCTTCTCGATCGGCTCAAACGACCTGACCCAGCTCACGCTCGGTGTCGACCGCGACTCGGGCGAACTGGCCGGGCTGTTCGACGAGCAGGACGCGGCGGTCAAGTGGATGATTGCCAACGTCATCGGCGAAGCGCGCAAGGCCGGCGCCAAGATCGGGCTGTGCGGACAGGCCCCGTCCGATCATCCCGAGTTCGCCCGCTTCCTGGTCGAGGCCGGGATTCACTCGATCTCCGTGACCCCGGACAGCTTCGCCCAGGTGAAGCGCCAGATCGCCGCGGCCGAGGCCAGCCTGCCGCAGGCCTGAGCGCGCCGGACCGCGAATGCGCCAAGTGGGGTGGCCCCGAGCCGCCCCTCGTTCAGCGTCGGCACGCCGTGTCAGACGACCGCGATGTGGTTATCGACCCGAGACACGCCGGGCACCGACCAGGCGGTGCTCTCGGCTATGCCCTTCTCGTGCCAGGAGGCCACCTGTCCGCTGAGCGTGACCACGCTGCCCTTGACCTCGACCCGCACGTTGTCGGCCTCGACCAGGGTGATGCGGGCCAGCGCGTCGCGGATCTTGTCGTGGACGGCCACCGCCTCGACCGGCGGCTTGATGGCGATTTCGTCCTGCACGTCGCGCAGTCCCGGCAGGTGGTGCAGATCCTGCAGTGCGGCCTGGCGCTGGTACTGCCAGTCGACATCGCCGCGCAGTGTCACGACACCGTCGCGCACGGCGAGCTTGATGCGGTCGAGCGGCACCGAGACATTTGAGGCAAGCCGCGCGTAGGCCCGCTCTGCCAGTTGCTCGTCGGACGTGCGGCGTTCACCGGGCAACTCCACGGTGATCCCGTCAACCACCGCCTTGACCCCCTTGACCGAGCAGGCGACCCGCTCGGCCGTGGCCCGCTCGGCACGGCTGCCGACTCTCCCGGTCAGCGTCACCACACCATCGCGGGCGACCACGCCGATGTGACTGGCATCGATGCTCGGCTCGAAATCCAGCTGCTGTTGCACAGCCTCCTGCAGCATGTGATCGGGACGCATTCCTCTTCTCCTGGGCGATATGGGTCGGCCGCGACGGACCGGCACTGTTCGTTGATACACGTGAACGGCAGCATTTGCGACCAAGGCCGTTCCGTTCAGGGCACGCGGGGCAATCGGGGCTAAGGGACGTCACGCCGACGCAGCCCCGAGCATACCGACATCACGCAGCGGGCGACATGGCCGCGCGGAGTTCTGCGGCAAACCCTGCTGCTTCCTGACGAAACGCTCCCGAGGCAATCCCGGCCTCACGGAAGATATGGGTCGCCAGCGGAGGCACATCCGACAGGCTCTCCATCTCGGCAATGGCCCGCTCCGGTGGCCATTTGGGCGACGTGCCGCTGCAGGTGACGAAGTGCGCCAGCGCTGCCCCGCCGAAGCCGCCCCGCTCGATCGCGGCCGCCAGCGGCAGCGACGGTCGCGCCGCCCAGACCGGCCCGCCGATCACCACCAGGTCGTACTGCGCCGACGGCTTCACCACGAGATCGATGCGCGGCCTTCGCCGGGTGAAGACGTCGAGCGCCATCAGCAACCGGCCCGGAAAGCTCAGATACTGGTCGCAGGTGATCTCGCCAAGGTCCGCGCCAAGCTCGGTTGCGAGGACCTGGGCGACCTTCTGCGTGTTGCCGGTATTGGAGTAGTAGAGCACCAGGCTGTTCATCCGCCGTCTCCTCTCGTCCACCGATCCAAGCACCGCCGCACCACCCCGGGCTTGATCTTGCGCAAGCTTGGGTCACGCTTGGCTCATTGACCTGTGTCAAGGTGGGTCCGCCGTGGCAGCGCCACAAGCCATGCTGCCCACCTCGCACCTGACTCTGTCTCGGAGAACACCCATGACCGTCCGCAATCTCGAGCCCAGTTTCCGTCCCCGCTCGGTTGCGCTGGTCGGCGCTTCGGCGCGGCAGGGGTCGGTCGGTGCCGTCGTCCTTGCCAATGTCATTGCCGGAGGCTTCCGCGGAGCGATCTATCCGGTCAATCCCAAGTACGGTGAGCTGAACGGCCTCAGGTGCTACCGGCGGATCGCCGACCTGCCCGAGGCGCCCGACCTTGCCGTCGTCATGACGCCGCCCGCTTCCGTGCCCGACCTCGTCGCCGAGCTCGCCGCGCGCGGCTGCGCCGGCGCCGTCGTCATCACCGCTGGTGTCGGCACGACCGACGGATTGCGCCAGAAGATGCTCGATGCCGCGCGGCCCTCGCTGATGCGCATCGTCGGGCCGAATACCATCGGGTTGCTGTCGCCGCTGGTTGCGCTCAATGCCAGCTTTGCCCATCTCGCGCCGCGAGCGGGTCGGCTGGGGCTGATCTCCCAATCTGGTGCCATTGTCTCCTCGATCGTGGACTGGGCCGCGACGGAGGGGGTCGGCTTCTCGCAGATCCTCTCGCTCGGCGACATGGCCGACGTCGATGTCGGCGACTGTCTCAACTGGATGGCCGCCGATCGGGACACCGACTCGATCCTGATCTACCTCGAATCGATAACCGCGCCGCGCAAGTTCATGTCGGCGGCGCGCGCCGCCGCCCGGGTCAAGCCGGTGATCGCCGTCAAGCCGGGCCGGCACCAGGAAGCGGCCAAGGCGGCCATGACACATACCGGCGCGCTCGCCGGTGCCGACAATGTCATCGATGCGGCCCTGCGCCGTGCCGGCGTGATCCGGGTGAACGACCTCGAAGACCTCTTCCATGCCGCCGAGGTCACCTCGCGCTTCCCGCCGCTCGGATCGGGTCGGCTCGCCATCGTCACCAATGGCGGCGGCGCCGGCGTGCTCGCCGTCGATGGCCTCCTCGACGAAGGCGGCAAGCTCGCAGACTTGTCGGTCGAA
This sequence comes from Devosia sp., assembly GCF_041917035.1. GTDB lineage: Bacteria > Pseudomonadota > Alphaproteobacteria > Rhizobiales > Devosiaceae > Devosia_A. The sequence goes on along the minus strand of NZ_JAYRYM010000152.1, from coordinate 4,003 downwards.
ACCCGGGCCGCCCTCGATGCCGCCCTGCCCTCGACCTGGTCGCACGGCAACCCGGTCGACATCATCGGCGATGCGCCGCCGGAACGCTACACCGCCGCCGTTTCGGCCGTCGCTCGCGACGCCGGCGTCGACGTCATCCTAGCCATGAACTGCCCCACCGCGCTGGCATCGCCCTATGCTGCGGCCGAAGCGGTCGGCGCTCTGGCCAAGCGCGGCATGGTCGAGGGCAAGCCGCTGCTCGCCTGCTGGCTCGGCAAGGAGGCGGCGGAACCCGCCCGCGGCGTGCTCCGCCGCGCCGGTATCGCCACGGCCGACACCCCATCCGCCGCAGCCGAGGCAGTCTCGCTGCTCACCCGCTGGTCGGGCCTGCGCCAGCGCCTCGAGCGCGTCCCCGGCGTGACCGGCGAGGCGCGTGTCGACCGTGACGCCGCGGCTCGGATCATCGCCGGCGCCGCCGCCGACGGGCGTCGGGTCCTCACCGAGCCGGAGGCGAAGTCGGTTCTCGCCGCCTACGGCATCGCGGTCCCCGAAATCATCGTCGCCGCCGACGCACCCGCCGTAGAGCGTGCCGCCGCCTCGCTGCTCGGGGCCAATGCCGCCGTGGTGGTCAAGCTGCTGTCGCGCACCATCACGCACAAATCCGATATCGGCGGCGTCGTCCTCGGCCTCGCCACGCCCCAGGCGGCACGCGCCGCCGCCGAGCAGATCGCCGCGCGCGTCGCCGCCGCCCATCCCGAAGGCGGCCTTGACGGCTTCGCCGTGCAGCCCATGGTCAGGCGCCCCGGTGCCCATGAACTGCTGGTCGGCCTCAGCACCGATCCCAGCTTCGGCCCGATCGTGCTGTTCGGGGCCGGCGGCACCGCCGTCGAGATCCTTGCCGACACCGCCACCGGCCTCGTGCCGCTCGACGACGTCCTCGCCGGCGACATGATCGACGCGACCCGCATCGCACGGCTCCTGGCCGGCTACCGCGACCGCCCGCCCGCGAACCGACCGGCGATCATTGCCGCCCTGCTCGGCCTCAGCCAGCTGGCGATCGATTTCCCTGCGGTCGTCGCTGCCGACATCAATCCGTTGCTGGCCGACGAGACCGGTGCCATCGCGCTCGACGCGCGCATCGAGATCGATCCGGCGCGCATCGGCACGCCTTCGCCGCACCCCGGGCTGGTCATCCGCCCCTACCCCACCGGCTGGGACAGCTCCGCGACCTGCGGCGGATCCCCATACCGGCTGCGGCCGATCCGTCCGGCCGACGCCCTGCTCTACCCCGAGTTTCTCGCCCGCGTCACGGCGGAGGACCTGCGGCTTCGCTTCCTCACCCCCATGCGGACCATTTCCAGCGAGTTACTCGTGCGCCTCAGTCAGCTCGACTACGACCGCGACATCGCCTTCGTCGCCCTCGAGGAGGCGACCGGCATCCTGGCCGGGATCGCGCGCTACAGTTCCGACCCGGATCACGAGACCGCCGAGTTCGGCATCCTCGTGCGCTCCGACCTGCATGGCCGCGGTCTCGGCACGGTCCTCATCGAGCGGCTGATCGCCTATGCCCGCGCCGACGGGCTCAAGCGCCTGACCGGCCTCGTCCTGCGCGAGAATGCCGCGATGCTGGAGTTCGCCGCCGAGCTCGGCTTCCGGCGCCTGCCTCAGGATGATGTCCGCCCCGTCGTCGAGATCGCGCTCGACCTCGTGTGACCCGCCTGCCAGCGCTTCAGCAGTTCCGACGCGCCGGCATAGGCGAGAACGATGAGCATCAGCAGCAGGACGACGGCCGGCGGCAGCGCCACGAAGCCGGTGGCCGGCCCGAGCGGCAGGTAGGGCAGCGCAATGGCGACGGCTGCCACCGCAACGGAGGTGGTGGCGAGCCATGGCCCGGGCGTGCTGGCATAGAAGGGGCGCCGGGTGCGCATCACGTAGATGATGGCGAGTTCGGTGAGCAGCGATTCGAGGAACCAGCCGGTCTGTACCGCGGCGGGGTTGTCGCCGAACAGCGCCAGCAGCAGCACGAAGGTCAGCCCGTCGAAGACCGAGCTCACCAGCCCGAACGACAGCATCGAGCGCAGCAGCGCCGGAAAGTCCCAGCGCCCCGGCCGCTGCAGCACATCTGCGTCCACTCTGTCCGTCGATACCATCAGCAGCGGCAGGTCGGAGAGAAAGTTGTTGAGCAGCACCTGCTTGGCGAGCAGCGGCAGGAACGGCAGCAGCATCGAGGCGACGGCCATGCTCAGCATGTTGCCCAGGTTTGCGCTGGTGGTGATGGCCACGTACTTCATGGTGTTGGCAAAGCTCGCCCGGCCGCTGATGACCCCTGCGAGCAAAACGCCCAGGTCGCGCTCGAGCAGCACCACGTCGGCGGCCTCGCGCGCCGCGTCTACCGCAGTGTCGACGGATATGCCGAGATCGGCGGCGCGCAGCGCCGGGGCGTCGTTGATCCCGTCGCCGAGATAGCCGACCACCTTGCCGGCCCGGCGAAACGCCTCGATCAGCCGTTCCTTCTGGTCCGGGGTCACCTCGGCGAAGACCTCGGTATGGGTGAGCCGCTGCGCAAGGCGTCGACGGTTGAGCCGGTCGAGATCGGCTCCGGTGAGGATCGACCGATTCGAGAGGCCGACCGCCGCGGCAACCTCTCCGGCCACGAACCGGTTGTCGCCGGTGATGATCTTGAGCGCCACGCCACGCTCCTTGAGGGCCGCGATGGTCGCGCCGACGCCGGCCTTGATGGGGTCGGCGAACAGCAGGTAACCGGCGAGAGTCAGGCCGACCTCATCCGCCACGCCGGCACCGGTTGCGCCGTCCATCTCGCGGATCGCTACCGCGATGACGCGCAGGCCCCGGCCGCTCCACTCGCGCAGGCGCTGCTCTTCGGCCTGCCGCCCGACCGCGTCGAGTTCGCGCCGTCCGGCGCCGTCTCGCACATGGCTGGTCTGCGCCAGCACCTCGCTCACCGCGCCCTTGCAGACCAGCACCGGGCCGCCGTCGCCCCTGACCAGCACCGACAGGCGCTTCCGCTCGAAATCGTACGGCACCTCGCCGAGCCGGGCGAAGCCCGTCGCCGGGGCGAGACCGGCCAGAATCGCCTCGTCGAGCGGATTGGGCAGCCCGCTCTGGAACTGCGCGTTGAGCCAGGCCCACCGGGCCGTGTCCGCCTCGGTGCCACCGAGGTCCACCACCTGCTTGAGCTCAAGGCGGCCCTCGGTCAGGGTGCCGGTCTTGTCGGTGCACAGCACCTCCATTGCACCGAGATTCTCAATGGCCACCAGCCGTTTGACGAGGACTCCCGCCTTCGCCAGCTGCGCCGCTCCGCGCGCCAGCGTCACCGTCACGATCGCCGGCAGCAGTTCCGGCGTGAGGCCGACGGCCAGAGCCGCGGAGAACAGCAGCGAATCGAGCAGTGGCCGGTCGAGCAGCAGGTTGATCGGCAGCACCAGCACGACGATGGCCACCATGACCTGCGTCATCATCAGTCCGAAGCGGCGCACCCCGCGGGCGAAGCTCGTCTCCTCCTCCAGCCCGCGCGCCGAAGCCGCTATGCGCGCGTACTGGGTGGCCGCGCCGGTGACCGCGACGACCATCTGTCCGGTGCCGCTGCGCACGGAGGTCCCCATATGCACCAGGTGCGCGGCGTCCATGGGGCGCCCGGGCACGGCAGCCAGCTTGGCCGCCGGAAACGACTCCCCCGTCAGCGGCGCCTCGTCGACATGCAGCGCCAGCCCTTCGATCAGCCAGCCGTCGGCGGCAATCATGCTGCCGGCCTTGAGCTCGATGACATCACCGGGGACGATATCGCCGATCGCCACATCCCGAACTGCGCCGTCGCGGCGGGCCCGCACCAGCGTCTTGAGGCGCGAGCGCAGGACCGCGACCGTGTGTGCGGCCCGATATTCCTGGAAGAAGCCGAGCAGCGAGCTGGCGAGCACGATGGCCACGATGATCAGCGCCTGATCGCCCTCTCCGACCAGAAAGGACAGAAGCGCCGCCGCGAGCAGGATCAGCACGAAGGGCGAGC
>NZ_JAYRYM010000151.1:0-9502 GCF_041917035.1 Devosia sp. | reverse complement strand
TGCGCGAATTGTTCGCGGCCGATCCCGATCGCTTCAAGACGTTCTCGGCCAAGGCCGGCGACCTGCTGCTCGACTACTCCAAGAACCGGATCGACGAGCGGGCGATGAGTGCGCTGTTCGACCTCGCTCGCGCCGCCGGTGTCGAGGAGCGGCGCAACGCCATGTGGGCCGGGGAGCACATCAATACGACCGAGGATCGCGCCGTGCAGCACATGGCGCTGCGCTACCGGGGGAGCAAGCCGGTCAGGATCGACGGCAAGGATGTGATGCCCGAGGTGCGCGCCGTGCTGGCGGCGATGAAGGCCTTTTCCGAGCAGGTCCGCGACGGTTCGCTCAAGGGGGCGACCGGCGAGAGCTTCACCGACGTGGTCAATATCGGCATCGGCGGCTCCGATCTCGGGCCGGTGATGGTGACGCTGGCGCTCGAGCCCTATACCCGCGCCGACCTGCGCGCCCACTACGTCAGCAATGTCGACGGCGCGCACATGCACGACACGCTGAAGCGGCTCGACCCGAGGCGGACGATGTTCATCGTCGCGTCGAAGACCTTTACCACCGACGAGACGATGACCAACGCGGCCTCGGCCCGCGCCTGGATCGCCAACGCTTTGGGCGAGGCGGCGGTGCCCGAGCATTTCGCGGCGCTCTCCACCAATCTCAAGGCCTGCGCCGATTTCGGCATCAAGGCGGAGCGCATCTTCGGCTTCTGGGACTGGGTCGGCGGCCGCTATTCGGTGTGGTCGGCCATCGGCCTGCCGGTCGCCATCGCGGTGGGATTCGACACTTTCGAGGCGTTCCTCCAGGGCGCCTACGAAATGGACCAGCACTTCCTCAAGACCAGGCTGGAGAAGAACCTGCCGGTGATCATGGGACTGCTGGGGGTGTGGTATCGCAACGCCTGGGGGTTCTCGACCCACGCCGTGCTGCCCTACGACCAGCGGCTCTCCCGTTTTGCCGCCTACCTGCAGCAGCAGGACATGGAGAGCAACGGCAAATCGGTGACGCTCGCCGGCAAGCCGGTCGACTATCCCACCGGCCCGATCATCTGGGGCGAGCCGGGCACCAATGGCCAGCATGCCTTCTACCAGCTGATCCACCAGGGCACCGACGTCATCCCGGTGGATTTCCTCGTCGCCGCGCAGCCGCACGAGGCGATGCCGCCGCACCACGACAAGCTGGTGGCCAACGTCTTCGCGCAGTCCGAGGCACTGATGCTGGGCAAGAGCAAGGACGAGGTGGTGGCCGAACTCACCGCGCAGGGGCTCGACAAGGCCCGGATCAAGGCGCTGACGCCGCACAAGCTGTTCCCGGGGAACCGGCCGTCCAACACCCTGATCTATCCCAAGCTGACGCCGGAGCGGCTGGGCAGCCTCGTGGCGCTCTACGAACACAAGGTGTTCGTCCAGGGCACAATCTGGGGCGTCAACTCCTACGACCAGTGGGGCGTTGAACTGGGCAAGCAGCTCGCCAAGGCGCTGCTGCCCAAGGTGCAGGGGACGGAAAAGGCGACGGGCCACGACAGCTCGACGCGCGGGCTGGTGGACGCCTACCTCAAGATGAAGGGCTGAAGGCGGGGGGACCCGCAGACCGCCCGACGGCCGGGGCAGGGCTCCAGGCCCGACGGATCGGTGCAATTGTCTGCATCGCCATTCCGCCGCAATGCAGTCCAGAGCAGGCCATAGTGGCTCCGTAGCGTCGATGCCTCGCAGCAGGTCGGGGGCCACCGATGACTGAGCAGCCTTCCATGCCACCGTTCGACACGGACACGGCAAGCGCCTTCGCCCGCCACAAGAGCCGTTTCCTGTCGCGCAACCTCGATCGCTGCGGCTACCTGCGGGTCGACATGCGACCGGCGCCGAACGGGGATCGGCTGGTGTTCGCGGCGAGCTTCACGCTCGATGCCGTGCGGCGCTGGCACAAGGTCGAGTCCGCCGTCGACCTGCCGCTCTCGGACGATGTGGAGGGAGCCTTCGCGGCGCTGTTCGAGCAGCTGGAGGATGGCATCGGGACGGCCCGCATCGCGCAGCTGTTTGCGCCGCTGGGGGGCGCGGGGCGGCAGCTCTCCGACTAGGTGAGTCCCGCTGCGACAGGGCGGCGGGCGTTCGGGGTTCTCCCCTCTACGCGCGCCGGCAGGCCTGTCGCTCAGCGGTGGATGAACAGCAGGATGATGATGATCAGCCAGATCGGTACGCCGAGCAGCCAAAGTCCCAGGGCACGAAACATGTCGGTTCTCCTTCCCGTTCAGGCCCGGCGAAATACGTCGCCGAAGGCGATTTTGCCGTCCCGGTGGTTGCCACCCATCTGCGCCGCCCAGAAGGCCCCGGCGGCGCTGACCAGCAGCGACGCGGCGACGAGAAACGCAGCGACAACCCCGGTGCGGCGGGCCGCCTCGGCTGCCCGCGCAGCCTCAACCCGCGCCCTGTCGATAGCGGCGAGCGTCGCCTCGACGCGGGCGCCGGCCTGATCCGGAGCAAGCCCGGTGGCGCGGCCGACGAGTTGGGCGAGGTCGCTGCGGTCGACGTCATCGAATTCGCCTCCGGCAGCGAGGCGAGCCACGATCCGGCCGGCTTCGTCCCGCAGGAGAGTTCTCTCCGACAGCGCGGAGGTCGTGCCGGCCTCGGCCGCGGCCGGCAGGTCGGCGGACCGGAACAGCCTGTCGGCGAGATACGCTCCGGGGGCGAGCGCCTCGCCGGCTTCGTCGGCCGCCGAGCCGGCCAGGGCGGTCGCCGCGGAGCCCGCGCTGCCGGCAATCGCGGAGAGACCGCCGGCCGCGATCAGGGCGCCGATCATCAGTGCCCCGGCCCAGACGAGCAGGCCGTGCGCTCCGTCGCGGACATCGACTTCGTGCTCGGTGGCATCGTTGACGCGCCGGCGCAGCCGGCCGGCCAGGTAGGCGCCGGCCGAAAAGCTCGAGACCTGCACCCAGAGCAGCCAGCTTGCGGCAGCGACCGCCACCCAGATCGGCGCGACGTCGTCGGCCGCCTCGAAGCTGGCGTAGTTCAGTCCGATCGCCGAGCCGAAGGTGAGCAGGACCAGCGAGATGGCCGAGGCGAGCAGGATGCCGGCGACGATCGCGGACCAGTCGACATACGAGGCGGTGCCATTCGTCGGGAGTGCGGCGAAGGTCCCGGTTGAGGTCGGTTCTGTCATTTCTATCCCCTCAGCGCAGGCCGAAGAAGGACAGGATCGCCATGATGACGACGACCAGACCGACCAGATAGATGATGCCATTCATGGCGCGGCTCCTTGAAAGCGGGGCATGAACCGCACAACCACCCAAGCCGGCAAAGGTTGCCTCACCACCGGCGCTTCCGCAGTTCACCGCGGCGGCTCAGCCGGTGTCGCGCCTTCGGCAGGACCCGTACCGGTCCGGATGGTCGCCTCGCCGTTCCTGGCCTCTTGCCTGACCGACTGACGCAACGCCTTGAGTTCGTGGCTGCTGAGCTTCTCGGCGCCGACGAGGCGATTGTCGGCGCGGCTGACCGCGACGATGAGGTCGTCCAGCTTGGCCTGCAGCGCCTCGCTGTCGCGGTTCTGCGAGTGCTGCAAGACGAAAACCATGAGGAAGGTGACGATCGTGGTGACCGTGTTCACCACCAGTTGCCAGGTGGTGGAAAAGCCGAAGAGCGGACCGCTGGCCGCCCAGTCGACGATCAGCCCGACCGCGACAAGGAACGCCGCCGGCCGCCCGGCGCCGACGGCCACCGCGCTCGAGAACCTCTGAAACAGTCCACCCTGCATGTCGACACCCTTGCGATCCGATCCCGTGGCCGGACCAACCCGCCCGCAGGCGGCTGGTTCCGATACGACGGCCGATTCAAGGGGATGCGATGGTACGCCCGCCGGGATTCGAACCCGGGACCATCCGATTAAAAGTCGGATGCTCTACCACTGAGCTACGGGCGCATCGGAGCCGCTGGGCGGATCGGCGCGGAACATAGAGATCGTCCCCGCGCTGTCAATGGACTTGACCGCCGCCGTCCGCCGTCAGTTCAGCAGGGGAAGCGGGTCGCCGGAGAACGCCACGGCCTCGCAGGGGATGCCCTTGCGGGTGAGTTCTCCGCACAGTTCGAGCGCCGAGGCCCGGTCCAGAACCGGTCCGGCGACGAGCCGCTTGCCCCCCGGTCCCTCGGACTCCCCGAGGATCGGGCTCATGCCGACCAGCGCGGTGCCGGCGAGGGCCAGGACCTCCTGCCAGCGCGCCTCCGCCTCATCGGGACGCACCGGGAAACCGATGGCGAGCCCGATCGTGCCGGAGGGTTCGGGGAGCTCCGCAGGCATCGGCGTATCGACCGGAACGAGCCGGAGGCGCACCTCGTCGGAGCCCGGCACGAGCGGACGCTGCTGCACCATGACAAGGCCGCCATCGACCTCGAAGGTGATCGGCTTGTCGCCGATCGCCGCAGTCTCGGTCGGGTCGGGGGCCGCCGGCGGCGGCTCGGCGGCGACCGGCGTCGCGTCGATCGCGCCGGTGGGCGTCGGATCGATGGGCTGCAGCGCCGGCTCGGCCGGCCGCTGGGCCTCGTACTGCGCCTCGATCAGCGCGGGCAGGCTGATCTCCAGCGCCCCGACCCGCCGGGTGATCTCGCCGGTGCTGTCCTCGGTCAGTGCGAAGCGTTGCTGCAGCTGGCTGGCATCGCGCTGCATGCGCGCCGCCTCCGCGCCGAGGGTCGCCACTTCGGCCCGCAGCTGGTTGAGGGTACTGCCCTCGAGACGCGAGGCATGCAGGGCGCCGTAGACGCTTGCGGGAACCAGCGCCGACAGGTTGGCGCTCAGCACGGCGATGCCCCACGCAACGAGGGCGACGATGCCCCACACGGTGACGTCGGACGAGCGAAACTGATCTGCGGCCTTGGCCAAGAGGGGGATCTCCGAGCGCCCTACGAATCGAGCGCCACACAGTTTACCACTCACTAACCGCGTTATCGGATTCCCAACATCTTGGTGCCATAAACGCAGGGGAAACCACGACCCCGAAGAGGGCGCGCTGCATGACGGAACTGCTGTCGATCATCCTGGCCGCGGGCGAAGGCACCCGCATGCGCTCGGCGCGGCCCAAGGTGCTGCACGAGATCGGCGGGCTGCCCCTCGTGGCGCATGTGCTCGAGGCGGCGCGAGCCGCCGGCTCGACGCGCATCGCGGTGGTGATCGGCCCCAACCACGAGGCCGTGCAGGCCGACCTGTCGGCGCGCATGCCGGCATTGTCGTTCGCCAGCCAGACGCAACGGCTCGGCACGGGACACGCGGTGCGAGAAGCGCGGGCGGCCTTTGCCGACGCCATGGGCAATGTCATCGTGCTGCTCGGCGACGCGCCGCTGATTGCGGCGCAGACGATCGCCGAGGTCGCCGCGCGGCTCGATGCCGGAGCCGACATCGCGGTGGTCGGGTTCGAGGCCGCCGACCCCACCGGCTACGGGCGCATGATCACCGATGGCGGGCAACTGCTGGCGATCCGCGAGCACAAGGACGCCTCCGAGGCCGAGCGGCGGCTGGCGCTGTGCAATTCCGGGATCATCGGCTTCCGGGCCGAGGTGCTGCGCAGCGTGATCGACCGGATCGACAACAAGAACGCCAAGGGCGAGTTCTACCTCACCGATGCCATCGAGATCGCCAATGGCGACGGGCGCCGGGTCGAATTCACCCGCGCCGACGAGCGCGAGGTGCAGGGCGTCAACGACCGCGCCCAGCTGGCCAAGGCGGAGGCCCAGTTCCAGGCCCTGCGCCGCGACGACTTCATGGCATCGGGCGTGACGCTGAAGGACCCCGGCACGGTCTACTTTTCCTACGATACTGAGATCGGCCGCGACGTGGTGATCGAGCCCAACGTGGTGTTCGGCCCGGGCGTGAGGATCGACGAGGGCGCGGTAATCCACGCCTTCAGCCATCTCGAGGGGGCGCATGTCGGGCCGGGAGCCTCGGTGGGGCCGTTCGCGCGGCTGCGGCCGGGCGCAGACCTCGCCGATGGCGCCAAGGTGGGCAATTTCGTCGAGGTGAAGAACGCCAGGGTCGGCAAGGGCGCCAAGCTGCCGCACCTCAGCTATGTCGGGGATGCCGAGGTGGGGGCGAGGGCGAACCTGGGCGCCGGCACCATCACCTGCAACTATGACGGGGTGAACAAGTCGCGGACGGTGATCGGGGACGGCGCCTTCATCGGCTCGAACGCCTCGCTGGTCGCGCCGGTGTCGATCGGGGCCAATGCCTATGTCGGCTCGGGCAGCGTCATCACCCGCGACGTGCCGGCCGATGCCCTGGCAGTGGCCCGGGCGCGGCAGGAGAACAAGGACGGCTACGCGCCGCGGCTCAAGGCCAGGGCGCTCGCCATCAAGCAGGCCAAGGCGGCCAAACCAGCATCCTCGGGCAAGTAGGAGAGCATCGCATGTGCGGCATTGTCGGAATCATCGGTGTGGAACCCGTCGCGCCGCGCCTCATCGATGCGCTGAAGCGCCTCGAGTACCGCGGCTACGACAGCGCGGGCGTGGCGACGCTGGAGCATGGCCGGATCAGCCGGCGACGGGCCGAGGGCAAGCTCGGCAACCTGGCGCAGAAGCTGAGTTTCGAGCCGCTCGACGGCAATATAGGCATCGGCCACACGCGCTGGGCAACGCATGGCGCGCCGACCGAGGGCAATGCGCATCCGCATGCTACCGAGAAGGTCGCGGTGGTGCACAACGGCATCATCGAGAATTTCCGCGAGCTGCTCGCCGACCTCGCGACGGATGGTTACCTGCCGAAGACGCAGACCGATACGGAATCGGTGGCGCTGTGGGTGACGCGTGAGCTCGACCGTGGGCTCGACCCCGAGATGGCGGTGGCGCGGACGCTCAAGGTGCTGCGCGGGGCTTTTGCGCTGGCCTTCATGTTCAAGGGCGAGGAAGCGCTGCTGATCGCCGCCCGCAGCGGGGCACCGCTCGCCATCGGTTTCGGCGCCACCGAGATGTACCTGGGCTCCGATGCCATGGCGCTGGCGCCGTTCACCTCGCGGCTGTCCTACCTGCTCGACGGCGACTGGGCGGTGCTGACCAAGAAGGGCGTGGTGATCCGGGACGGGACGGATGCCATCGTGCAGCGCGAGACTCTCGTTTCCGCCGCCTCGGCGCTGCTGGTCGACAAGGGCAACCACCGGCACTTCATGGCCAAGGAGATCTACGAGCAGCCCGAGACGGTGTCGCACACGCTCAGCCATTTCGTCGACATGGGCGCCGAGCGCGTGGCGCTGCGCGAGACGCTGCCGTTCGACTTCGCCAGGCTGTCGCGTCTCACGATTTCCGCCTGCGGCACGGCCTACTATGCCGGGCTGGTCGCCAAGTACTGGTTCGAGCGCTATGCGCGGCTGCCGGTGGATGTCGACGTGGCGTCGGAGTTCCGCTACCGCGAGCCGCCGCTGGAGCGAGGCGGCCTGAGTCTGTTCATCTCGCAATCGGGCGAGACCGCCGACACGCTGGCGGCGCTGCGCTATTGCGCGGGAGAGGGCCAATATGTGGCATCGCTGCTGAACTCGCCGGAATCCACCATGGCGCGGGAGAGCCAGGTGGTGTTCCCCACGCTCTGCGGACCGGAAATCGGCGTCGCCTCGACCAAGGCGTTCACGGCGCAACTCTCGGCCCTGGCGAGCCTTGCGGTGGCAGCCGGCGTGGCGCGCGGGGTGATCTCGCGGGAGCAGGAGGCGGCGCTGGTGCACAGCCTCGTGGCGCTGCCGAGCGCGATTTCCGCGGCCCTTGGCACCGAGGCGGAGATCGAGCGCATCGCCAAGGGGCTGTCGAAGGCCAAGGACGTGCTCTACCTGGGCCGCGGACAGATGTTCCCCATCGCCATGGAAGGCGCGCTGAAGCTTAAGGAAATCAGCTACATCCACGCCGAGGGCTATGCCGCCGGCGAGCTGAAGCACGGGCCGATCGCGCTGGTGGACGAGTTGATGCCGGTGATCGTCGTGGCGCCGTCGGACGAGCTGATGGAAAAGACCCTCTCCAACATGCAGGAGGTGGCGGCGCGCGGCGGCAAGATCATCCTGATCACTGACGAGGAGGGCGCCCGGACGGTCGGGCACGGTGTCGCCGAACTGATCGTACTGCCGAAGGTTTCGAGCTTCGTCGCGCCGATCCTCGCCACCATCCCGGTGCAATTGCTCGCCTATCACACGGCGACCTTCATGGGCACCGATGTCGACCAGCCGCGCAATCTCGCCAAGTCCGTGACCGTTGAATAAGCCGTTCTTCGAACAGCAGCCCGAGCTCAACGTCTTCGGCGAGCCGCTGCGACCCTGTTCGATGAGCCCGCTGACCGGGTTCTTCCGCACCGGCAGCTGCATCACCGGGCCGGACGGGCAGGCCCGGCACACCGTGTGCATCGAGGCGACCGAGGCGTTCCTCGCGTTCTCGAAAGCGCGCGGCAACGACCTCTCGACGCCGATGCCGGAATACGCCTTCCCGGGCCTGAAGCCCGGCGACCGCTGGTGCCTGCTGGCGCCGCGCTGGGTCGAGGCGCTGGAGGCCGGGCAGTCGCCGAGGGTGGTGCTGGCGGCAACGCACCAGTCGGTGCTGCGCTATGTCGAGATCGACGTGCTGCGGCGGTACGCGGTGGAGTGACGGGCTACGTCGCCAACAGAACGCAGTCGATCCGCAGATGCCGGGCGGCTCGCGCCATGCCGTGATCGAGGGTAACGATCGTCCCGTCTATTGCCGAAGCAGTCGCGACGTGGAGGGCATCGCCACTGCGAAGGCCGCTTTCCACCTGAGCCGCCAGGTCGGCGGCGAGCCGGAAATGGGCGGTGGTCACCTCGAGGCGCACCAGGGACTCCCGCAGCAAGTGGTCGAGCTCAAGTCGCGACTGCAGTTGCTCTTCCGGGGTGAGCTGGCGCGTGCGGACCTTGAACGACAGTGCCGCGGAGAACTCCGTCAACCCCCACTCACTGACAAGCACCCCTTCTGCCCCGTGCCCGGCCAACCAGTCTTGAGCGACCGCGGTGAACTTCTCGCTCGTCAGGGCGGCAACGAGAACCGAGGTGTCGAGAAGGAAGCTCAATAGCGCTCCTCGTCGCGCATTCGCCGAATGAAATCTCCGGCGCTTTCTTCCTGATACGTCATGTTGGCGGTCAGGGCGCGCAGTCGCTCGACGTCGATCGGCTTCCGAGGCGGCTCCGCAACCAAACGTGCAACTATCTTGCCGCGACGCTTGATCGCCACTGACTGTCCGGCTTCGGCCTCGGCAAGCAGTTCACTCAACTTGGCTTTGGCCTCAGCAACTCCGACGGTGCGCATCATCGTCTCCTGACCATCAAGATGGTCATATAGCACTCAGCCGGCCCGGAGCAAAGGAATGGCCAGGTCCTTGCGGAACAGGTAGAGCAGGGTGCGGAGCGCTTCGCCTTCCCGACCGGTAAGGCCCGGGTTACGGGCGAGCGCCGCCTTGGCGTCGTCGTGAGCCCATTCGAGCAGGTGTCGGTGCACGTCGGGGACGGCGAGGTGGTAGCCGGGCATGCCGGACTGGCGGGTGCCGAGCAGGTCGC
>NZ_JAYRYM010000150.1:0-9621 GCF_041917035.1 Devosia sp. | reverse complement strand
AATGCCGGTGCCGACCGGCCGTTCAGTGGCGGCATCTGCGACCCCTTGCCCCTCGCCGTCGACGCCGACGGCTATCTGCAGCTGGACCGGCCGAAGTGAGCGGGGACATCTCCGGCTCGGTCGAGCCACGCTTCGAGCCGGTGCGCGCCGCCTTCGCTGCCGCCTTCGAGGGGCGGCCGACGATGGGGGCCGCGCTGCATGTCCGCCTCCGCGGCCACCCGGTGGTCGATCTGTGGGGCGGCGTCGCCGACGAGCGCGACGGACGCCCCTGGCAGCGCGACACCCCCTCGGTGATCTTCTCGTGCACCAAGGGGCTGGTCTCCATCCTCGCGGCGCGCCTCGTCGAGGAAGGGCGCCTCGCCTACGACGCCCTCGTGACGAACTACTGGCCCCGGTTCGGCGCCACCGGCAAGGCGGGAACGACCGTCGCCGATCTGCTCTCGCATCGTGCCGGCCTTTCGGCGCCGCGCGACGACCTGCGCTTCGAGGACATCCTCGATTGGGACCGCATGGTGGGCATCCTCGCCGACCAGTACCCGCTCTGGTGCCCCGGCACCGCCTATGCCTACCATGCCATCACCCATGGCTGGCTGGCCGGCGAACTCATCCGCCGCGGCACCGGGCTCACGGTCGGCCGCTACTTCGACGAAGCAATTGCCCGCCCGCTCGGCGTCGATGCCTGGATCGGGCTGCCCGCCGCGGCACGGGGTCGTCCGGCGCACCTGCAGGTCGCCGCCAGCATAAACGAGCTGTGGCAGGACGAGGCGCTGAAGCCCGGTCCGAACTGGCCCTTCCGCGCCATGACCATGGGCGGCGCCCTGCCCGCCGCCCTGGCAACGCCGGAGGGCGGCTTCAACGATCCGCGCCTGCAGGCCGCCGAGGTGCCGGGAGCCGGGGGGATCGCCACGGCTGCCGCGCTCGCCTCCATCTGGTCGGCGACCGTGACGCCGACCGACGGGGTGCGTCTCATCGGGCCCGGGGTGGTCGACATCGCCACCCGCACGCAGAGCGAGGGTCCGCCCTTCTTTCCGGCCGAGCCGCCCTATGCCCGCTGGGGCATGGGGTTCCAGCTCGACTCCGAGGCGCGGCGCTACCTCTCGCCCCGCAGTTTCGGTCATGACGGGGCGGGCGGTCAGGTCGGCTTTGCCGATCCGGAGGCGCAGCTCGGCTTCGGCTTCGTCACCAACTGGATGATGGGCCCGGAAGATACCCGCGCCACCCGCATCATCGAGGCGCTTCGCCGCGCGCTCGGCTAAACGCGCAAAGGGTGGCGCGGCCGTATTGACAGTCGGAGCGCTCCATGTGCTAAATCCATTTAGCAGACGGAAACATCCACTGCTGCCCTGATCCATGGAGGAGGTAGTCGTGAGAGCATACTCTCGCCTTGCACTTCGTATCGCCGTCGCCGTCGCGGCCGCAGCAACCGCCGGCACGACGCTCGCGGCCCCCAGCTGCGGCACCGACCCGGTGGTGCTCAATTCCTACTTCGAGACCGGCTTCCCGCTGCCCACGCGGCTGGCCGAGGAATTCACCCGGCAGTTCCCCAATGTCACCTTCGACATCAAGGAAGACCAGTTCGCCAACCTGATGGAGAACAGCCCGCGCGTGCTCGCCGGTGACAACGCGCCCGATCTCATCCGCCTGCCCAGCATCAGCGACCTGGTGGTCGACGGGCTGCTGAAGAATCTCGACGGCTACTTCACCGATTTCGGCTGGGACAAGTTCCCGCCGTCCCAGCTGGTGCAGCTGCGCATCCACGAGTCCGGCCGGCCGCGTGGCGAGGGTTCGCTGTTCGCGATGGGGCTGAACTACAGCCTCACCGGGGTGTTCTACAACAAGACGCTCGCCGCGCAGGTCGGCATGACCGAACCGCCGCAGACGCTCGCCGAGCTCGACGCCCTGCTCGAGAAGGCCAAGGCCGCCGGCATCCAGCCGATCCAGGAGTGGAACGCGCCCAACGCCGGTCTCGCCTTCCCGCTGCAGAACCTGATGGGCGCCTATGGCGACCCGACCCCGATCAACGACTGGATCTTCCAGAAGCCGGGCGCCACCATCGACACGCCCGCCAACCTGCAGGCCGCCCAGCACCTCGAGAAGTGGATCAAGGCCGGCTACTTCCCCGCCGATGCCAATTCGCTCGACTACGGCGCCAACATGGGCCGCTTCATCGGCGGCACCGGCCTGTTCCTGTTCAACGGCGACTGGGAGTCGGGCAATCTCGACAAGCAGATGGCCGGCAATGCCGGCTTCTTCCTGATGCCCCCGGCGACGGCCGGCGGCAAGCACGCCGCCATGTCGGCGCCGCTCACCTACGGGATCGGCGCCAAGGCCAAGAACCCGGACTGCGCCGCCTTCTTCCTCAACTGGGTGGCGACCAACCCGGATGCGCGCCGGATCAACGTCGATGTCGGCGGCTCCAACCCCGGCGGCCCGCCGGACCTGCCGATCCCGCCGGTTGCACCCGGCTCGGTCACCGAGGCCACCCTGGCGGCCGGCAATGTGCTGGCGGGCGACAACGGCGCGATGGACTTCATCGCCAACGCCACGGGCGCCATCTTCGCCGAAGGCTGGACCCCGCAGCTGCAGCTCCTTGTCGGCGGCCGGACGGACGCGGCAAGCGTTCTCAAGCAGGTGCAGGCGGAGTATGAAAAGCAGCTGGCGCGCTGAGCCGCGCGCGTCCCGGAACGCCCTTCCGGGACGCGACTGATCAAGGCCGGGGCGGTTCGTCGTTGCGACGCAGCGGCAGGCCGCCCCGTATCGATCCCCTGCGAGACTTGATGGCCCACTCGTCCACGCCTTCGTCCGACCGGCTGCCCTCCCGGCCCAATCTCCGCGGCCGCGGGGTTCTGGTGGCCTGGCTGTTCATCGCGCCGGCGCTGCTGTTCTACAGCGCCTTCGTGCTCATCCCCATCGGCATGACGGCCTACTACTCGCTGCTGCGCTGGAACGGCATCGGGGTCGCGCAGTTCCGCGGCCTCACCAACTATCTCACCGTGCTGACCGAACCCGATCTGCTGGCCACCATCGGCAACGCCTTCCAGCTGGTCCTCTATTTCAGCCTGCTGCCGGTCGGCATCGGGCTGGGGGTCGCGCAGATCATTCGCAAGCACCTGGGCGGCCCGTTCGGCACCACCGCCCGCACGGTGCTGTTCATTCCCCAGGTCATCCCGCTGGTCGCCGCCGGCATCGCCTGGAGCTGGATGCTGGCCTCGAACGGCGTCGTCAACCAGTTGCTGCAGGCCATCGGCCTCGGCGCATGGACGCGCGGCTGGCTCGGCGATTTCGACTTCGCGCTGCCCGCCGTCGGCATCATCGGGGCCTGGGTCCTGCTCGGGCTGTGCACCATGCTGCTGGTGACCGGCATCGCCAAGATCGACCCCACCCTCTACGAAGCGGCCAAGCTCGACGGCGCCTCCGGCTGGGACGAGTTCGTCCACGTGACCCTGCCCGGCCTGCGCCAGGAGATCGGCGTCTGCATCACTGTCACCGTCATCGCCGCGCTCGCCAGCTTCGACATCGTCTATGTCGCGACCGGCGGCGGCCCCGGCGGCACCACCAACGTGCCGGGACTCGAGATCTACCGTCTCGCCTTCGCGCATCGGCAGGTCGGGCTCGCTTCTGCGCTGGCGGTGGTGCTGATGATCCTCGTCATCGTCTGCATCCTGCCCATCCAGTGGCTGATGCGGGAGCGTCGCCGGTGACCGCCGCGGTCAGGCGGCCGAGTGCGGCCCTGGGGACCTTCGCGGCGCGGGGCCTCCTCGTCGTGCTGATGTTCATGACGCTGCTGCCGTTCATCACCATGTTCTCGGCAGCGCTCGCCCCCTCGGGCACCTATCCGCCGGGCCTGCAATGGCCCGCCGACCCGCAATGGGGCAATTTCGTCGCGGCGTTCGAAGCCGCCAAGCTGGACCGTCTGCTGCTCTCCAGCATCACCATCGTCGCCTGCGTCGTGCCGGTGTCGATCCTGATCGGCACCATGGCCGGGTTCGGCCTCGCCAAGCTGGCGCCGCGCGGCAGCCAGTTCGTCTACCTGCTGTTCGTGATCGGGCTGACGCTGCCGCTCGAAGTGGTGATCATCCCGCTCTACTACGAGGTCCAGTGGCTCGGGCTGCTGAACACCAAGTTCGCCATCATCCTGCCGCTCATCGGCCTGTTCATGCCGTTCTCCATCTACTGGATGCGCGCGCACTTCGTGAACGTTCCCGCCGAAATGAGCGAAGCCGCCGAGATCGACGGAGCCAGCGTCTGGCAGCAGTTCTGGCACATCCAGGTGCCGCTGGCCCGGCCCGCCATCCTGTCGCTGGCCATCCTCCAGTTCCTCTGGACATGGAACTCGTTCCTGCTGCCGCTGGTGCTGGTCGAGACGCCGCTCGAGCGCACCATGGCCGGCGCGCTGGGCGCGTTCCAGGGCCAGTGGGGCACCAATATCCCGCTGCTCTGCGCCGGCTCGCTGCTGATCCTCGCCCCGACGATCGTATTGTTCCTGCTCTTCCAGAAGCAGTTCGTCGCCGCCTTGCTGCAGGGCGCGGTCAAGGGCTGACCCGGGCTCCGAGGTCCGGTCCGCTCGCTTCCCCGGCGGCCGGCAGCGCTACTCCGCTACGGCCGGCACCGGCTCGTTGCGGAACTGCAGCCGCGCCAGCTCGGCATACTTGCCGCCCTTGCGCACCAGCTGCTCGTGCGTGCCCTCGTCGATCAGCCGCCCCTTGTCGAGCACCAGGATGCGGTCGGCATCGCGGATCGTCGCCAGCCGATGCGCGATCACCAGTGTCGTGCGGCCCTGCATCAGCCGCTCGAGAGCCAGCTGCACCAGCCGCTCGCTCTCGGCGTCGAGCGCCGAGGTCGCTTCGTCGAGCAGCAGGATCGGTGCGTCCTTGAGCAGGGCCCTGGCGATCGCCAGCCGCTGCTTCTGTCCGCCCGAGAGCATCACCCCGCGTTCGCCGACGATCGAGCCGTAGCCATTGGGCAGCTCGACGACAAAGTCATGCACCAGCGCTGCCCGGGCGGCCGCCTCGATCTGCTCCGGCGTGGCATTGAGCCGCCCGAACCGGATGTTCTCGGCGATCGTGCCGGCAAAGATCGTCGGCTCCTGCTCCACCGAGGCGAACCGCTTCCTGAGCTGCGCCGGGTCGACCGAGCGGACATCGATTCCGTCGACGAGGATGCGCCCCGAGGTCACGTCGTAGAAGCGCTGCGCCAGCGAGAACAGCGTCGACTTGCCGGCGCCGGACGCCCCGACCAGCGCCACCGTCTCCCCCGCCTTCACCGAGAAGCTGACATCGTCGATGACCGTCTCGTCGTCGCGGGTCCGGTAGGCGAATCGCACCCGCTCGAAGTCGACCGTGCCGAGCGGCGGCACCGGCAGCGGCACCGGCTCGGCGGGCGCGCGGATCGACGGCTCGGTATCGAGAATCTCGATCAGCCGCTCCGTCGCCCCGGCCACCGTCTGCAGCGTGCCCATGATTTCCGACAGGTTGGTCAGCGCATTGCTGGCCATCAGCGCGTAGATCATGAACTGCGTCAGCTCTCCCGCCGTCACCACGCCGTCGAAGACCGCCTTCGAGCCCCACCAGACCAGCACCACGAGGCCGGCCGTCCCGGCGAACATCATGCCGCCCAAAAGGATCGCCCGCGTGCCCAGCCGGGTGATCTCGGCCTTGAACGAGTCCTCGGCGCGCTGGCCGTAGAGGCGGGACTGCTCGGGCTCCTGCACGAAGCTCTTGATCGTCTTGGTCGAACCCAGCGCCTCGGTGGCCATGGCCGACATCTCGGCGATGGTGTCCTGCGCCCGCCGCGACATCCGCCGCAGGCGTCGCGCGAACACGATCACCGGGACCACCAGCAGCGGCCCGCCGATCAGCACCGTGACCGTCAGGAACGGGCTGGTGAGGAACATCAGCGTCACCGCGCCGACCAGCGTCACCGCGCCGCGCAGCATGATCGACAGGCTGGACCCGATCGCCCCGCGAATGGTCGCCACGTCGCCGTTGAGGCGCGAGGTCAGTTCGCCGACGCGATGCGTGTCGAAAAAACTCGCATCGAGCGCCAGCAGGTGGTCGAACACCGCCCGCCTGAGGTCGGTCAGCACCCGCTCGCCGAGGATCGAGATGAAATAGAACCGGCCGCCGCTGGCCACCGCCATCACCGCCGCGACGAGGATCGCCAGCCCGCCATACTGCGTCACCGCGTCGAGGTTCCGCGACAGGAAGCCGACATCGATGATCCGGCCCGCGATCGCCGGGATCCCCAGCGAGGACAGGGCCGCCGTGAGCAGCAGCAGCGCCGTGAAGGTCAGGCGCCAGGGATAGCGCAGCACGAACGGCATCAGCCGCCGGATCGGCTGCAGGTTGTAGCCCGCGGTGCCGGCGCCCGGGGCGCCGGTTCGGGTGTTGGTCGTCGTTTTCGAAGCCGTGTTCAAGGTGCCATCGGTATAGGCAGGTCGGCCCGCCCCCGCAATCCGAAATGGCTCCTCATCGCCGCAGGCGCGTCCCCTTGCGAAGGGCCGGGTTTTTCTCTATGAAGCCGGCCACAGAAACACCACCTGGTCCGGGCGCCCGCGGCGCCCGTTTGATT
Organism: Devosia sp.; assembly: GCF_041917035.1. Taxonomy (GTDB): domain Bacteria; phylum Pseudomonadota; class Alphaproteobacteria; order Rhizobiales; family Devosiaceae; genus Devosia_A. The sequence continues at coordinate 3,051 of NZ_JAYRYM010000150.1, read as the reverse complement.
TGAGGCAGCGATGAAGAGCGATATCCACCCGGACTACCACATGATCACCGTGGCGATGACCGACGGGACGACCTACCAGACCCGTTCGACCTACGGCAAGGCGGGCGACACGCTGCAGCTCGACATCGACCCCAAGACCCATCCCGCCTGGACCGGCGTGCAGGGCAACCTGATGGACCGCGGCGGCCGCGTCACCCGCTTCAAGGACAAGTTCAAGGGCCTCGGCTTCTGATCGGAACGACCAGCTCCGACCGCATCGGCCCGGCCTCGCGCCGGGCTCGTTGTTTGTGGGCTACTGCTGCAACCGTCCGAATGCCGCCTTGAGCCGCGCCAGCTGGTCGGTGATGCTGCCCTCGGCGCCCCGTGCCGGCTCGATCACCGCGCCGCGCTCGAGCTTGTCGAACTGCAGCACCCGCTCGAAGACCCGGTCGCCCCGCGCGATGTAGTCGCGCAGTCGCGCCGGCAGCGTATCGAAGCCCGGCCCGCCGCGTTCCGAGGGGGTCGCGGAGAACCGCACCTTCTCCTTCTCGATCCGGGCATTCTCCGCCGTCAGTTCGCCCTCGTTCACCGCCCGCTGCAGCAGCAGCCACGAGGCGAGCTGCATCAGCCTTGTGGTGAGGCGCATGCTCTCGGTGGCGTACAGGAACGAGGTTTCTCGCGGCAGTCCGCGGCTCTCGGCCCGGCCGTCGCCGTCGAGATAGGCCGCCACTTCCTCGATCAGCCCCATGCCCTCGCGATACAGCAGCTCGAATCCGCCCGCCGCCACGATGCGTGGCCCGATCGCGATCGGGTGTCTGGCTTCCCTGTTGTCGTCCACGTTGTGCTCGGCTCCGGGGACCGGGCCGCTGCCCGTCACCCCAGCATTGCGCTCCTGTGCGTTGCAGGAGCCTTAACATCGCGGTCGTCGCGGCGCACAAAAGAAAAGAGCCGTCGAAACGGCTCTCGAAAGTTAACAGGGAGGCGTCAAACAGAGGGAAAACCGCTCTGCCAAATCCAGAGAACTGGATATCCCTAGAAATGCCACAAGCCGGTTAACGCCGCGTTAACGGGAGTCGATTTCTTAACCCTGTCGCACCGGTCCCGATACGGGTGGCACACGCCGCCGCTGCCCTCCCGCCGGCCCGCAGAGACCGGCAGGCGTCGACCGGCCCGCAGGCCGGCCGAACTAGAACTTGAACACCGAGTCCGCTGCCGCCCGCGTCTTCTGCCGCGCCGCGATCGCCTGCTCGAGCCGGGCGATCTCGCCGCGCAGCAGGCCGATGCGCTCCTCCAGTTCCGCCACCGACATCGTGTCGATCGGCATCCCGACCTCATGGCTCTTGGGCCTTTTGACCTCATCGTCGTCGAACATGGCCGTCCCCTCGTTTCAGTGCGGCAGAATCTAGCCCTTGTGCCCGTCGATGCAACCCTTGCCGCCCCCTTGCGGCGCGGCCGGCAATCCCTCACAGCTGTGGCCATGTCTCCCGCTCTCATGTCTGTTCCCGCTCGGATGCATGCCATCGCCATCGCCGCTCCCGGCGGGCCGGAGATGCTGCGCCTCGTCTCGGCGCCGCTGCCCGCTCCCGGCCCGGGCGAGGTCCTCATCCGCGTCGCGGCGGCCGGGCTCAATGCGCCCGACATCGCCCAGCGCCGCGGCACCTACCCCCCGCCCCCCGGCGCCTCGCCGCTGCCGGGGCTCGAGGTGAGCGGCATGGTGGCCGCCATCGGCCCCGACGTCGCCGGCTGGACCGAGGGCGACCCAGTGGTGGCGCTGACCAATGGCGGCGGCTATGCCGACTATGTCGCCGTTCCCGCCGGACAGGTCCTGCCCCTGCCCTCCGGCTGGTCGATGCGCGCCGGCGCCGCCCTGCCCGAGACCTTCTTCACCGTCGAGCAGACCCTCGTCATGCGCTCGGGGCTCGCCGCCGGAATGACCGTGCTGGTGCATGGCGCGGCCGGAGGCATTGGCGGGGCCGCCATCCAGATCGCGCGGCACCTGGGCGCCCGGCCGATCGCGGTCGTCTCCGACGCCGCCAAGGCCGCCTACGCGCAAAGCCTCGGAGCCGTCGCCGCGATCCGCCGCGACACCGAGGACTTCGTCGAGAGGACCCTCGAGCTGACCGGCGGACGGGGTGCCGACCGCATCGTCGACATCGTCGGCGGCGACGGGCTCGAGCGCAACCTCGTCGCCGCCGCGAGGTCAGCCCACATCGTCCTCGTCTCGACCCTTGCCGGTGCGCAGGCCACCATCAATGCCGGCCGGCTGCTGGCCAAGCAGCTGACCCTGTCGGGCTCGACCCTGAGGCCGCAGAGTTCCGAGACCAAGGCGGCGATCGCGCGCCATCTCCTGGCCGGGGTCTGGCCGGGCCTCGCGGACGGCCGCATCGTTCCCCCCCGCCTGCGCGCTTTCCGCCTCGCCGACGCGGCGTCGGCGCACGCCGCATTCGAGGCCCCGACGCACTACGGCAAGGTCGTGCTGGTGACCGAATGGGGCGCCGGACTCGCCGAGGATCGCGACAATCCGATTGAATCGGCCTGAGGGCGCGCGTATATAGTTCGTCATTCCCCCTCATTCGGAACGACGAGGCGGGGCGGACCGGGAGGCCGGGCCGCGCCTCAAGGAGATATTCACGATGGCCACGCCCCTTCTGATGCCAAAGGCCACCGCCGTCTGGCTGGTCGACAACACGGCGCTCAGTTTCGAGCAGATCGCCGCGTTCTGCAGCCTGCACCCGCTCGAGGTGCAGGGCGTCGCCGACGGCGACGTGGCGAGCGGCATCATGGGCGTCAACCCGGTGCAGAACGGCCAGCTCACCCGCGAGGAGATCGAGAAGGCCGAGGCCGATCCGAACTACCGCATGAAGATGAGCGAGCCCAAGGTCCGCGTCGCCGCGCCCAAGCGCAAGGGTCCGCGCTACACTCCGATCTCGCGCCGCAACGAGCGGCCCAACGCCATCAAGTGGCTGCTGCGCAATCATCCGGAGATGAAGGACGCGCAGCTGATGCGGCTGGTCGGCACCACCAAGTCGACCATCGACGCGGTGCGCGACGGCACGCACTGGAACAATGCCA
>NZ_JAYRYM010000149.1:0-9754 GCF_041917035.1 Devosia sp. | reverse complement strand
AAGGAGATCGCGGCCGACCTGGGGCTCTCCTACCGCACCGTCGAGGTGCACCGTCGGCACATCATGGAAAAGACCGGCGCACGGAACACCGCCGAGCTGGTGCGCCTCGCCATAGCCAGCTGAACGCCGCCGGCGGCCTCAGTCGAGACCGACGGCGCGCAGCAGCCCGAGCCGCTTGGCGTCGTAATAATAGCCGCGCGAATAGTTGCGGACGGCGCCATCCGCATTGTAGCCGGCCACGACATAGGCGCCGCGCAGGTATTTCACCGCATACTTGAGGTTGGTCTCGGCATCGAGCAGGCCGGCCGCGGAGCCGCTGTAGCCCATCGAGCGCGCCGTATCGTGCCGGATCTGCATGAGGCCGTAGTACGGGCCGTTGCGGGCCTTCGGGTTGAAGCTGCTTTCGCGCTGCACGACACGCCGCACCAGCGATTCGGGTACGTCGTAGACCCGCGCGTACTTGGCGATCAGCGCGTCCACATCGGAGTTCCGGCTCGGCGTCTCGGCAAAGGCCATCGGCTCGAAGGCCTCGGCGAGCGCCCGGCGTACAGCGGGCCTGGGGGCCGCGGCGGTCTGCGCCGGCTTCTTTGCGGTGGCGGGCTGAAAGGTCGGCAGACCGGACATCGAGCAGCCGCCGAGGACCAGCCCCGCCACGGTCGCGAGAACGAGTGCGCGGCCGGCGCGCCTGAAGGATGGGCTCCAGATCATGAGGCTCTCTTAGCAGAAGCCGGTGCGCCGGAAAACCGTTCCGTCGCGTCCGCTTCGGCTCAGTGCAGCGCGACCGAGCGTAGTTCGGTCCCGCCATTCGCCACCAGCGCGGCGAGGCCGTCGAGATCCGGAGGGCGACCCTGCCGCGCCGCCGCCTCGGCCTCCGCCGCCAGGCGGCCGATGCCGGTCTCGCCCAGCGTCAGCGCCATGCCCTTGAGCGTGTGCAGGCTGGCGATCGCTTCGCCGCCCTGGCCGTGCCGCCTTGCCTCGGCCAGCAGGTCGGCGGCGTCCCGCCAGAAGTGCTGGTAGAGCTCGGCGAAGGTCGAGGCGCCGAACTCGGCGATGAGTGCCGCCTGCTGGTCGCCGTCGATCATTCGTCCGGGCGGGCCATCGGTTACCGGTGTGGCCGGTCCCGGCCCGGTCGGCGCGCTCACCACCGTCGATGTCGCCCGCGTCTCGGGCACGACCGCGGTCATCGCCTCTTCGATCTTGGCCCGCGTCACCGGCTTGCTGGTGAAGCCGTCCATCCCGGCGGCGAGGCAGGCGTCCCGATCCGAGATGAATGCGTTGGCGGTAAGCCCGATGATCGGGGTGGTGTCGCCGCGGGCCCGCAACTGCCGGGTCGCCTCCAGCCCGTCCATCACCGGCATCTGCATGTCCATCAGGATGAAGTCGAACCGCTGCCGTCCGGCTGCGGCGAGGGCGGCGGCGCCATCCCCGGCAATCGTCACCGACAGCCCGATGCGCTCGAGCAGCCCGGCGGCCACCTGCTGGTTGATGGCGTTGTCCTCGACCAGCAGGACCGAGCCCTGACGTGTCGGCGCCGGGCCGGCCGACTGCGGCCGCACCGGCACGGCCGGCAGCACCGGCAGCGACCCGACATGGCTGGCACAGGGCAGCTCGAACCAGAAGCAGCTCCCCTTGCCGGATTGGCTGGTCACGCCGATCTCGCCGCCCATGGCCTCGACGATCCGCTTGCAGATGGCAAGGCCCAGCCCGGTGCCGCCGAACCGGCGGCTGATCGAGGGGTCGATCTGGGAGAATTCCTGGAACAGCTTCGACTGCATCTCGGGCGCAATGCCGATGCCCGTGTCGCGCACCATGAAGCGCAGCCGCATGCCGGAGTTCGTGGCCCGGTGCTCGGCCCTGACCGAGACGCTGCCGGCCTCGGTGAACTTGATGGCGTTGCCGACGAGGTTGAGCAGGACCTGCCGCAGCCGTCCGGCATCTGTCGCCGCCTCGACGTCGGGGACGTCGAAGTCGAGCAGGATGCCCTTGGCGCCGGCGCGGGTGGCCAGCAATTGTTGGATCGGATCGACAACGTCGCGCAGCCGGAACCGCGAGTAGTCCAGCTCGACACCGCCGGATTCCAGCTTGGAGAAATCGAGAACGTCGTTGATGACGTCGAGCAGCGCGTCGCCCGACTGGCGGATGATGGCCAGCCGGCCGGCCTGGTGCGAATCGAGCCCGCTGTCGGCCAGCAGTTCGGCCATCCCCAGAATACCGTTGAGCGGGGTGCGGATTTCGTGGCTCATGGTGGCAAGGAAGGCGGACTTGGCGCGATTGGCCTGTTCGGCGGCCAGCGCGGCGGCCCGGTGTCGCTCCGACAGGGCGGCGATCTCGCGCGCCTCCCGCGCCATGATGCGCAGTTGCAGGATCAGCAGGGCGATCAGGGCGACGAACACGGCAAGCGTGCCGGCCAGGCCCGCCGCCATCTGCAGGTAGAGGCCCTGTACCTCGGCGCGCTCCTCGACCTTCTGGTTGTTGTGGGCGGCGTTGGTGAGCAGGATGAGCTCGGCGGCCCGGTTCTCGACCTGCTTGATTTCACCGGCGAGGCTCGCCAGTTGCTCCCGCGAGGCGGACCTGGCGGCGGCGATGACGTCGAAGCGCGGCGCCAGACCCAGCACCCCGTCCCGGATCCTGGTGATCAGCCCGGACAGCTCGGCGTTCTGCGAGAAGCGGGTCGCGATCTGCCCCTCGCCGAACATGCCGAGGCGGCTGTAGAGGATGTCGTAGCGGCGCGAAATCTCCTTGACGTCCGGGGTTTCCCGGCCCAGCGACCCGATCAGCAGCAGTTCGTGCAGCCTCTCGGTCTCGCGCTCGAGCTGGTAAACAGCCCAGACCATGTCTTCGCGCGCCGCGTCGACCGCCGCCCGTGAGCGCTCGTCGAGGGCCTTGAAGATGCCCGCGACATTGCCCATCAGCACCAGGATCAGCACCACGAGCACGATCGCGCCGACCCGGATGGGTCGGCCGGACGTGCCGCCGAGGGCGTCGAGGAGACGGGCGCCGGCCATTTCGGACTACTTCACCTCGATGGATTTCACCTGCCAGGCCGACCGGCCGTAGTAGGTCTCGTTGTTGAGTTCGGGCGCATCGTCGAACGGGTAGATGACGAAGATCGGCCCCTTGTCGCGTACGGACATCTCCGCCCCGTCAAGGCGGGTGGCGAGGATCACCGGATAGCGCTGGAAGTCCTCGACCGGGATCTCGGTGACGTAGTCGTTGAGCGCCGTGACCTTGAGCGTGCTGCCGACTGCACCGACGGCCTTGAGCAGATCGGCGCCCAGCGGCCCGCTGAACGTGCGCGCGCCGTCATACCAGGGGGTGACGGTGACCGTCGTATGCATGCCGAGCGCCTCGAGCATTGCGAGGTCAAACACCGCGCCTTCGGCTGCGTTGGACGTGTCGATGCTGCCGGTGACGGTCAGCACGACCTCCCCCTGCGGCGGGGCGAGTTCGCCGGCCTGGACGGCGACGGTGGCAAAGAGCGGGGTGGCGAGAATGACGGCGACAAGCGCCTTGAGGGAGGAACGCATGGAACTACTCCGTGATGCGGGTTTTCAGGCAGCCGCGACGACGCGGCCGGGTTCGTAGAGGGCCTTGATGGTGGGCCAGCGGCGCTCGAACGCGGCGACGCAGTTGGGGTCGAAGTGGGTGCCGGCGTTGCGGCCGATCTCTTTGCGGGCGTCCTCGATCGGCCAGGCCGGCTTGTAGGGACGCTCGGTGCACAGGGCGTCGAACACATCGGCCACCGCCACGATGCGCCCTTCGAGCGGGATAGCCTCGCCACTGAGACCGTCGGGATAGCCGAAGCCGTCCCAGCGCTCGTGATGGCTGCGCGCGATCCGGGAGGCGCAGCGGATGAGATCGGAACTGCCGTCCGACAGGATGCGGGTGCCGATCGGCACGTGCGAGCGCATCACCGCCAGTTCGGCCTCGTCGAGGCGGCCGGGCTTGGACAGAATGGCGTCCGGAATGGCCACCTTGCCGATGTCGTGCAGCGGGGCCGACAGGTAGATGATCCGGGATTGCTCGGGCTCGAGCCCCATGCCCTCGGCGATCAGCCGGGCGACGGTGGCGACGCGGGAAATGTGGTCGCCGGTGCCGCCGTCGCGATACTCGAGCGCCCTGGAGAGGCGCCAGATCACCTCCTCCTCCCGATCGGTGAGGTGCCGTGTGGCATTTTTCACCTCGCGCGCCAGCCATTCGGCGCGGTCGGCAAGGTCGAGTTGCGACTGCCTCAGAGCGAGCAGGTTGGTGATGCGGGCCTTGAGCTCGATCGGGTCGATCGGCTTGTTGAGAAAGTCCGTGGCGCCGGCGGTGATGGCATCGAGCCGCACCTGCCGGTCGCTCTCGCCGGTGATCATCACTACAGGGACATGCCGGTAGTCGGTCTTCAGGCGCAGCCGTTCGATGAAAGTGCGCCCGTCCATGCGCGGCATGGTATAATCGACGAGAACGAGGTCGAAGGTCTCGCTGGCCGTCGCAGCGAGCGCCTCGACGGGATCGAGAAAGGCGGCGACGCTGGTGCCGGCCATCCTCTCGACAATGCCCTTGAGCACCATCAGATTGGTGCGGTTGTCCTCGACGATCAAAATGCGCAATGCGGCCTCCTGGCGTGCGCTCAGGATGCCGCTGCTCTGCAAACAGGTCGTTAAGTTCGTCACGAGAATAGAATTAGTCTCGCAACATACTCCTCAGGCTTCCTTCACCATGGCGGCCGGGGAGCACGGCGTCAGGACAGCCGGCCGTCGCGGATCGACGACGCAAGGGGCTCGGGACGCTGGACCGGAGTGCCGATGGCGACCGGGCGGCCTTCGCGGCTGGCCGTCTCGAACGCCTCCATGACCTCGAGGACATGCAGCGCCAGGTCGCCCGAGGCGCGGTGCGGCCGCCCCTCGCGGATGGCCAGCGCCATGTCGGCTACCCCGAGCGAGCGGTAGTTGGCATCGGCGTAGGGCAGGTCGTAGGGCGATACCGTCCATTCCTTCTCGGTCGCCGGACGGGTCTTGACCTCGCCGCCGAACATGTTGGGGTCCGGCACCAGCAGGCTCAGCCTAGAGCCGTAGAGTTCGAACGGCAGGTGCGCATGCCCCGGTACGTCGAAGCTCAGGGTGACCTGGATGATCGCGCCCGAGCGGAACCTCAGCACGCCTGCGACGTGGGTCGAGACCTTGACCGGCATCATCTGGCCCTTCTTGGGCTCCGAGTAGATCGGCCGCTCGGTCTGCGGCGTGGCGCTCATCGCCATGACGCTTTCGACCGGCCCCAGCAGGTTGACCAGGTCGGTAATGTAGTAGGGGCCCATGTCGAGCACCGGACCGCCGCCGACGTCGTAATAGAATGCCGGATCGGGGTGCCAACGCTCGTGACCGGGGCAGGCAAAGAAGGCGGTGCCGCCGACGATGTCGCCGACGGCGCCCGAATCGATCAAGGCCCTCGCCTGCTGATGTGCTCCGCCGAGAAACGTGTCCGGGGCCGAGCCGACACGCAGCCCGCGGTCGCGTGCGGCTTCGAGCAGCCGCTTGCCGTCGGCGAAGTTGATGCCGAGCGGCTTCTCGCCATAGACGTGCTTGCCGGCGGCGAGGGCCTTGAGGCCGACTTCGACATGCGCACGCGGGATGGTCAGATTGACCACGATCTCGACACGCGGGTCGGCAAGCAGGTCGTCTACGGCGACCGCCGCGAGGCCGAACTCGGTCGCCTTGCGCTGGGCCACTTCAGGCTTCATGTCCGCGACCGCGATGATCTCCAGCACCGGGAAATCCCGCATCGCCTTCAGGTATTGGCTGGAGATGTTGCCGCAACCGATGATACCGATCCCAACGCGACCGTCCGCGCCCATTGCTGTCCTCCACTTCGTGTGCCGGTCATGTGCCTGGAAGGCGCCGTCCCGAGCGGGCGCGCCGATTTGCGCAGCAGCTTTACGCCATTTTCACCCGCACGCCAGTGGGAGTGAGGTACGTAGCGCAAACAAACTGTTCAGCTACCGGGCCGATCCTGCTAAGAGCCGGCCGATGCTGCACCCCGTACCGTCGCATTTCGACTATCGCCCGCCCACCGAGCCGTGGCTGACGGTGGTGCACGCCGACGACGACATCGTGGTCCTCGACAAGCCTTCCGGACTGCTGTCGGTCGCCGGCAAGGACCCGGCGCTGGCCGACTGCCTCGAGGCGCGCGTGAAGCAGCGCTGGCCGACCGCCGCGATGGCGCACCGGCTCGACAAGGACACCTCGGGCGTCCTGGTGATGGCGCTCAGCAAGCGCGCTCTCGGCCATGTCGGGCAGGAGTTCGAGCAGCGCCGGGCACGAAAATCCTACGTCGCCCGGGTCTGGGGCGAGATCGTCGGCGAGACCGGGCGGATCGACCTGCCGCTCGCCACCGACTGGGAGAACAAGCCGCGCCAGCGGGTCGACCACGAGCGCGGGCGGCCGAGCCAAACCGAATGGGCGGTGGAGGGGCGCGAGCCCGGGATCACGCGGGTGCGGTTGTTCCCGCTGACCGGCCGCACCCACCAGTTGCGCGTCCACATGCTCGAACTGGGCCACCCGATCCTGGGCGATCCGTTCTATGCGACCGGTGCGGCGCTGGCGGCGGCGGACCGGCTGCAGCTGCATGCCGAGGAACTGGCGTTCAACCACCCCGATGGACGCTGGGTGTCGTTCTGCATCCCCGCGCCGTTCTAGCCTGCCACGAAAACGTCGAACCGGGGCCGGCCCGCGGCCGAAAACCGGCCATGCGCGGCCGCTATCGACGGTCCTGCGCCGCTCGTGGCGCCGACAGGATGTGACCGATGGCAGAGATCGAAGATGATGCGCCTTTCCCGCAACCGGACGGCGTGGCGTCGGGGGGCAACGGCGTCCCGCAGCCCGGAGGCGCTCTGGATACGACCGGTATGGCGGACGAGCTCGCCGACGGCATCGCCGCGGTACTGATGGCGATGCGCAGCACGGACGGTGCGGCAGGCGCAGCCGAGACGACCGTCGATCCCGAACCGGCTAACGCTGCCACCCGGCGCCTGCTGGGAGAACTCGACCGCCTCTGGCGCGCGCCCGGCTGAACCGACACCGCATCTTGCGCACCCGCCCGCAATCGCCTATTGCCTGTACCTGCTGCACCCGTAGCTCAGCTGGATAGAGCGCTGCCCTCCGAAGGCAGATGTCAAGCCCGCTGGCGCGGAGAAGGAGACTGAAAGAGGCTTAGATTACAAAGGCTTGCGCGATGGGTATCCAGCCCTTCAAAATCGCAAGAAACTCGCGTAAGCACTGCGTAAGCAGGATGCACCCGTAGCTCAGCTGGATAGAGCGTCGCCCTCCGAAGGCGAAGGCCGCACGTTCGAATCGTGCCGGGTGCGCCATTTCCGTACAAAACCACTAACTCTTGCTGGGGCACCGACGGTACCGGTAACCGCGGCTGCGAGCGCGTCGGGTGAGCCGATAATCCGCACCTTGTGATCGTCGACTTCGATTGACGAGATCACCGAGGCGAGCCAGGCTTTCTTGGCCTGAGTGTCACCGGTCGCGAGTTTCTCGCGCATGACAGCTGAGAAGGCCTCGACCATTTCCGGAGTGGGCGCGGTAGAGATGACGGTCAGCGCTTGCAGCCGGCTCAGCGCTTCGCGGGCGAGGTCGCGCTCGGACTTAAGGGTCTGGATGCGGGCCTTCAGGTCGGCATCAAGTTCCGCCACGCCTTCTTCAATGGCGGCGTAGAGACGCTTGAGGCGCGAGTCCTTGTCGGCGATTTCGCGCTCAAGGGCAGCGCGCCGGGTGGCGACCTCGGTATCCTCGTTGGCCCGCTTTGCCATCAGTCCCGAGAGGATCGCCGAGACCCGCTCTGGTGACAGCAACCGGTCAGCGATATTGGTGAGCACCAGGGTGTCGAGTTTCGCCATCGGCACGTGCCGACCTTTGCACTCGGACTTGCCCTTCTGCATGCAGCCGCCACAGGTGTAGTAGCTGTAGGACTTGCCACGGCGCACGGTGCCTGTACGCGTCATTCCAGCCCCGCAGGAAGCGCAGTGAACAAGGCCGGTCAATAACACGGGCCCATTGACGATGCGGGGTGGGGTAACCTTCGGGTTGTTGGCCTTGAGCCTTGCCTGAACGGCCTCAAAGAGCTCAACCGGCACAATGGTGGGGATGCTCACCTGAATGGTCGTTTCGGGATCGTGGCGTTCGCCGGTCCGGCTGTTGCGCACGCCGTACTGGTAGGTCCCATAGGCATAGGCACGATTGGTGAGGATGACGTGCAGGGGCCCAACCCCAAAACGATGACCGAGCCGCGTGCGGTAGCCGTGTTCGTTGAGCCACTTGGTGGTGTCTTTGACCCCGAGCGGACCTGAGGTGCCGTCGCCCTCGCTGTAGAGCTGGTAAATCAGCCGGACGAGTTCAGCCTCGACGGGATCGATCTCGAGCTTCTTCTTGATCTTGCTGCCACGGCGTTCGGCTTCCACCACCCGGTAGCCGAGCGGCGGCCGCGAGCCGTTCCAGAAGCCCTGCTTGGCGGACTCCCGCATGGCGCGGGTGACGTTCTTGCCGTTTTCGCGCGAGGTGTACTCATCGAAAATGCCGATGATCTGCCGCATCAGGGTCTGCGAGGGATCATCGCCGGTGGGCTGGGTGACCGAGACCACTTCGACCCCGACCTTGCGCAGGCGCCGGATGGTCAACTCCATCTCGGCGCCATTGCGGTAGAAGCGCGAGAAGGCGTGGACGCAGATCACATCGAAGCGACGCGTCGGGCTTGCCGCCTCTTCCAGCATCTCTTGGAATACCGGGCGACGATCATCGGTGGCCGAGGCGCCGGGCTCGACGAACTCGGCGGTGACGACCCACCCCTGAGCCTCAGAATAGCGAGTGGTCAGGTCGCGCTGCGAGGGCAGCGACACTTCACCCTCGGCCTGACGGCCTGTGCTCACCCGCAGATAGAGCGCAGCGCGTTTCGGGGCAGCAACCGCGTCAGTAACACTATGCGGGTTGGACATGGCGGGGATCTCCGCGGCTGGGCAAGGCTGATAAGGGAGTCTAGCCCGGGTCATCACCGGCGGCTAGCGCGGAAGCCCAAGGATTGTCTCGAGTTCACTGCCAAGGAGCCGGGCAATGGCCCTCAATTCGGCCTCGGTGAGCGGGAACTCGGCGGTCAGGTCGGTCTCGACGATGAGCTCAAGGCAAGACGGATTTGGGGCGGACACCTGGTCCGCGTCATCCATCCGATCCTGTTCCGGCTGCACCTTGAGCATGCCATTATTTTGGCGTGCTCGTTATCTTGCCGCGTCCCCGGAACCGACTGCGCTTCCATGTCAGTTATGGTGATTTGACCCTCTGGCGCTTTGTCTCGGCCTCGCGCCATTTTTCGAGCATTCGCTCAACAGCGCGTTCGAGACCGTCATCTTTGATTGCACAGGCGTGAAACACGTCGGCGACCAGATTTTGGAAAGGTCCCTTGGAGGTGGGTGTTGGCTTTTTGCCAAGCACGTTGGCGTACCAGCGAATGAGCGCTCTGAGCATATGGTCACGCACATAATCGGGTTCACGCCCGCCGCGATCGGGGTGTTCATCCTCCTCGTCGAAGAAGTCAATCAGCAGAGCTCGGACCCGTGCGATGTAATCGGAAAAAATCTCCGTGCCGTGTAGGAGCCCCACTGTGTTGCGGGCCGTTTCCTCGTCACTGGCCCAAGTTGCAGCCGACTTGCCAGTGACGTTTTCGATGGCACTCCATTCCACGCCAGCTACCATTTCTTCGCGGATATCGAACGGCAGGTAGT
>NZ_JAYRYM010000148.1:7008-9763 GCF_041917035.1 Devosia sp. | reverse complement strand
GAGGACGTGGTGTTCACCATCGGGCCCTACTCCTTCCAGCCGGCGGCCAAGCTGCTCGAAGCGCCGGACGGCGGCAAGGTGCGGCTGACCGACAAGGAGACCTCGATCCTCAAGTACCTCTACCGGCAGGGGCCCAAGACCATCACCCGGGAAATCCTGCTCAAGGAGGTGTGGGGCTACAATAACCGGGTCACCACGCACACGCTCGAAACCCATATCTACCGGCTGCGCCAGAAGATCGAGCGCGACCCCTCCAACGCGCGGCTGCTGGTGACGGAAGAGGGCGGCTATCGACTGGTGCCGTGAGGGGGCGGGGTCGCCTGGCGGATTGCCGGAAAGCCCGGGCGAGCGCGGGCCCCCACCCTTGATCTCTCCGACGACTGGGATTTCCGCTCCGCTTTTCCGTTCGAAGCATGGGATAAACCGCGCTGCGTAAGCATGCGTGGCAAAATGGATTCCGGTTCCTTAAAAGAAATGCTCTATATCGACCCCGCGGGGCACGATCCGGACGCCGGCAGGCTCGGGACGCGGTTTCGGCTCGGGATTGGGGCGGGATGCAGCTAGACGACGCGGCGACGATACTGGGACGCGCGGACTTCTTCGAAGTCTGCGACGCCGAGCAACGGCGCCTGCTCGCGTTCGCCTCGGAGCGCAAGAAGTTCCGGCCCGGCTCGGTGATCTACGCCTCCGGCGACGTGCCGGAGGGCGCCCATGTGCTGATCTCGGGGACGGTGGCGACGCTGCAGGACGGGGCGGAGGACAACCCGTTCCTCGTCCACGAGATGGGTGCCCTGCTCGGCGCGATGGGCCTGGTGGTGGCCAAGCCCCGGCCGGTGACGCTCAAGGCGATCGATGCGGTGGAGACGCTGCTGGTGCCGCGCGCCGCCTTCATGAAGCTGGCCAACCAGTACCCGCAGCTCGCCGCCCGGGCGGCGGAGCGGATCCGGTTGGAGCTGACGGCCTATCTGGGGGCGATCGAGAAGGTCCGCGGCCGGATCGGCTGAGGGTAGGCAAGGCTCAGTCGACGATGGCCTCCGCCTCGATCTCGACCAGCCAGTCGGGATCGACGAAGGCCGATACCTGCATCACGGTGGTCACCGGGCGGATGGTGCCGAAGAGTTCGGCGTGGGCGCGGGCGGCGTCCTGCCACAGCGCGATGTCGGTCAGCAGGATGCGGGTGCGGGTGACATGTTCGAGGCGGCCGCCGGCATTCTCGATGGCCTTCCTGACGATCTCGAGGCAGCGCACGGTCTGGCCGTAGGCATCGCCCGGCGCGGCGGTGCCGCCTTCGGCGCGGATCGGGGCGGTGCCGCCGACGACGATATGGTTGCCGACCCGGACGGCGCGGGAGAAACCGATCACCGGCTCGAGATAGGAGCCGGAACTGACGAGCACGCGCCTCATGACGCCTCCGCAGCGAAGCGGACGATGACGGGGACGTGGTCCGACGGCCGGTCGGACCAGCCGCGGGCCGGCCTGACGATCTCGGCCCCGACGGTATGGGCGGCGAGGTCGGCGGTGGTCCAGATGTGATCGAGGCGGCGGCCCTTGTCGGCGGCATTCCAGTCGCGGGCGCGATAGCTCCACCATGAGTAGAGCTTCTGATCGGCCGGGAAGTACTTGCGCACCACATCGACCCAGCCGTGACCGCCGGTGAGCAGGGCGCCCAGCGCCTCGGTCTCGACCGGCGTGTGGCTGACCACGTCGATGAGCTGGCGGTGGCTCCAGACGTCGTGTTCGAGCGGGGCGATGTTGAAGTCGCCGCAGATCAGCTGCCGCTCGCGGAAATGGTCCTCGCCGAACCAGGCCTTGAGCTCGCCCAGAAAGCCGAGCTTGTGGCGGAACTTGGGGTTGATCTCGGGATCGGGCAGATCGCCGCCGGCGGGTATGTAGAAATTGTGGACGGTGACCGGCCCGCGTCCGAAGTCGAGGCGCGCCGAGACGTGCCGGCTCTCCTCGATGGCGCAGAAGACGCGGCTCGAGACGTCGGTCAGCGGGAACTTCGAGAGGATGGCGACGCCGTGGTAGCCCTTCTGCCCGTGCACGGCCTGGTGCGGGTAGCCGGCGGAGGTGAAGTCCTGGCGCGGGAACTGGTCGTTGAGGCACTTGATTTCCTGCAGGCAGAGCACGTCCGGGCGGTAGCGGGCGAGGAAATCCAGCACCAGCGGCAGCCGCAGGCGCACGGAGTTGATGTTCCAGGTGGCAAAGGTGATCGGCATCGGGGCGCCCTGCGGTGGGGGCGCTCCTTATGCCGGGGGCCGGTCGAGGCGTAAAGCCGCTATTCGGCGGCTCAGCCCTCGGCCGGGGCGGCGACGGCGCGATAGGTCGGGTCGATGTAGAAATAGGACTTGGGAATCTCGACGCCGGTCTCGACGTCGTAGAGCGAGAAGGTCAGTTCGGCTCCCGAGGGCTCGGTCAGGGTCCACTGCTTGAGGTCCTTGCTCTCGGTATCGAAGACCAGCGCCACGCGCACGATACCGGCCGGAGTATCGTCCTGCAGGGTAACGGAGAAGTAGTCGTCGGACTGGCCGAGGGCGACGATGTTGGCCTTGAACAGGTCGATCTCGGCATCGAGGAACTGGCGCAGCGGCACCTTGTCCTGCGGATAGGCGTACTGCGTCTTCTCCTTCCTGTCGACGACGTAGAAGCCGCGGCCGACCGAGACGATCTGCTCGTAGCTGGGCGGGTTGTAGCGGAACAGGATCTTGCCGGGCCGCTCGAGAAAGAAGGTGCCCTCGATGCGCTGGCCCTGGGT
>NZ_JAYRYM010000148.1:0-6908 GCF_041917035.1 Devosia sp. | reverse complement strand
CGCCGCCGTGTGGTCGGGGGTGGCCGACGAGGTCGTGCTGGTGAGGACCTCGTTCGAGCTGTTGCGGCGCGGCGGACGGCACGACATCGTGGTGCCGCTGCGCGAGCGCAACATCCTGCACTGCCCGCGGCTCTTCCGGGGCCTCTGGCCGTCGCGGCGAGCGGTTCGGGTGCTCGCCAACAAGGGCGCCTTCGGCCGCTACCTCGCGGCGGAGGGCCTGAGCGGGCTGGCGCCGCGGCTCTTCGCGCGGCCGGCCGACCTGCTGTTCCCGGTGGTGGTGAAGGCTCGCTCCGGCAGCGGCGGGGCGGAGGTTGCGCTGGCGCGCGATGCGGCCGAACTGGGGCGGGTGCTCGGGGAGCCGCGCTTCCACCGCCAGCAGGTGGTGCTGCAGGCCCATGCGGGGGCGGGCGATGACCATGTCACCCATGCCGTGGCCGTCGGCGGACGCATAGTTTGGCACCGCGGCTATCGCTACCGGCTGCGGCCCGGCACCGAAATCCAGACCCCGGATACGGTGCTCGGCATCGAGCCGGTCACCGAGAGCGCCGCGACGCTGGCGGCCTTCGAGCGGCTGCTGCTGCCGCTGGCCTATGACGGCCCGCTCAACATCGACACGCGACGGCGCGCCGACGGACAGATGATGGTCCTCGAGGTCAATCCCAGGATGGGCGGCTCGCTGATGCGGCCCGAGCATGTCGCGGACCTGCGGGCCTGCCTCGCGGCAGTGATCGCCCACGCCCGGCCGATGTGGCGGCGGCCGGCGCCAGCTTGACAAGTTGGGGGACCCTCAAGCCAGGCCTACGAGAAACGTGAGTCATTTCAACGGGCTAGGGGTCAACTAACTTATTGATTTCTCAATGGTATTGTGCTATTAGTATGTTGCTGCGTTAGGAGCCGCGACGGTGGCCACCGGCGTGGCAGCCCGATAGCCCCGCCGCAAGGCGGGGCTATCTTATTATTCCGTATGGGTCGCGGCCATAGGCCTGTTTGACCATTATCCGTTCCAGTATGAAGAACGACTGATCGAGCCCAAGAACGGTTTTGGACGCTATCGGTCGTTCTCTTCTTAGCAGTGCATATGCGCACGCATCGGCGGCTTGGATGAAAATTGATCGCGCCGAGTCACGATAGACAATGTCCTCTAGGATGCGATCCGCGGGGATATTCTTGGATGGGTTCCCGACACCCAGTTTCCTCGCTTGCTTGGGATATGGTTGAACACGCCGAGCTTTCTTCGGATAGAATCGTAGCTCTTCCCCTCATCGCAAAACACTACAGCGCTGCTACCGGCTTTCCGCATGTTCGTGTTGATCCTATTGAGTAGGAACTCGAACGCTCTCTCGTCCTGATCATCTGGGACAACGGCATTTATAAGTTGAGCGCCAGGTATCATGGAAATGCCAGCAAGGAAGAAATCATATAGCCGAGCGCGTCTTGGCTTTGAAATCGGCACCCGGGCCAAAGCACCTTTTCCACCTAGCCAGTCCGTAGAGTGTAGCTCGGCCTTCATCCGTATCCCGTCGCAGTGACTCATCATTCGACGGATTCCCAACAGATGGTCGAGCGAAGATCGCCACTGGTCGGCCGGGATAATCAGCGCAGAGAAGCACGCGACGGTTCCGTCACCTGAATCATCAATGTAGACAAAGTGCATTGCCCTTTGTCAGTGCGGTAAGTCAGCGAGTCAAGGCCCTTTACTTTTCAGTAGCCTTCGGCGTTGTTGCCGACGAGGATCTCGCGCTTGCCGGCATGGTTGGCGGCACTGATGACGCCCTCCTTCTCCATGCGCTCGATCAGCGTTGCCGCCTTGTTGTAGCCGACAGCGAGCCGGCGCTGGATATAGGAGGTCGAGACCTTCTTGTCCTGCAGCACGACGTTGACCGCCTTGTCGTAGAGCTCGTCGCCGGAACCGGAGTAGTCGTCGCCCGGCATGTCGCCGCCCTCGTCGAGCTCGTCTTCCTCGGCAACGATCGAATCGAGGTAGTCGGGCGAACCCTGGGACTTGAGGTGGGTGACCACGGCCTCGACCTCGCCGTCCGAGACGAACGGGCCGTGCAGGCGCCGGATGCGGCCGCCGCCGGCCATGTAGAGCATGTCGCCGTTGCCCAGCAGCTGCTCGGCGCCCTGCTCGCCGAGGATCGTGCGGCTGTCGATCTTGGAGGTCACCTGGAAGCTGATGCGGGTGGGGAAGTTGGCCTTGATGGTGCCGGTGATGACGTCGACCGACGGGCGCTGCGTGGCCGTGACCATGTGAATGCCGGCGGCGCGGGCCATCTGGGCGAGGCGCTGGATGGCGCCTTCGATGTCCTTGCCGGCGACCATCATCAGGTCGGCCATCTCATCGACGATGACGACGATGTAGGGCAGGGGCTCGAGATCGAACTCCTCGCTCTCGAAGATCGGCTCGCCGGTCTCGCGGTCGAAGCCGGTCTGCACGGTGCGGGTGATTATCTCGCCCCTGGCCTTGGCCTCGCCGACGCGCTGGTTGAAGCCGTCGATGTTGCGCACGCCGATCTTGCTCATCTTGCGGTAGCGGTCCTCCATCTCGCGGACGGCCCACTTGAGCGCCACCACCGCCTTGTTGGGATCGGTGACGACCGGGGTGAGCAGATGCGGGATGCCGTCGTAGATGGAGAGTTCAAGCATCTTGGGATCGACCATGATCAGCCGGCACTGCTCGGGGGTCATCTGGTAGAGCAGCGACAGGATCATGGTGTTGATGCCCACCGACTTGCCCGAGCCGGTGGTGCCGGCGATCAGGAGGTGCGGCATGCGGGCGAGGTCGGCGATGATCGGCTCGCCGCCGATGGTCTTGCCGAGGCAGATGGGGAGCTTGCCCTTCATCTTCTCGAAGTCCGACGAGGCGAGCATCTCGCGCAGGTAGACGGTCTCGCGCATCTCGTTGGGCAGCTCGATGCCGATGGCATTGCGCCCCGGCACGACGGCGACGCGGGCCGAGATGGCGCTCATCGAGCGGGCGATGTCGTCGGCCAGCGAGATGACGCGGCTCGACTTGATGCCGGGCGCGGGCTCGAGCTCGTAGAGCGTCACCACCGGGCCGGGGCGAACGTTGATGATATCGCCCTTGACGCCGAAATCGGCCAAGACGGATTCGAGCTTGCGCGCCATCTGCTCGAGCCGTTCCGGCGCATGCTCGGGGCTGGGTCCCTTGTGCTTGGGCTGGGCGAGCAGGCTCAGCGGCGGCAGCTCGAAGCCGGCCTCGTCGTCCTCGAGCAGCGAACCCTGGGCCTCGCGGGTGGCGCGCAGGCCCGGCTGCGGCCGGGGGGCCGGAGCGGCGACGCGCGGCGAGATGACGGGCGCGGTCAGCGGCGCCGTCGCGGGGCGCGCGGCCATCGGCCCGCGCGAGGGGGTCGGCATCTCCCAGCGCACCGGTTCGGGGGTGAAGTCGGTCACGTCGTCGTCGTCGTCGTCGAGATCGAACGGCGGCTCGTCATGGTCGGCGCCAGGCGCGGCAGCGACGTGGCGCTCGAGCCCGGCAGCGGGCTCGACATGCAGCGGCGCCACGGGGGAGATGACGGGGGGCACGACGGGTGCGCCGGCAAGGCTCGGCTCGACCGCGTCGCCGCGCCAGCCCTGCTGCTCGGCCCGGGCGGCCTTGCGGGCGGCGAAGGTGGAGCGGGCCCGGCGGACAGCGGCGCCGGCCGAGAACCCCAGATGCGCCATGGCACCGAGCGCGATGTCGAACACCGAATCGCGCTCCGGCCGGTCCTCCTCCGCGGTGGCGGCGTCGACCTCGACGGCCGGCGCGACGGGCCTCGCGGCGGCCGATCGTCCGGCGGACTTGCCGGCGGACTTGCCTGCGGCCCCGCCGGACTGGCGGGCGCGTGAGCCGGCCTCGATGCGCGGCAGGTTCACTCGGCCCAGGCCCATGGCCAGCCAGAACAGGGCCAGAGCGGGCGCGGCGATGATGATGGCGAACAGCACCGCGGTCACCGGCTGCGGGGTCTCGCCGGTGACGAGAGCGGCAAGATTGGAGAAGCCGGCGCCGATGAGGCCGCCGAGCCCGGTGGGCAGCGGCCAGCTCTCGGGCACCGCGACGAAGGCAAAGATGCCGCAGCTCAACAGGCTCGCCGCAATCCAGGCGACCAGCCTCAGGCCGATCCTGGGAGGCGTACGCAGGCGGACGAGGCTCCAGCCCCACAGCGCCGGCGGCGCGAGAACGACGAGCACGCCCAGACCGAAGACCTGGAAGGCCACGTCGGCGATCACCGCACCCGGAAATCCGAGCCAGTTTCGCGCCGGGGCGCCCGAAGCGTAGGACAGACTCGGATCGTCCACCGACCAGGTCGCGAGGGCGACCAGCAGGACGGCCACGAGCCCGAGGACGATCGCGCCGATCAGGCGGATTGGGATACGGATGGCTATGGCGGGGGCGGGCTCGCGACGGGCGTCATCGAGCAGGTGCTGTGCCGGCATCGTCTCAAACACTCTACACAACTGGAACGCAGGGCGCCGCGGAGGCGTCGCCGATCAAGCAGCGATCCTAGGCCGGTAGGGTTAATCCGGTGCTAACTGGGCGCATCCGGGCGTGCGGGTCGCGTCAGCCCTTGCGGGGTGCCGGAAACACCCGCCAGCGCCTGGGCCGGAAGGCGATGCGGGTGCGCTCGCCGGCCGGATGATCGAAGGGCAGGTCGATCTCGACGCGCTCGGGATGGCCGCCGATCTCGAGTTCGACGCGGCGGGTACCGCCGACGCGGCGCGCGGCCACGACAACTCCGGCGAGGGCCGCGCCGTCCTCGACCAGCTCGATGTCGTGCGGGCGGAAGTAGAGACTGGCGGGGCCGGACGCCTCGTGCGGGGCGGGCAGCCCGATGGCGCGGCCGCCGGTCCAGACCTCGTGATTCTCGACGGTCACCGGCAGCGCGCTCGATTCGCCGATGAAGCTGAAGACGAACGGGTTCTGCGGCCGGTCGTAGACCTCGTCGGGGGTTCCCACCTGCTCGATGCGGCCCTGGCTCATCACCACCAGCCGATCGGCGAGTTCGAGTGCCTCCTCCTGGTCGTGGGTGACGAACACGGTGGTGTGGCCGGTGCGGTCGTGGATCTCGCGCAGCCACTTGCGCAGCTCCTTGCGAACCTGGGCGTCGAGGGCGCCGAACGGCTCGTCGAGCAGCAGCACTGCGGGTTCGATGGCGAGCGCCCGGGCGAGGGCGACGCGTTGCCGCTGGCCGCCCGACAGCTGCTGCGGGTAGCGCTTCTCGAGGCCGGTGAGCTGCACGAGGTCGAGCAGCTCAAGGGCGCGGCGGCGGATCTCGGCCCGGGGCGGCCGGGTGGCGCGCGGCCGCACCGAGAGCCCGAAGGCGACGTTGTCGAGCACGGTCATGTTGCGGAACAGCGCGTAGGCCTGAAAGACGAAGCCGACATTGCGCTGCTGCACGGTGCGCAGCGAGGCATCCTCGGCGCCGAAGAAGATGCGGCCGGCGGTCGGGCTCTCGAGTCCGGCGACGAGGCGGAGCAGCGTGGTCTTGCCGGAGCCCGAGGGGCCGAGGAGCGCGATCAGTTCGCCCGAGCGAATGTCGAGCGAGACGTCGTCGAGCGCCGGATAGAGGGAGAACTGCTTGCGGATGTTTTCGACGCGGATGTCCAACCGGGTGTTCCTTTCAGTGCCGTCTCGTGCCGGCGAGTTCCGCGCCGTAGCGGACCTCGAGGATGGTCTTGATCAACAGCGTCACCAGCGCCAGCAGCGCCAGCAGCGATGCGACCGCGAAGGCGGCGGCAAAGTTGTACTCGTTGTAGAGGATTTCGATGTCGAGCGGCATGGTGGTGGTGCGGCCCCGGATGTGGCCGGACACCACCGACACCGCGCCGAACTCGCCCATGGCGCGGGCGTTGCAGAGCAGCACGCCGTAGAGCAGGCCCCACTTGATGTTGGGCAGCGTCACCCGCCAGAAGGTCTGCCAGCCGGTGGCGCCGAGCGAGAGCGCCGCCTCCTCGTCGGTGCTCCCCTGGGCCTGCATCAGCGGCACCAGCTCGCGCGCGATGAAGGGGAAGGTGACGAAAACGGTGGCCAGCACGATGCCGGGGACGGCGAAGATGATCTCGATGCCCATCGAGCGCAGCCAGGGACCCAGTACGC
Source organism: Devosia sp. (assembly GCF_041917035.1). GTDB lineage: Bacteria > Pseudomonadota > Alphaproteobacteria > Rhizobiales > Devosiaceae > Devosia_A. Next base: position 811 of record NZ_JAYRYM010000148.1, on the reverse strand, counting down.
TCTGGGCACCGAAGAGCAGCACGTAGACCATGCCCGAGACCACCGGTGACACCGAGAAGGGCAGGTCGATCAGCGTGGTCAGGAAGCTCTTGCCCCAGAACTCGTATTTGGCGACGCACCAGGCGGCGGCGACGCCGAAGACCAGGTTGAGCGGCACCGCGATGGCGGCGACGGTCAGCGTCAGCCCGATGGCGGTCTGCGTGCTGCGATCGGCGAAGGCGGCGAAGTAGGTGTCGACGCCCTTGCGGAACGCCTCGACGAAGACCAGCACCAGGGGCAGCACGAGGACCAGCGCCATGAAGGCCACCGCGACGAGGATCAGGGTCCTCCGCACCCAGGGTCGTTCGGTGGTCGGGCTGGTATGGGCATTGGCCGGCACGATCCGGCGGCTGTCGTAGACGGCGACATCCTGCTCATACATCGCCGAACCTCCTGCGGCTCCAGGCCTGGATCAGGTTGATGACCAGCAGCATAAGGAAGGCGATGACCAGCATGATGCCGGCGATCACGGCGGCACCGGCCTGGTCGAACTCCTCGAGCTTGATGACGATCAGCACCGGCGCGATCTCGGAGATGTTGGGCAGGTTGCCGGCGATGAAGATGACCGAGCCGTATTCGCCGACGGCGCGGGCGAAGGCGAGGGCGAAGCCGGTGAGGATGGCCGGGGTGAGGCGCGGCAGGATGACCCGCACGATGGTCTGCAGCCGGCTGGCGCCAAGCGTTGCGGCGGCTTCCTCGAGCTCGGCCTCGAATTCCTCCAGCACCGGCTGCACGGTGCGCACCACGAAGGGCAGGCCGATGAAGATCAGCG
>NZ_JAYRYM010000147.1:0-9822 GCF_041917035.1 Devosia sp. | reverse complement strand
GCTCGAAGGGCGGATCGCGGGCGAAGGGGCTTCTTGCCTGGTGCGCACCGTATGCGAGCCACCGCCGCCCGGGCAATCGCTTGCCGGGCTTTTCCGACGAGCCGAGGTAACCATTCCCGCACCGGCGGGTTCGCAACGGGGGATTTGTGCGTTAGCTATTGGAAAGCGAGCACGGGATGTCTTATATCGGCATCCTACGATGGAGATGCCGCCATGACGACCACTACCAGGTCCGCCGAAGTGCGGGCGATCGATCCGGTCTGGGATGCGGTGATGTCCGGGGCGCGCCAGGTCGCCCAGGCGGAGCCGTCGCTGGCCAATCTGGTCTATTCGAGCGTGCTCAACCACGCCAGCTTCGAGGAAGCGCTGTCGCATCGGCTGGCCGAGCGACTGGATCATCCGGATGTGTCGGCGGACCTGGTCCGGCAGGCCTTCCGGGATGTGCTCGCGGCGCGGCCCGAGATCGGGCTCGAGGCGCGCGCCGACCTCGCGGCGACACTCGAACGCGATCCTGCCTGCCACAAGGCGGTCGACGCGTTCCTCTACTTCAAGGGCTTCCACGCCATCCAGACGCACCGCTTCGCCCACGCCATGTGGACGGGCGGACGGCGCGAGTTCGCGCTCTACCTGCAGAGCCGCTCGAGCGCGGTCTACCAGGTCGATATCAATCCGGCGGCCCGCATCGGCAAGGGCATCATGCTCGACCACGCCACCGGCTTCGTGGTCGGCGAGACGGCGACGATCGGCGACAATGTCTCGATCCTGCAGGGCGTGACGCTGGGCGGCACGGGCAAGTCCGAGGAGGACCGCCACCCCAAGATCGGCAACGGCGTGCTGATCGGTGCCGGCGCGATCGTATTGGGCAACATCAAGGTTGGCGACTGCGCGCGCATCGGGGCCGGTTCGGTCGTCGTCAAGGAAGTGCCGCCACGGGTGACGGTGGCGGGCGTTCCCGCCCGGATCATCGGCGAGGCCGGCTATGCCCACCCGGCATCGGTGATGGACCACGTCGCCTCGGTCAACGACATCAGCGGCTGAGACACCGCGCCGGGCATTCGGGCGGGGAAAAAGCCGGGCCGGGATTGCCCGGCCGGCGGTTCCGCCTATTGTGCGGTCCCCAATCGACAGCGGCAGGAGCGCCTACGTGAACCACCCCGAAATCATCAAACTCCAGAAGTTCCTGCAGCAGAAGTTCGGCAACAAGGCCATCGATGTGAGGCCGCGCAACAAGCAGAACGACAGTGTCGAAGTCTACCTGGGTGAAGAGTTCCTCGGCCTGATCTACGTCGACGACGAGGATGGTGACCGCTCCTACAACTTCCAGATGGCGATCCTCGACGTCGACCTCGACGACATTCACTGACCGTCGACGACGTCGGTCACTTCGGCGGCAGCGTCTTGACGAAGCCTTCGGCGAAGTCCAGCCAGGCGCCGAGGTCCTCCTCGGTGTCGATGAAGTCGGGGGCGACTTCGACGAAGCCGACCATGTCGCGACCGCCCTGGTGCATGGCGCTGGTCCCCGGACGCTGCAGAGCAAGCTCGTGCAGGTCCGGACCGACGCGCAGCAGCAGGTTGCCACTCCGCATGGCGCCGGCCACCATGTTGCCGTTCAGCATGAAGCCGTAGCCGCCGAACATCTTCTTTTCGGTGAGCCCCGGCCGGTAGTCGAAGATGGCCCGAATGCGGTCGGCCAGTGCGTCGGCTGCTTCAGACATTGCTGCTGCTCTCCTCGCGATAGGTGTCGTGCCGCGGCAGGTCGGCCGGAAGGCTGTCCCAGTCGTGATGGCTGCGGGCAAAGATCAGCTGGGTGGGCGCGAACCAGTCGCCGGCGGCGCCGAACACCCCGACCGGCAGCATCGCCAGCGTCGGCGCGCGACTGGACTGGGCATAGAGCGGCGTGCCGCAATCGGGACAGAACCAGCGTGTCAGCACCGCGCCCGACTCGGCCGCCCGCGCAAAGGCCTTCGGCGCCCCGTCGATGCCGATCGCCTCGCGGGCGACCAGCGCGATGGTCGCGTGGCCGGTGCCGGTCATCTGCTGGCAGGCGAGGCACGAGCAGAGCAGCATGGCGCGGATCTCGCCCGCGACGGTGAGCCCGATGCCGCCGCAGGCGCAGCGCGCATCGAGCCGCACGACGGGGCGGCGCCGCGGCGGGAGGTCGGGGGGTGCGGTCACGGGTCTGCCTCATTGCCAGCCGAACCCCGGCGCGGCGTAGGCGCGTTCGGGCCGGATTCGTCCGAGCATGCACCATCGACCACCGCGTCGTCCACGCGGCTGCGCGAGGCGTCGAAGCGGACCTCGCCGCTTCGCCCCGATGTCGGCCTTGATCTCCCCGGGGGTTCCGCCTAATTCCGAGCGCCGAAGTGGAGGGCCCCCGATGGCCGGAACCGACAGATCGCAGGACGTCAGCTTCCGGCCGAGCCCGGCCATCATCCTGTGCGAGCCGCAGCTGGGAGAAAATATCGGCACGGCGGCCCGCGCCATGGCCAATTTCGGGCTGTGGGACCTGCGGGTGGTCAATCCGCGCGACGGCTGGCCCAACGAGCGCGCGGTCGCTGCGGCGTCGCGGGCCGACCACGTGATCGAGAAGGTGAGGGTGTTCGGGACGCTCGAGGAGGCCATTGCCGACCTGTCCCTCGTCTTTGCCACCACGGCGCGCCGCCGCGACGTGCAGAAGCCGGTCTTCGGGCCGGAGGAGGGGGCGCAGCGCATCATCGCGCATATTGCCGGCGGCGCCGGGGCCGGGCTGCTGTTCGGGCGCGAACGCTGGGGGCTCTACAACGAGGAAGTCTCGCTGGCCGATGCCATCGTCACCTTTCCGGTCGAGGCGGCCTTCGCCTCCCTCAACATCGCGCAGGCCGTGCTGCTGATGGCGTACGAATGGCGCCGGCAGTTCGACAATGGCGAGGTGCTGCCGTTCGGAGGCGGGCTCGACGCGATCGCGCCACGCAGCGAACTGATGGGGCTGTTCGGCCACCTCGAGGAGACGCTGGACCGGACGGGTTTCTTCAAGACCGCCGACAAGCGTCCGACCATGGTGGAGAACCTCAGGGCGGTGTTCACCCGCGCCGGGCTCTCCGCCCAGGAAATCCGCACGCTGCGCGGCGTCATCTCGTCCATCGACCGGATGCACGAGCGACAGCGTCCCGATCGCCCCCGAACCGACGGCGACGACTGACACATTCCTTTTGACGGCAGGGGCAGGGCCGTGGCATGCCGACGCCTGCCATGATCCCCGCCGATACCGCCGCCGAGCCCTCCGCCCGCGCCTTCTCCTACCGAGGCTACCGATTCTTCTGGGTGACGACGCTGTGCGCCAGCTTCGCCGCGCAGATCATGTCGGTGGCGGTCGGCTGGCAGGTCTACGACATCACCCGCAACCCCCTTTTCCTCGGCCTCGTCGGGCTGGCGCAGTTCCTGCCGGCCCTGCTGCTGGTGCTGGTCACCGGGCTTGCCGCGGACAAGCTGCCGCGCCGCCGCATCATGCAGGCGAGCCTCGCCATCGAGGTGCTGTGCGCCGTGGCGCTGCTGTTCTTTGCTTCGGCGAGCGGCCACCACGAGGTCTGGCCGATCTTCGTGGTGCTGGTGACGCTCGGCGTGGCGCGGGCGTTCATCGGGCCGGCCGGCGCCTCGCTCGCCCCCAACCTCGTGCCGCCGGTGGCGCTGGCCAATGCGGTATCGATGAATGCGACGGCCTGGCAGCTGGCCGGCATTGTCGGGCCGGTGGCCGGCGGGCTGCTCTACGGTATCTCTGCATGGGTCGCCTATGGCACCGCCGGCGTCCTGGCGGCGGTGGCGCTGGTGTCGATCAGCCGCCTGACGGCGCCGGTGCAGCGCCCCTCGCAGCAGGAGACGAGCCTCAAGACGCTGCTCGCGGGCTTTCACTATATCTGGACCGAGAAGGTCGTGCTCGGAGCCATCTCGCTGGACCTGTTCGCCGTGCTGATGGGCGGCGCGGTCGCCCTGATGCCGGTCTTCGCGCGCGACATCCTCGATACCGGGCCATGGGGACTGGGCCTGCTGCGGGCCGCGCCGGGGGTCGGGGCGATCGCCACGGCGCTGCTGCTCGCGAGATTTCCGGTGCGCGACAATGCCGGCATCACGCTTTTCGTGTTCGTGGCGGGCTTCGGCCTGTTCACGCTGCTGTTCGGGATGTCGACGTCGATCTGGTTCTCGGTGCCGCTGCTGGCGCTGATCGGCGCCTGCGACATGGTTTCGGTCTCGATCCGCGAGACGATCATGCAGCTGTGGACGCCGGACAGCGTGCGCGGCCGGGTCAACGCGGTAAACTCGGTTTTCATCGGCGCCTCCAACGAACTCGGCGAGTTCCGGGCCGGCATGATGGCCGCGCTGGTCGGCGCGCAGGCCGCGGTCGTCTTCGGCGGCGCCGCGACGATGGCGGTGGCCGGCATCTGGAGCCAGATCTTCCCCGGGATCAGGAAGCAGCGTTCGCTGGATCGGGCCATGGTCGAGGGCTGATCGGGCCTAACCAATCGTTAACCGGCCGTTAGCCGGACTCGCGCTCTGCTGGCCCGGCACGAGGGAGCGCAGATGAAGGTACTGATTGCGACACCCGCCTATGGCGGCTCGGTGTTCGTTGCCTATCACGACTCGGTCCTGCGCACGCTCGCCTACTTCCAGCGGGAGTTCCCCGGCATCGCGTTCGAGAGCTCGATCCTGTCGCTGTCGATGGTGACGGTGGCGCGGAACATCCTCGCCAGCCAGGTCCTGGCCGACGACACCCTGACCCACCTGCTGTTCATCGATGCCGACATGGGGTTCGCGCCATCGCTGATCGCCAAGATGCTGGCCTTCCGCAAGCCGGTGGTCGGCATCGTGGCGCCGCAGCGGCGGCTGGACTACGAGGCCTACCATCGTGTCCGCGCCCAGGTGGAGGCGCCGCTGATGGCGCGCCTCGTCGCCAACGACTATGTCGCCGGCGACGGCGCGGTGGTGGTGGAACGCGGACCCGCCGGGCAGCCCGAGATCGAGGTGGTCGACGGCTTCGTCCGGGTGACGCGGACCGGGACGGGTATCCTCTTGGTCGAGCGCGCCGTGCTCGAGGCGATGCGGCAGCGCTTCCCCGAGCTCTGGGTGGCAACGCCACCGGACTCGATCCGGCGGTCCGGCCTGCCGGAGGGCGGGTTGCTGCAGTGCTTCGACCAGATGCGCGACGAGCAGGGTGTCGCCATCGGCGAGGACGTGTCGTTCTGCCGCCGCTGGACCGAGGGCCTCAAGGGCGAGATCTGGGCCAATATCGACGAGGGCATCGTGCATGTCGGCCAGGACAACTATGCCGGCCGCTACCTGAGCAAGCTGGAGGCGGGCAGGGTGCACCTGCGCAGGCGGGAGGCCGATCCCTCCGCGACTTGACACGGGGGTTCCCCCACTCTATCACCCGCCCACTTGTCGGGCCGATCGGCCCCGCGAGCGCACCCGGGATTTGCTGAAATTCAGCGATCTGTCGGCTCTCTCCGCAAGGAAGGGCAGAGGAGGGCGCAATCACTTTCGACGCTATCGGAAAGGATTACGATGTCGAAGCGCATTGAAGCCAAGCACAAGATCGACCGTCGCCTTGGCGAAAACCTGTGGGGCCGCCCGGCCTCGCCGCTGAACAACCGCGCCTACGGCCCCGGCCAGCACGGCCAGCGCCGCAAGGGCAAGACCTCGGACTACGGTCTGCAGCTGCGCGCCAAGCAGAAGCTGAAGGGCTACTACGGCTCGATCACCGAGAAGGCGTTCAAGCGCCTCTACACCGAGGCCGCGCGCGTCCAGGGCGATACCGGCGAGCGCCTGATCGGCCTGCTCGAGAGCCGGCTGGATGCCATCGTCTATCGCGCCAAGTTCGTGCCGACGGTGTTCGCCGCCCGGCAATTCGTCTCGCACGGCCACGTGCTGGTCAACGGCAAGCGCGTGACCATTGCCTCCTATTCGTGCAAGCCGGGCGACCGGATCGAAATCAAGGAGCGGTCGCGCCAGCTCGGCATCGTGCTCGAGGCCAACCAGCTCGCCGAGCGTGACGTGCCCGACTATATCGAGGCCGATCACTCCAAGCAGGTCGCGACCTACGTGCGGATGCCGGCTCTCGCCGACGTGCCGTACCCGGTGCAGATGGAACCCAATCTCGTCGTCGAATTCTACTCGCGCTGACCCGCGCCGAGTGCGTCCAGTCCAGCCGGGCCGCCCTTCGGGCGGCCCGTTTGCTTTTGGGCGATGGGCCCGCCATTTCGTCAGTGGTCGAGGCAATACGCCACATTGGCGTTGATTTGCGTGCGTCGCCCTATACAGCGACAGCGGGCGGTGTGGCTCGCGCCTGGAGTGACCCGTGGACGCGAAGCGCGGACGCCGACTGCTGTTCAGGAAGCTGCTGCTTTCCGGTGCGTTCGTTGCCGCTTCGGCGATCTACGTCTCGGTGCAGGCGGGGCGCGTGGCCGCTCCGGTCGCCGTGGCAGCGGCAACTCCTGCCGCCCCCTCGGAAGGGGTCCGGATCGGGACCCGGCAGACCGTGCAGGTCAAGGACGGCGATTTCCAGGGTGGCAAGTATGATGCGCGATTTGGCCCCGTCCGGGTCAAGATCACCATCGACGGAGGGCGCATCGTCTCCGTCAGAGCCGTCGAGTATCCCGATCACAGCCCGACCTCGGTGAAGATCAATCTCGAGGCCCTGCCCAAGCTCGAGCAGGAGGCGATCACGTCGCAATCGGCCGTGGTGGACACGGTCTCGGGCGCCACGCTGACCTCCAAGGCCTGGTCCCACTCCCTGCGTTCGGCGATTCGCGCGGCGGCGCGTACGTGACGGGACGCACCGAAATCATCATGGGCATGCCGATCACGATCGACCTGGCCTGCCGTGACGATGCCGACCTGCAGCGAGCCGCCTTCGATCGGTTCAGGCAGATCGATCACCGCTTCAGCCCGTATCGCGACGACAGTGAACTCGCGGCCCTCAACGCCGGAGCGATCCGCGCGGAGGATCTCAGCGACGAGTTCCGCGAAATCCTCGAACTCGCTGAGGACGCACGCGAATTCAGCGATGGCTATTTCGACGTTCGCCGACCGGACGGCCTGCTGGACCCCTCCGGGGTGGTGAAGGGCTGGGCCATCAAGCAGGTCGCGCAGCTGCTCGCGCGCGCGGGCAGCGAGAACTTCTGCATCGACGCAGGCGGCGACATCCAGGTGGCCGGCTGCAACGCCCGGGGGGAGCCCTGGCGGGTGGGCATCCGCAACCCGTTCGCCGAAGACGAGATCGTCAAGGCCATCCGTCCGGGCGCGCACGGCGTCGCGACGTCCGGTTCCTATGTCCGCGGCCACCACATCTATGACCCGCACCAGCCGGACAATCGGCTGGACGAGATCGTCAGCCTGACGGTCGTTGCCGCCGATGTCCTCGCCGCCGACCTGCTGGCGACAGCGGCGTTCGCGATGGGGCGCAGCGGGCTGCGCTTCCTGCAGACCCTGACCGACGTGGAAGCCTACGCGATCGACCGCGACGGCATGGCGACGTTCACTCCCGGCTTCGCGGCGTATGTGGTGACATGATCAGGACGCTTCTCTTCACCTTCGACCAGACCACGATGTACCGGCTGCTGGTGGTCTACCTTGGGGCACTGCTGCTCGCGGCCTTCGTTCTCGGCTTTTTCGGCCTCGTTCCCGCGGAGCCGACCGCCCTGGCCTTTTCGCTGGTCGTGGTCGTTGGCGTCGCGGAAGTGACGCATCGCCTGTTTGCGGCGACCTTTGCGGTACCGGCGAACCATGAGTCCACCCTGATCACCGCACTGATCATCGTCCTGCTGATGAAGCCGGTGACGGCGGCCGATCTCGCCGGCGTCGGCGGCCTTGCCGCCGCATCGGCCTGGGCAGTGGCTTCGAAGTACCTGATCCGCGCGCGGGGACGGCACGTCTTCAACCCGGCCGCGCTGGGTATCGCGCTCGCCGGGCTGCTGCTGGTTCAGCCGGCCACCTGGTGGATCACGGCCACGCCCTACCTGTTGCCGCTGATCGTGATCGGCGGCCTGCTGATCACCCGCAAGGTGCGTCGCACGGACATCGTGCTCGCCGCCATCGCGGCGTATGTGGCGGGGGCCATCGTCACCGCTCCCGCGGGCACCGGCCTGCAGGAGCTGCTGCTCAGCCTGCCGCAGACCTCGATCCTGTTCCTCGCCTTCGCCATGCTGACCGAGCCGCTCACCGCCCCGCAGGGCCGCTGGCGCGGGATCGCCTTCGGCCTGCTGGTCGGCGCGCTGGCGACCCCCGGGCTGACGATCGGACCGGTGTACCTGACCCCGGAGCTGGCGCTGCTGGTCGGGAACCTGTTCGCCGTGCTGGTCTCCGCGCCGGATCGCCTCGTGCTGACCCTCAAGGCGGTGGAGGAGGTGGCGAGCAATGCCTATGACTTCATCTTCACGCCGAGCCGGCCGCTCAGGTTCAGGCCCGGCCAGTACCTCGAGTGGACGCTGGCCATGCGCGATCGCGATGAGCGCGGCAACCGGCGGCACTTCACGGTGACCTCGGCGCCCGGCGAGCCGGACATCCGTCTCGGCGTCAAGTTCTACCCCGAGCCGAGCGCCTTCAAGCGGGCGCTGCAGTCGCTGAAGCCCGGCGACAGGATCCTCGCCGGACAGCTGGGCGGGCACTTCGTGCTGCCCGGCAACAAGAAGCGGAAGCTCGCCTTCCTCGCCGGCGGCATCGGCATCACGCCGTTCCGCAGCATGATCAAGCACATGCTGGACCGGGGCGAGAAGCGCTCGGCGGTGCTGTTCTATGGCTGCGGGCGCGCCGGCGAGTTCGCCTACCGCGACGTGTTCGACCAGGCCGGGGACGAGCTCGGCCTGAAGACCGTCTATGCCACGCAGTTCGACGAGACCCCGCCCGAGGGCGTCCGGCGGGGCGTCATCGACGCCCAGCTGGTCCGCGCGGAAATGCCGGACTGGCGCGAGCGGCTGTTCTACGTGTCGGGTCCACCGCCGATGGTGAGGGCGGTGCGGCGCACCCTGCGCGGCATGGGCGTTCCGCCCTGGCGCATCCGCACCGATTTCTTCCCGGGCCTGTCAGGCTGAAGGGGCAGGGCCGCGCAGGGCGGCCCCGCCTTTCGCTCATTGCGCCGGAGCAGGCGCGGCAGCGGGCGGATTGTCGCGGTGCCAGCTCTCGAGATAGCGCGGGTCGTCATAATCGTTGGCGATCGGCGCGTCCTTGGGGATGTAGCTCTCGAACAGCCTCAGGCGCTTGTAGACCGAGATCAGCGAGATGATCGTCGTCCAGGAACTGGCAAAGAACTTGAACGAGTCCTCCACCTGGCCGAAGGCGTTGTTCACCTGCTGGAACAGCCCCAGGGTGAGCGCCCCGGTGACGATGGAGGGGCCCATGGCGACCAGCGGGACGAAGTTGGCGCCCTGCAGGTAGGCATAGCGCGCGATGTTGAAGTAGAGGTAGTTGCGGTACAGCCGGAAGTAGTTGGTCTGGACGTTCCTGAACAGCTCGCGGATCGAGGGTGGATCGCTCCGGTCGTTGTGATCCTCGCCATAGACCAGTTCCTTGCGCAGCGCCGCCTCGACCCGCTGGTTGTGGAACTCGAGGCCCGGCAGTCGAATGCCGACCAGGGCCAGCAGCACGGTGCCGAAGGCTGACGATACCAGCGCCACCCAGACGAGGCTGCCGCTCACCGGCCCGATGAAGGGCAGCTCGGTGATGTTCTCCGAGAGGGTCCAGAGCAGCGGCAGGAAGACGACCAGGGTCATGACCGAGCCGACGAAGTTGACGGCCAGCCCCTCGACGATATTGGCGAAGCGCTGCGTATCCTCCTGCACGCGCTGGCTGGCGCCCTCG
>NZ_JAYRYM010000146.1:0-10046 GCF_041917035.1 Devosia sp. | reverse complement strand
CTCGGCCATGGCGCCGTAGCCCCAGCCATCGATCGAGGTCTCGGAGGAGCGGATATCCATGATGTTGCCGTTGGCGAGGCCGCTGTAGGGCGGCTGCGCGTCGCCGGCATAGACGGCGGTGGAGAAGCTGGGGTCCTCGATGCCCATCACGCCGTAGACCTTGGCGTAGGGCACGGCGGCGACCTCGGCGCGAATATCGATGAAGTTCGAGAAGGTCGCCTTGCCCTGCAGACCCAGCCGCAGCGCGTTGATGTCGACATGGTTGGGGGCGCTGTCGCCGGGGATGAAGGTCTGCCCGGTGACATCGGAATAGGTCACCGTGTCGCCGGTGCTCAGCGTCGAGAAGTTGGTGCGGCCGGTGTCGGGCGACTCGTTCCAGTACATGTAGCCGAGGAACCCACCGAGGCCGTTGCCATTGCCGTCGCTCAGGGCATTCCAGCCGAAGTCGGCCCCGGCGTAGCCGATGGCGCCATCCTCGATGCTGCTGGTCACGACCGGCCCGGCATACTCGCCGCTGATGGCCATCGAATAGCCGGCAATGCCCTGCCCGAACGTGCTCGAGGCGTTGTCCTCGACGCGCAGGTGCAGTTCGCCGGTGTGCGCGGTGGAATTGGCGGTGGTGGTGCCGCCGCTCGACTCGATGCTCTGGCTGCCCAGCGAATACCAGTAGCGGATGCCCGCCTCGATGCTGACCGTGTCGGTCACATCGGCGCCGTCGCCCAGATCGCTCCAGTCCCGGGGCTCGTAGCCCACGCTGTCGCGGAGCCCCATCTCGCCCCAGTTGTCGCCGTAGTCGGCGGCAAGCGCCGGAGTGCCGAGCGCGGCGAGCAGGACGGTGAGACTCGTGGCCAGACGGAACATGGGGGTACTCCAGCGAAGACGCGCAAGGCAGCTTCGTTTATGCCCCGTTAGGGTTAATGTTCCGCTAAGTGCAGCGGTGCGCAGGTGCGCGCCGCCCTTGTCCGGCCAAACCGTCCAGCCGGTGCCCCGCCTATTCCGCGGCGATGATGCGCTCGGCCCGCACCGGGCGCTCGGCGTGCAGCTGTTCGGCGACGAGGAAGGCCAGTTCCAGCGCCTGGCTGGCGTTGAGCCGCGGATCGCAATAGGTGTGGTAGCGGTCGACGAGCCCGGTCTCGGTGATCGCCGCCACGGCGCCGCCGGTGCACTCGGTGACGTCGTCGCCCGTCATCTCGATATGGATGCCGCCGGCATGCGTGCCGAGGGCGCGGTGCACCTCGAAGAAGCTGCGGACTTCCGAAAGCACACGCTCGAACGGCCGCGTCTTGTAGCCGTTCGATGCCTTGACGGTGTTGCCGTGCATCGGGTCCGAGCACCAGACCACCGTGTGCCCCGAGGCCTTCACGGCCTCGACGAGCCTGGGCAGGTGGTCGGCGATCTTGTCCGAACCGAAGCGGCCGATGAGGGTGATCCGCCCTGCCTCATTGGCCGGGTTGAGCTTGTCGAGCAGCTTCAGCAGGTCATCGGTCGACAGGCTGGGGCCGCACTTGACGCCGATCGGGTTGCGGATGCCCGAGAAGTACTCGACATGGGCAGCCTCAGGCTGGCGGGTGCGGTCGCCGATCCACAGCATGTGGCCGGACGTGGCGTAGAACTCGCCACTGATCGAGTCGCGGCGCGTCAACGCTTCCTCGTAGCCGAGCAGCAGCGCCTCGTGGCTGGTGTAGAACTTCGTCTCGCGCAGCGACGGCGTGTTGTCCGAGGTCAGCCCGAGCGCGCGCATGAAATCGATGGCGTCGTCGATCTTGCGCGCAAGTTCCTCGAAACGCGGGTAGGCGCTCGAGTCCTTCATGAAGCCCATGGTCCATTCGTGCACCCGCGTCAGGTCGGCATAGCCGCCCGAGGCGAAGGCGCGCAGCAGGTTCAGCGTCGCCGCCGACTGCCGGTAGGCGAGCAGCAGCCGCTCCGGATCGGGAATGCGGGCCTCGGGGGTGAAGGCGATGTCGTTGATGATATCGCCGCGGTAGGACGGCAGCGTCACCCCGTCGATGGTCTCGGTATCGGAGGAACGCGGCTTGGCGAACTGGCCGGCGATGCGGCCGACCTTGACGACAGGCTTGGAGGCGCCATGCGTGAGCACGACCGCCATCTGCAGGAAAACCCGGAAGAAATCGCGGATGTGGTCGGCGCCGTGCTCGGCGAAGCTCTCGGCACAGTCGCCCCCCTGCAGCAGGAAGGCCCGGCCGGCCGCGACATCGGCCAATTGGTGCTTGAGGTCGCGCGCCTCGCCGGCAAAGACCAGCGGCGGGAACTTGCGCAGCTGCGCCTCGGCGGCCTCCAGCCTCGACTGGTCCGGATAGGCCGGCACCTGCGAAATCGGCTTTTCTCTCCAGCTCTGGGGCGTCCAAGTCGTCGGCATCACGCACTACCTCCCGGTGGCGCGCGTCCTATCAGGGGAATTGGGCCGTGTGAAGCCTGCGAGGCGCTTTACAGCCCGCGGCGCCGCAAGCAATCTCCGTGCGTTCATTGGGGAGGTGTTTCATGATGTTGAGTTCAACAAGGGATTGGCCCGCCGATATTGTCGCGGAATTCGAGACGAACGCCAACAATGGCTGCGTCGGCAACATTCTGGTCTCCGAAACGGAGACACTGCGCGTGTGGCATTTGAGGCTCGCGCCCGGCACGCGCAGCAACGTGCATCGGCACGTCAACGACTACTTCTGGTCATCCATGACAGCAGGTCGCGCGCGCAGCTATTTCGAGGACGGACGGGTGGTCGAAGGCGACTACCATCCCGGCCAGACCCGCCATTTCACCTATGCCGAGGGCGAGTCCATGTGCCACTGCGTGCAGAACATCGGAGATACCGAACTGCTGTTCGCCACGGTCGAATTCCTCAACGGTCCCAACGCCGCCCTGCCCGTGCCGAACAGCGTTCGGATGAATGCGGAGGGCTAAGGCTGCTTGATACCGCCGCGGTAGCGGTAGGTCGGCGACCTGAAGGTCACCAGTTCCTCGGCGGCGGTGGGGTGCATGGCCATGGCGCGATCGAAGTCGGCCTTCTCCGCCCCCATGCCCATGGGGATGGCAACCAGCTGGATCAGCTCGGCCGCACCGGGCCCGAGGATGTGCACGCCCAGCACCCTGCCGCCGTCGGCCTCGGTGATGAGCTTGAGGATCATGCGCTCGGACTTGCTCGACAGCGTGTTCATCATCGGCCGGAAGCGGGCGACGTAGACGTCGATGTTGCCGTGCGTCGCCGCCGCTTCCTCGGTGAGGCCGATGGTGGCGAGCTCCGGTTCGGCGAACACCGCGGTGCCGATCAGCGAATGGTCGACGGCAATCGGGTTGGCGTTGAACACCGTCTCGGCGAAGGCCTGGCCCTCGCGTATGGCGACCGGGGTCAGCGCGACGCGGCCGGTGACGTCGCCGACCGCGTAGATCGAGGGCACGTTGGTGCGGGAGTAGGCATCCACCGCTATGCCGGCCTCGCCGACCTCGACCCCCGCCGCCTCGAGCCCGAGGCCGGCGACATTTGGGTTGCGGCCGGTGGCGAACATGACGGCGCCGAAGGGCGCATCGACACCGTCCGAAAAGCTCACGACGACGTCCCTGCCCTGCCGGCGGAGGGCCCTGACATTGGTCTGGTAGATGCGCTTGATGCCGCGGGTTTCGAGCCCCGCATCGAGACCTTCCCGGAGGTCGGCATCGAAGCCGCGCAGCACGCGGTCGCCGCGGTAGACGATGGTGGTGTCGACCCCGAGGCCGGCGAAGATGGTGGCGAATTCCACCGCCACGTAGCCGCCGCCCTCGATCAGGATCGAGTGGGGCAGCGCCTCGAGATGGAAGGCCTCGTTCGAGGTGAAGCCGAGCTCCCTGCCCGGGATGTCGGGAATCTTCGGGCGGCTGCCGGTGGCGATGAGGATAGTCCTTGCCTCGAGATCCCGCCCGGATCTGACGAGGTGCACGCCATGCGGCCCGGTCAGCACCGCACGATCGCGGATGATTTCGACACCCGGCTTCTCGAGACCGGAGACATAGGCCGCCTCGAGCCGGGCGATCTCCTTGTCCTTGTTGGCGACCAGCGTCTTCCAGTCGAATGCGGCGCCATCGACCGTCCAGCCGAAGCTGCCGGCCAGCTCGAACATGTCGGAGAAGCGGGAGGCGTAGACGAAGAGCTTCTTGGGCACGCAGCCGCGGATCACGCAGGTCCCGCCGACCCTATACTCCTCGACAATGGCGACCCTTGCGCCGTAGCCCGCCGCCACGCGCGCCGCGCGCACGCCGCCCGAGCCTGCTCCGATCACCACCAGATCGTAGCCGTCGCCCATCGCTGCCCCCTGCACCCGACCCAAGAAAAAAGGCCCCGCGAGGGCGGGGCCTTCACGCGACTTCAGATAGGATGCCTTGGCTCAGGTGTCGATACCCTGGGCCTTCAGTTCGGCGCGCACCTTGGCGAAGAACTCGGTGTTGAGGTTCACCGAGAAGACATTCATCACGCGCTGGATCGTCGAGTTGAGCTCGGCATTGGCCTTGGACAGCTTCTGGCCGACGGGGGAGCTGTAGAAATCGACGATCTGCTGCATTTCCTCGGGGGCGAAGGTCAGCGCGTAGACGCGCGCCATCTGGTCGAACAACTCGCCCTTCCTGCCCTTGTAGGCGGAAA
Source organism: Devosia sp. (assembly GCF_041917035.1). Classification (GTDB taxonomy): domain Bacteria; phylum Pseudomonadota; class Alphaproteobacteria; order Rhizobiales; family Devosiaceae; genus Devosia_A. The sequence continues at coordinate 5,422 of NZ_JAYRYM010000146.1, read as the reverse complement.
TCACCGTCTCGATCGCCTTGTTGAGCGGCTCGGCAATTTCCGGATTCTGCGGCAGCAGCTGGCGGTAGGTGTTGATGCCGGCCTGCACGATCGTGGCTTCGTAGATACCGCTGTGATCGGTGAGGTCGATATACTTGCGTGCCATCGCCAGGTGCTCGGGCGTGATCTCCTGGCTCGCGGCCGGAAGCGCCACGAAGGCGGAAAGGATCAGCGTCAGCGCGGCCGCGAGAAACGTCGTCGCGCGCCTGGTCAGGAAGGTCATCGGCTTGTTGCCCGTCATTGTCTTGTCCACCCCTAAGGAGCCCTCTACCCGAGCGGCTAAGCCGCGTCCACAACCTCGAGACCGTCGGCACCCGCCACGTAGGCGATGCTGCACAATCCCAGGAACAGGCCGTGCTGAACCACGCCCGGGATTTCCAGCAGCGCGGCAGACAGCGCTTCTGGCTCAGGAATGCGGCCAAAAGAAGCATCAAGGATGGCGTGGCCGCCATCGGTCACGAATGGCAGGCCGGCGCCGGTGGTCCGGCGACGGAGGCCACCCCGCGCCCCGGTGTCCAGCATCACCCGCTCGATCCGCCGATGGGTGGCGCCGAGGCCGAAATGGTTGACTTCGATCGGCAGGGGATAGCCGCCGAGCATCGGCACGCGCTTGCTTGCGTCGGCGATCACCACCATGCGCGCCGAGGCGGCCGCGACGATCTTCTCGCGCAGCAGGGCGCCGCCGCCGCCCTTGATCAGCGCCAGTCCCGGACCGATCTCGTCGGCGCCGTCGACGGTCAGGTCGAGTTCGGGGCACTCCTCGAGGGTCGCGAGGGCGATGCCCAGGTCCCGGGCCTGCGCCGCCGTCGCCTCCGAGGTCGGGACGCAGAGCAGGTCGAGCCCCTCGGCCACCGCGGCCCCGACGAGGTCGACGAAGTGCCGCGCGGTCGAGCCGGTGCCCAGGCCGACGCGCATGCCGGAGCGCAGCTCGGACATCGCCGCCTTCGCAGCCGCCTTCTTGTATGCCTCGCTCACGCTTCGCCCTCCGGTTGCGGCAGCTAGAAGAAGCGCCGAAGACCTGTCAAGCGGCGGACTCACGCATTGGTGAGTGGCAAATGTCGCTTCGAGGCAACAGAATGTGAAATGGGTGTTCGGAACGTGGTCGAATCGTGGCTCGGGTCTTTTCGTCCGTGACACGAACAGTCTATCAACCCGACATTGGGCCCATGACGTCGGGGGGCCGAAGTCTTCAAGAGGCGCAGTTTGAACAGATGAACAAAACCAGGATCGTCGTTGCCGCCGCGCTGTCGGCACTCCTCAGCTTCTCCCTGGTGGCGCCCGCCACCGCATCGCGCGTGTTCAATCCGGACACCAACATGTGGGAAGATGCCAGCGCCGTCCGCGCCAAGTCGAAGCGCGGCAGCCCGATTGCCCGGCAGATGGTCGACTACGAGACCAAGCTGAAGCCCGGCACGATCGTTGTCGAGACGTCGGAGCGGCGGCTCTATCTGGTGCTCGAGAACGGCAAGGCGATGAAGTACGGCATCGGCGTCGGCCGTGACGGCTTCCGCTGGTCGGGCCAGCACAAGATCACCCGCATGGCCGAGTGGCCGGGCTGGACGCCGCCGGCGCAGATGCGCAAGCGCGTACCCGACCTGCCGGCCTACATGCCCGGCGGCCCGGACAATCCGCTCGGCGCGCGGGCCCTCTATATCGGCTCGACGCTCTATCGCATTCACGGGACGTCCGAACCCTGGACCATCGGGCAGGCGGTGTCGTCGGGTTGCATCCGGCTGACCAACGAGGACGTGACCGACCTCTACGAGCGCGTTCGCGTCGGTGCCCTGGTGGTCGTCCACCAGTAGGCGACGACCCGAGTCCCTTGCCATCGCGGCCGTCCTCCGGGGCGGCCGTTTCGTTTCCGGCGCTAGCCGGACGCGGCGAGGTGCGCTAGAAAGCCGGCATGTCGGTCACCCTCATCGAACAGCCGGGCCTCGTGCAGAACGCCAGCCGTGCACTGGTCGACAGCCATGGCCGCACGGTGAGCTACCTGCGGGTATCGGTGACCGATCGCTGCGACTATCGCTGCGTCTACTGCATGTCCGAGCAGATGACCTTCCTGCCGCGCAAGGAGGTGCTGAGCTTCGAGGAGATCGACGCCATCGTCTCCGCCTTCGTGGCGCGCGGCGTCCGCAAGGTGCGCCTGACCGGCGGCGAGCCGCTGGTGCGCCGCGACATCGGCAATCTCGTCGCCCGGCTCGGCAGGCACCTGGGGGCAGGCCTCGACGAATTGACCCTCACCACCAATGGCAGCCAGTTGCGGCGCTATGCGAGCCGACTGGCGGAAGCCGGCATCTGGCGGGTGAACGTGTCGCTCGACACGCTCGACGAGAAGCGCTTCGCCGAGATCACCCGGCGCGGACGGCTGGGCGATGTGCGCGACGGCATCGACGCTGCGGTCGAGGCCGGCCTCGCCGTCAAGATCAACATGGTGGCCATGCGCGGCATCAACGAGGATGAGATCGAGCCGATGATGCTGTGGGCGCACGCCCGCGGCTTCGGCCTGACGCTGATCGAAGGCATGCCGCTCGGCGAGGTCGGGCTCGATCGGGTGGACACCTACCTGCCGCTCAGGCAGTTGCGCGAGCGGCTCGCCGAGCGCTACACCCTCACCCCCACCGGCCATCGCACCGGTGGGCCGGCGCGCTACGACCGGGTCGGCGAAACCGGCGGGCTGCTCGGCTTCATCACGCCGATGAGCCACAATTTCTGCGAGAGCTGCAATCGCGTGCGGCTGACCGCGACCGGTCAGCTCTACATGTGCCTGGGGCAGGACGGAATGGTCGACCTGCGCCCGGCGGTCCGGGGTGGCGGGCAACACGATCTCGACGCGGCCCTCGACCTGGCGATGCGGCTCAAGCCGAAGGGTCACGACTTCGTGCTCGACCGTGCCCATGCCGGGCCGGCCCTCGCGCGGCACATGAGTGTCACCGGCGGCTGAGAGCGGACCCGCGTCTGCTTCGTGCAAGCCCCGAGCGAACCGGTGGTCTGATCCCGGTTGCGCCGCGGAGACGGGAGGCCGCGGCAGGTGGCCCGCACCCTCGCCTAGAACTCGCTCCAGCCGTCGCCGGTGGCGCCGGGCTGGACGAGGTACCTCGCCGCTGCCGCGCGCGGTCCGGCGGACTTGGCGCGCACCGGCGCCGGCTCTGGCCTGACGGGACGGGCCGAAGCGGGAACGGGGGGTGCAGCGCGCGGCGCCTCGTCGATGACGAAGTGCTCGACCAGCATGTCGAGGTCGCGGGCCTGCTCCTCGGTCTGGGCGATCGAGGCGTTGACCTGTTCGACGAGTGCCGCATTCTGATGCGTCATCTCGTCCATGGCGCGAACCGCCGCAGTGGCCTCGGAGATGGCTTGCGACTGCTCCTGGGTGGCACGCGCAATGGCTTCGATCAGCGCGCCGTTCTCCTCGACCGCTCCGAGCATGCCGACCAGCTTGTCGGCGGCCTCGCCGACGAGCAGCGACCCCCCCTTCACCTCGGTGCCGCTCTGCTCGATGAGGTGCTTGACCTCGCTCGAGGCACTCGCGGCGGACTGGGCAAGCCGACGCACCTCGATGGCGACCACCGCGAAGCCCTTGCCGGCATCCCCGGCGCGGGCGGCCTCGACCGACGCGTTGAGCGCGAGGAGGTTGGTCTGGAAGGCGATGTCGTCAATCATCCCGATGATGTTGGAAATCCTCGACGAAGACGTCGAGATCCGGTCCATCGCGGCATTGGCCCGACGCATCACCTCCCCGCCCTGCTCCGCCAGCTGCAGCACGGCCTGCGACTTGGTATTGGCGGTCGCCGCCCGCTGGGCATTGTCGACGACCGTCGCCGAAAGCCGTTCGATGGTTCCCGTCGTCGCGGCGATGGCACCGGCCTGTCGATGGGTGCGCTCGGAGAGGTCGCCGGCCCCGGCGAGGATATCGGCGGTGGTGCCGCGCAAGGCGCCCGAGGTCTGACGCAGCTGTCCGACGATCTCGGAAATCCGCGCCACGGTGTGGTTCAGGGCAAGACGCACCTCGTCCAGCTCCCCGGCAAAGCTCTGCTTGATGCCGGCGCTCAGGTCGCCGTCGGCGAGCTTGGCGAGGCACTTGCCGAGTTGATCGACGGCCTGCTTGCGGGCGGTGACGTCGGTGGCGTACTTGACGACCTTCAGCACCCGGCCGTCGAGATCGAGGATCGGGTTGTAGGTCGCCTGGATCCATACCTCCCGACCGCCCTTGCCGATGCGCTTGTACTCGGCCGCCTGGTACTCGCCGCGCCCCAGCCGGGCCCAGAACTCGCGATAGGCCGGCGACTGCGCCTGGTCGCGCGGAACGAACATCTCGTGATGGCGTCCGCGGATGTCCTCGAGCCGATAGCCCATGGCCTCGAGGAAGTTCCGGTTGGCGGAGAGGATCTCGCCGGTCGGAGTGAACTCGATCACCGCCTGCGACTTGTGGATCGCCGCGATCTGGCCTTCCATGTCGGCGGCGTGCAGCTTCTCCGCGGTCACGTCGGTGGCGACCTTGATGATCTTGTACGGCCTGCCGTCGGGTCCGCAGACCGGGTTGTAGCTCGCCCGGATCCAGACTTCCCGGCCGCCCTTGCCGAGCCGCCTGAACTCGGCCGAGCGGAACTCGCCGTGCTGCAGCGCCGCCCAGAACTCCGCATAATCGCGACTGGAGGCGATTGCCGGATCGACGAAGATGCGGTGGTGCTGGCCGACGATTTCGGCGAGCTCGTATCCCATCGTCGCAAGGAAGTTGTCGTTGGCGGTGAGGATCGTGCCGTCCGTCCCGAACTCGATCATCGCCTGCGAGCGCGACAACGCCTTCAGCTTGGCTTCGGCGTCGGCTGCAGCGCCACCACCGCGTTTCAGGCCAGACCAAGCGAACATCATCGTCTCCAAATGCTTCACCCCAATAGGGCGAGATTCGACAATAAAGTTCTGGCAGTTAAGTTAAGATTACAGATGATGGGCGGCGGCTATCCCGCCCGGCGGGCCAGGTATTGCCCCGTCAACGACATCGTGTGCGCCGCGAGGTCGCGGGGCACGCCCTCGAACTGCACGGCGCCGCCTTCGTGGCCCGCGCCCGGGCCGAGATCGATCACCCAGTCGGCCCGCGAGATGACATCGAGATTGTGCTCGATGACGATGACCGTCGAGCCGGCGTCGACCAGCCGGTCGAACAGACCGATCAGCGTATCGACATCGTTCATGTGAAGCCCGGTCGTCGGCTCGTCGAGCACGTAGATGTTCCCTTTCTGGCCGAGTTCGGCGGCCAACTTCAGCCGCTGCCGCTCGCCGCCCGAAAGCGTGGACAGCGGCTGCCCGAGGGTCAGGTACCCCAGCCCGACATCGACGAGGCCCTTGAGGACCTTGGCGACGGGAGCCTCGGTGAAGAAGCCGACAGCCT
>NZ_JAYRYM010000145.1:0-10209 GCF_041917035.1 Devosia sp. | reverse complement strand
GCCGGATTTGAACCGACGACCCTTTGTCCCCCAGACAAATGCGCTACCAGGCTGCGCTACACCCCGACTGGCGGCAGACCTACCCAAGCTCTGCCGGGGAGGCAAGAGGCATTTTTGTGACGAGGGGCCCTGCCGATACCCATCGGGCCGACACTCGACTAAGAACTGCGTCAACCAAGGCACGCGTGGGAACCTCAGGATGAGCGATCTGGACGAGCGACTGGCGGAGGCGATCAGGTTGCACCGCGCCGGTCGGCTGGACGAAGCCGCGGCGATCTATGATGCGATCCTCGCCGATGAAGCGGCCCATGCGTCGGCGCTGCACATGCGCGGAGTTGTGCACCTGCAGCAGGGGGACAACGAACTGGCGGCAAAGCTGATCCGGCGCTCGCTGACAGTGGTGCCCGACGACGCCCCGGCGCTCAACAACTACGGGCTCGCACTGTCCGGCCTCAAGCAGATGGAACTCGCCATCGATGCGTTTCGTGCGGCGACGCGATCCAACCCCCGGAACGCCGATGCCTGGGCCAATCTCGGCAATGCGCTGCGGCGGATGGAGCGATATCCGGATGCGGTGGCCGCCTGCGAGACCGCGCTGTCGCTGGCTCCGGGCCGCCCCGGAATCGAGAGCGCTCTGGGGGCGGCGCTGGCAGAACTCGATCGGTTCGACGACGCGTTCGCGCATCATCGCCGGGCCATCGCGGCAGCGCCCGCGCGGGCCGACTACCGGCACAACCATGCGCTGGGCCTGATGCGCGCCGGCCGGGAGCACGACGCCGAGGCCGAGTTGCGGAAGGCGATCGCACTCAACCCCGGGCAGGGCGAATACCATGCGAGCCTCGCGCGGCTGTTGAAGCGCCGGGGGCTGGTCGAGGAGGCTATCGCGGCCTACCGCGCCGCGCGCCAGGGCGGCGCCGAGTCGAAGTCCATCGCGCAGGCGGTGATCTTCAACCAGAACTACCTCGACCTCGATCCGGTGGAGGCGCTAGCCGACGCCCGCGCATTCGCCCTGCGCCTGAGCGAAGGCCTGGTGCGCTACCGGGATTATCCGAACGATCGCAACAGCGAGCGGCGGTTGCGAGTGGGCCTGGTCTCGGCGGATTTCAGGCGTCACCCGGTCGGCCGGTTCATGGTCCAGCCGGTGGCAGCGAGCGATCGGGAGCAGATCGAGTACTTCGCCTATTCCGGCCGCGACAATGACGACGACCTGAACCTGCGCTTTCGCGAACTCATCGGCAACTGGCGATATGTCGGCAAGATGCGCGACGACGAACTGGCCGAGCAGATCCGGCGCGATCGCATCGACATCCTGGTCGACCTGTCCGGATACACCAGCGGCGAGCGGCTCGCGGTATTTGCCCGCAAGCCGGCACCGGTGGCGGTCACATACCTCGGCTATTTCGCCAGCACCGGCCTCGATGCGATCGACTATGTGATGGCCAACAGATGGCTGATCCCCGCGGAGGAGACCCGGCAATGGGTCGAGGCGCCCTGGCACCTGCCGCACGCGCACCTGTGTTTCGTGGAGCCCGAGGCGCCGCCCCCGGTGGTTGCCGCGCCGCGGCACGGCAGCGGCCAGTTCACCTTCGGCAGCTTCAACAACATCAGCAAATACAGTGAGGGAACCCTCTCGGCATGGGCGAGGATCCTCACGGCAGTGCCGCGAAGCCGGCTCCTGATGCGCGACACCGCCTCGTCCGAGGGGCAGCGAAGCCAGATCATCGGCAGGCTGGTGGGGCATGGGATCGCGCCGGACCGGGTGGTGTTCGAGCCCAAGCTCGACGTCTACGAGGAACACCTCGCGGGCTACGGGCGACTTGACCTGGCGCTCGACCCCTTTCCCTACAATGGCGGGACGACGACGGTGGAGGCCCTCTACATGGGGGTGCCGGTACTGACGCTGCACGGCAATCGGTACGTGGCGCACATGAGCGAGAGCATCCTACGGGCCACCGGGCTCGACGAGTGGGTGGCGGCCGACGCGGACGAATACGTGGCCAAGGCGGGGGGGGGGGCCGCGACACCGCAGAACCTGGACGCGATCCGCAGCCGGCTGCGGGACCAGGTCAGGGGGTCGACGCTGTTCGATGCGAAGGCCTTCGCACGGGACCTGGAGGCGGCGTTCCGGGGGATGTGGCGCGCGTGGTGCCTCAGGCCGTGAGGTCGCAGAAGCGGGCATCGGCGGCACGGGCGGCCTCGGCGGGAGCGAGGGCGAGCAGCAGGCCGCGCTGACCGCCGTTGATCAGCACATCATCGAACAGCTGTGCCGTCTCGTCGATGAGCGTCGGCACCCGGCGGCGCTGGCCGAACGGGCTGATGCCGCCGACATTGAAGCCGGTGAGGCGCTCCGCATCGGCCGGCTTCATCATCTGCGCCGACTTGCCGCCGACAGCGGCCGCGAGCTTCTTCATGCTCACGTCGCAATCCGACGGCACGACGACGCAGACCGGCTGGCCATCGACTTCGGCCATCAGCGTCTTGAACACCTCCTCGGGCGCCCTGCCCAGCGCCGCGGCGGCCTGCAGGCCGATGCGCGGAGCATCCGGATCGTAGTCGTAGGGATGCGGCGTGAAGGCGACGCCCGCCCTGGTCAGCGCAGCAGTCGCAGCAGTTGTCTTCGACATGGACGCCTTCGCATTCTCCGGCTGCCCGACCGCCCGGCATGGCGGACAGAATCCCGACGATAGTCCATTCTAGCATCCCTCGGAGAGACGGGGATAACTCCGCCGGTTCAGATGTTGTCCACGGCCGAGGGAAATTTCGTCAGGAAATTCAGCGTGTCGCGTGGTCCGGGCCGGTCGAATATGAACAGAGATGAACGAAGTATGAACGGCAGATGTCAGCCTTCGCGGGCGCGTTCGAGCAGACGCTTGCAGTCGAGCAACTCGCGCAGCGCGTCGGAGAGCCGGTCGCGATCGGCTGCCGACAGTCCGGCAGGCTTCGGCGCCGGAGCGGCGGCCGGCGCCGGGGCCGGCGGGCGCAGATTGGGCAGCTGGAAGCGGGGACGGGACGGCGGCGGGGCAACCGGAGCCTCGACGACCGAGGGACCCTCCGCCTCATCGCCCTCGTCATCCGGCTCCGGGGGCGGCAGGGCCGCCAGCGGCTTGCCCTCGCCGATGGCGATGACGTGGCGAATGCCCTGATCCTTGAGTATGCGCTGCACCCCCTTGATGGTGAAGCCCTGATCGTAGAGCAGGTGCCGGATGCCCTTGAGCAGCAGTACGTCCTCGGGGCGGTAGTAGCGCCGACCGCCGCCGCGCTTCAGGGGCTTGATGGTCGAGAAGCGAGTCTCCCAGAAGCGCAGAACGTGCTGCGGCAGGTCCAGCTCTTCAGCTGCTTCCGAGATGGTGCGAAACGCGTCTGGAGACTTGTCCAAATGGACTCACCCGAGGCCGGAAAGACTCTTATTTTCCAGCCCGGACCATAGATTTGTTGATCTTGGATTTCAACACGTTGCTCGGTTTGAACACCAGAACCTGCCGCGGCAGGATCGGAACCTCCTCGCCGGTCTTGGGATTGCGCCCGATGCGCTGGTTCTTCGAGCGGACCTGGAACGAGCCGAAAGAGGACAGCTTGACGTTCTGCCCGGCCACCAGCGCATCGCCGATCAGGTCCAGCACCCGCTCCACCAGTTCGGCGGATTCGGTGCGTGAAAGCCCGACCGCCTCGTACACCGCTTCCGCCAGATCGGCGCGAGTCACCGTCTTCTGAGTCATGTGCCGTCCCCCCTCCGTTGTTGCCTCACCGGACCGTGTCCGCCAGGCGCCCCCACCTACGGATTAACGAAGATTAGCCCGCTCCCGTGGGGCTGGCAATCTCACTTAACTATCAAAGGCTAGCGACGTTTGCGACGAACCGGTGACCAGCATTTGCGCGGCCGCCGAGTCGAGTATTAACGGCCTACCAGCGGATCAGTGAGGCGCCCCAGGTGAAGCCGCCACCCATGGCCTCGATCATGACGAGGTCACCGCGCTTGATACGGCCATCGGAGACGGCGGTATTGAGTGCCAGCGGCACCGAAGCGGCGGAGGTGTTGGCGTGCCGGTCGACGGTGACGACCACCTTTTCGGGCGGCAGACCGAGCTTCACTCCCGCCCCGTCGATGATGCGCTTGTTGGCCTGGTGCGGCACGAACCAGTCGAGATCATCGATGGTGTGCCCGGTGTCCTCGAGCACCTTGTAGACCACATCGGTGATCATGCCGACGGCGTGCTTGAAGACCTCCTTGCCCTCCATGCGGATATGTCCCATCGAGCGGGTCGATGACGGCCCGCCGTCGGTGTAGAGCTTGTTCCAGAAGTGGCCATCCGAGCGCAGGGCGGTGGCGAGCACGCCGCGGTCCTCGCCAGGCTTGCCCAGTTCCATCACCGCGGCCCCTGCCCCATCGCCGAACAGCACGCAGGTGGTGCGATCGTTCCAGTCGAGGATGCGCGAGGCGGTCTCGGCGCCGATCACCAGGGCGCGACGGCCGAGGCCGTTCTTGAGGTAGGAATCGGCGGTGGCCACCGCATAGACGAAGCCGGAGCAGACCGCCTGGATGTCGAAGGCCGCGCCGTGGTGCATGCCGAGCTTCTGCTGGACGACCGCGGCGGTGGCCGGAAAGGTCATGTCCGGCGTGGTGGTGGCGACGATGATCAGGTCGATGTCGCCGATCTCGAGCCCGGCATTCTCCATGGCCTTGCGACCCGCGGCCGCGGCGAGATCGGAGGTATTTTCACCCTCGGCCGCGATATGGCGCTGGCGAATGCCGGTGCGCTGCACGATCCACTCGTCGGAGGTGTCCACCGTCCTCGCCAGTTCCTCGTTGCCGAGGACGCGCGCAGGCAGGTAGGCGCCGACGCTGCGGATGATCGTCTTCTTGTCAGTCACGCGGATCTGGCCTCGGGTTCGGGCGCGGCGGGAGCCGGCGGCGCCGGATGGAGAGTGGGGAAGCGGCGCATGCCTTCGGCAATCTTGTCCATGACGCGGTTGCGCGCCATCTCGTAGGCGAGCCCGAGGGCCCCCTTGAAGCCGATCTCGTCGGTGCCGCCATGGCTCTTGATGACGATACCGTTGAGACCGAGGAAGACGCCGCCATTGATGTTGCGCGGATCGAGCTTGCGCTTGAGCGCCTGCAGCGCCTGCCCGGCGATGGCCGCACCGAGCATCGACACGATATCGGCCCTGAGCGCATCGCGGATGTAGGTGCCGACCTGGCGGGCCGTGCCCTCGGCGGTCTTGAGCGCGATGTTGCCGGCAAAGCCCTCGGTCACGACGACGTCCACGGTCCCCTTGCCGATGTCATCGCCCTCGACGAAGCCGTGGTAGACGAAACCCTCGCCGCTCGCCGCATGCAGGAGGCGGGCAGCCTCCTTGACCTCGTCGTGGCCCTTCATCTCCTCGGTGCCGACGTTGAGCAGACCGACCGTCGGCAAATCCTGATCGAACAGGGCGCGCGCCAGCGCCGCGCCGAGGATGGAGAAGTCCGTCAGCTGCTTGGCATCGCCGCCGACGGTCGCACCGACGTCGAGGACGATGATGTCGGTCCTCAGCGTCGGCCATATTGCAGCTATGGCGGGCCGCGAAATGCCCTCGATGGGCCTCAGGCAGAAGGTCGCCATGGCCATCAGCGCCCCGGTATTGCCACCCGAGATGGCCACGTCGGCGGCGCCGTCCTTGACCGACTGGATGGCATTCCACATCGAGGAGTTGCCGCGCCCCTTGCGCAGCGCCTGCGAGGGCTTGTCGTCCATCGAGATGACGGTGTCGCAGTGGGCAATCGTCGAGATCGCCTGCAGTTCGGGGAACCGGGCGATCAGAGGGGCGAGCTCGGCCTCGCGGCCGTGAAAGATGTAGCTGGTGTTCCTGCGTTCGCGCCAGAACAGGCTTGCGCCCTCGACGGCCACGCGGGGGCCCTTGTCGCCACCCATGGCGTCTACCGAAATACGGATGGTGTCACTCATCGCCCGTCCAGCCCGCCAAAGGGGGCGCCGCCAAGATAATCATTCGCCCACGTGGCGCAAGCCCGCGCCAGTCAGCCCTTGTCCTCGGGGTTCCTGAGGACCTTGAGGCCGGCGAAGGGCAACTCGTCCTCGGTATCGTCGTCGCCGATCTCTCCCAGGGCCTCTCCCTCGGCTCTCGGGTAGGGATCGATGGCGAGGGCCAGCGTCTCGACGATGAGGTCGGTCAGGTCCGCTTCATTGCCGTCGAAGTGATCCGGGATCTCCTCATGCTCGAGATCGACGAAGACCTCGGCATTGGCCGGGCCGGCGAAGGGCTTCTCGCTGCCGGGCAGGAAGACGCGGTCGATCGGCTCCTCGATCTCCTGCAGCACGGGCTCGAGCGAGATGACGCTGGGCTGGACCACCAGGGCGGCCAGCCGGCCGGTGACCCGGATGCCGCCGCGAAAGCGGACCGCGGCGAGCCTGACGGTCAGCCGGTCGACGGCAGTGATGCCGAGATCGGACGCAATGGCCTCCCGCTCGGGGCGCTCGACCACCAGATCGAGCTCGCGCCCGGCGGCCGGCATGGAATCGAGCCGGATGCTCGCATCCGGGATGCGGAAATGCGGGTGCGAACGGGTCATGCGATCCCCTTCAGCTCGATTCGCCCGGCGGCGATCCCGGCCGCCGGCTGAGTCGCGAGGGCGGCGGCCTGGGCTTCCAGATAGGCCGCCAGGCGGTCGACCGTCGCGGCCTCGTCGCCGTCGTCGAAGAGGTTGCGGCGCAGCACCGCCTCGAGGCGGGCGCGGTCGCCGGCATCGAGCGCCTCGTTCACCGCGGTCAGCAGCCCGAAGAACAGGTTGCCCATGTTGCGGATCTTCTTGGGGACGGCGAGATCCCCCGCCCCCATCTCGCGCAGCGAACGGTCCATGTCGCGGAAGAACAGATCGAACACGGCCTGGCTGAACTCGGCGCTCTGCCGGCCATCGCCGCGCATGCGCCGGAAGAGCAGCGCCATGTGCAGCGAGATCATGTCGAACCGACCGGTAACCGTGTCCGGGACGCCCCATTCGGCGTAGAACAGCGGCTGCCGGGATTGCGCCACAATGGCGCGATAGACGGCATAAACCGCTTCGGCGTCCGGGCTTTTCTTGAACAGTTTCAACATCGTCGATCGCGCTCCGGGGCAGTTCGGAGGTGGGGGGCGAAGGGCTCGAGCGGGGATAGGCGTCGGACCAAGCCAGCTTGCCAGACCAAGGGTCCGGCAGCTAAACAGTCCCGCGGCCGGCCAATGGCCGTGGTAATAGTCGACCAGGATCGGGAAAGTCAAACTGATGCCCCTGCGCACCGTCGTTCGCCGCACCTTCCCGATCGCTGCGGCCCTGCTGCTCGGCGCGTCGCTGAGCGCCTGCAGCAGCGGACTCAGCCTGTCGCAGTCGAAGGCGCGAGGCTACGAGATCTCGGAAGATGCGCTGCTGCAGATCCGTCCAGGCCAGAGTGCCGCGCTGGTGACGGCAGTGCTGGGCTCCCCGCAAGCGACCAACAATTTCGGCTCCGAGAGCGCCTGGTACTATATCGGCGAAAAGGTGCAGCAGACCGCGTTCGGCATGGAGCTGAGCAAGGAGCGCACCGTGCTGGCGGTGTACTTCGACAAGAACAACAAGGTGGTCGACACCGAGCGACTGGGTGTCAAGGACGGCAAGGTGTTCAACATCGACAGCCGCCGCACCCCCTCCTACGGGCAAGATCGCAGCTTCATCGAATCGATCATCTCGTCGTTCTGACGGGGCAAGGGCCAGAGCCGCGGGGCCACCCGCGTCCCTAAAGCGCCTGCTTCCTTCGCGTCATCGAGAAGCCGAGCGCCAGGATGCCGACCGTGGCGACCGGGATGGCGAGGATATTGATCGACTGCCAGCCGATGGTCTGCAGCAACAGGCCCGAGCCGATCGACGCAATGGCCATGACGCCGAACACCACCTGCTCGTTGAGGCCCTGGACGCGCGCTGCTTCCTCCGGCCGGTAGGCCTCCGAGAGCATGGAGGTCGAGGCGATGAAGCCGAAATTCCAGCCGATCCCGAGCAGCACCATCGAGATGTCGAAGTGGATGGTGGTGATGCCGTGCAGGTTGATGCCGGCCGAGATGATGATGAGCAGCAGCCCGATGGCGGCGGTGACCTCGGCGCCGATCCGCTTGATGACGGTGCCGGTGATGAAGCTCGGGGCGTACATGGCGACAATGTGCCACTGGATGGCGAAGGCCGCGGCCTCGGTGGTGTGACCGCAGACGAACACCATGGCGAGCGGCGCGGCGACCATGACGAGGACCATGAGCGCGTAGCTGACCGCAGAAGCGATCATCGGCACGACGATCTCGGGGGTGCGCAGCAGCACCGGCAGCGGCCGGCCGGCCTTGCGCTCCGCGGCATCGCGGACGGTGGGCGCCAGCCGGGTCTGGCTCAGGACGCCGATGGCGACGACGCCGAGCAGGGCCATGACCACGTAGGTCGCGGTGAAGGTGTGGCCGGGGATCAGGTCCTTGCTGAGGGCGCTCAGCTGCGGGCCGATGAAGCCAGAGAGGACTCCGCCGAACAGCACCCAGGAGATAGCGGTCGACTTCATCGCGGCGGGCACGCTGTCGGCGGCGGCGAAGCGATACTGGTTGGCGAAGGCCGACGTGGCACCGATGATGGCGAGGGCGAAGCAGAACAGCCAGAACAGGCCCAGCCACGCGGCGAACCCGGCAAGCAGCGCCGCGGGGATGACGATGGCCACGCCGAAGATAAAGGCTTCGCGCCGGCCCCAGGAGTGGATCAGCCAGGCCGCCGGACCGGTCGCGAGAGCGGTACCGACGATCATCATGGTGACCGGCAGCGTGGCGTAGGACTTGTCGTCGATCATGCCGGCGCCGGTGAGCGCGGCGACCGACATCAGGATGGCCTGGTTCGATCCGACGATCGCCTGCGAGGCCGAGAGCAGCGCGATGTTGCGGACCGGGGAGCCGACCGGTGCGGCGGGCTTGGTCATCGCGGCGCCTACCGGGGCTTGCCCGGTTCGTTGTCGCGGCCGGCGGTCCGCGCCACCTGGTCGAGCACGCCGTTGACCATCCGGGCCGCATCATCCGGGTAGAAGGCCTTTGCCACGTCGACATACTCGGTAATGACGACGCGCGAGGGAATATCGCGCCGACGGAGCAGCTCGAACGCGGCGGCACGCAGGATGGCGCGCAGGGTGGCATCGATCCGCGCCATCGGCCAGCCGTCGACGAGGGCCGCGTCGATGGCCGGGTCGATCTCGAGCTGGGACTTGATGACGCCCGAGACGATCTGGCGGAAGAAGTCGGCGTCGGCCGGCAGGTACTCCTCCCCCTCGATCTCGCGGCCGAGGTGGACGGCGCTGAACTGGCTCAGCGTGTCCTCGAGCGACTGGCGCCCGACATCCATCTGGTAGAGAGCCTGCACCGCGGCAAGGCGGGCAGCGCCGCGCTGGTTGGCGGTCTTGGGGGCAGCGGGATCGCGCGGCTTGGGCTGAGCCATAAGTAGGTGTGCTTCGGGTTTCGCCGGGGGCCGGCGGGATCGGTTCACTCGGATTAGCCAGTGCGGCGGGCAACCGCAACGCTAATCGTCGCCGCCGGTGTGGGCCGCGTGCTGGTCCTCGCCCAATTCGGTGAGGAAGGAGCGGAAATCGTCGGCGGCGGAGAAGTTCTTGTAGACCGAGGCGAAGCGGACGAAAGCGACGGCATCGAGGTTCTTCAGTCCCTCCATGACGATCTCGCCGATCTGGTCGGAGGTGACCTCCGTGTCGCCGAGGCTCTCGAGCTGGCGGACGACGCCGGAGATCATGCGCTCGACGCGCTCGGGCTCGACGTCACGCTTCCTGAGCGCGGTGTTGACCGAACGGGCGAGCTTGTCGCGATCGAAGGGCACGCGGCGGCCGGACTTCTTGATCACCGTCAGCTCGCGCAGCTGCACCCGCTCGAAGGTGGTGAAGCGCCCCCCGCAGGAGGGACAGATGCGGCGGCGGCGGATGGCATTCGAATCCTCGGTCGGGCGCGAATCCTTGACCTGGGTATCGTCGTTTCCGCAGTAGGGACAGCGCATCAGCAGCTCCACATGTCGTTCAGGCGGGAGGCCACGGTCAGCTCCCCTCCCCCTTGCGAGGAGGCGTTGGGGCTGGGGGTCCATCGGCTCGCGAACCGCACCACCCCCACCCCGGCCCTCCCCGCAAGGGGGAGGGAGGGCAAGGCCGATGCGTCGTGCCCGATGGAACCGTCATCAGCTGTAGATCGGGA
>NZ_JAYRYM010000144.1:0-10298 GCF_041917035.1 Devosia sp. | reverse complement strand
CCGCATGGGCACTCCATAGAGCCGCTCAAGGGTGCCGGGATTGATGGTTTCGGCCACCGGTCCGAACAATGGAGCCCCGTCGGGCATCAGCAGCAGGGCATCGTCGGCCGTCGCGAGGGCGTGGTTCGGATCGTGCGTAGTGAAGACGATGGTGCGGTCGCGCGGCGTGCGCAGGTCCGACAGCAGGCGCAGCAACCTCGCCTGGTTGTGCAGATCGAGCGCCGATCCCGGCTCATCGAGAACCAGGACGCCGGCACCCGTGGCGAGGGCGCGGGCCATCAGGACCAGTTGACGCTCACCGCCCGACAGGCGGTCGAAGCGATGGGTGGCGAAGCGGTCGGCGCCGACCCGCGCCAACGCTTCGGCAGCGGCGGCGTAGTCGGCTGGCCGGGGCTGCCCGAAGAGGCCGAGCCCGGCGGCCCGGCCCATCACCACCACATCGCGGACCAGGTAGGCCTGGTTGCTGGAGGCGTGTTGCGGCACGTAGCCGACGACCCGCGGCGCGCGCCGTGCGCCAGAGTCGAGACGCTGGAAGCCGAGCAAGGCCCGCAGCGCAGTGGTCTTGCCACGCCCGTTCGGCCCGAGCAGGGCGAGGCTGCGACCGTGGGCGACCGCAAAGCTCAACCGATCCAGCACGGTGCGCGTGCCGAAGCGAACCGTGGCGTTCTCGAGACCGATCACGAGTGCGATTTCTCCCCGAAATGGCGCCGCAGAAGCACGGCAAAGACCGGCGCGCCGACAATGGCGGTGAGAACCCCGAGCGGGATCTCGGCCGCGGTCGCGGTACGGGCCAGGGTGTCGATCACCACCATGAAGCCGGCGCCCAGCAGGGCCGAGGCGGGCAGCAGGCGACGGTGATCGTGCCCGACGACGAGACGCGTGGCATGCGGGATGACAAGCCCGACCCACCCGACGATGCCGGACACCGCGACCTGGCTGCCGACCACCAGCGCGACGAGCGCGAAGACGATCCAGCGCTCGAGATCGGGGCGGGCTCCGAGGCTGCGGGCCTCGCCATCATCGAGCGACAGGATGTTGAGGCGGAAGCGCATGGACCAGAGCAGACCCAGCCCCGCGAGCAATACCGGGGCGGCGATCAGTACGCGTTCCCAGGTTGCCGTCGCGAACGAGCCCATCAGCCAGTAGACAATTGCGGGAAGCGAGGAATTGGGATCGGCGACGAACTGGATGAGTGACAGGAGCGCCGAGAACAGCGAGCCGACGACCATGCCGGACAGGATCACGGTGATGATCTCGGTGCGGCCGTCGACGCGGGCGATCAGACCGACGAAGACCAGCGCGGAGAGGCCCGCGGCGAAGACCAAGCCGAGCAGCGGAAGACCCCAGATGCCGACGAGGATGGCAAGGGCGCCGCCGAACGCGGCACCCTGCGAGATGCCCAGCACCTCCGGCGAGACGAGCGGATTGCGAAACACCCCCTGAAGGGCCGCGCCGGTGATGGCGAGCGCAGCGCCGGCCAGGGCGGCCAGCACCACGCGGGGCGTACGGACCAGCAGGACGATCCGCTCATCCATTGCCTCGACGGCCCGGCCGGGTGCCACGAGCGCCTGCCAGAGCACCTCGGCGGCGCGCTGCGGCGACACGGCGAAGCGGCCGACGCACAGGCTGACGAGGACGCAGCCGACAAGGAGCAGCGCGAGGGCGACGGCCACGCCGGCCCAGCCCGGCGGAAGCGCTGCCTCGCCTGGCATGTCTCCGGCGACATCGCTCATGCTCAGTTCGCCCGAAACTGGTCGTAGCCGGCGGCGTCGCCCTGCTGTGCCATCCAGAGGATGCCGTCGATGTCGGCATCGCCGAGCTCGTAGTTGTAGAGCTTGCGGTAGGCGGCCTTCATCTCGGCCCTGAGGTCGTAGTCGAAGGCGTCGGGGTGGAGGAGTTCGGCCAGCCACATCCAGGTCAGCGGCGACTCCTGGTTCGGCGGATCCCAGCGATAGCCGCCGAGCGGCATCTTGTAGACGCGCCTCGCCTGGGCGGCCTTGGTGAGCGACAGGATGGGATCGGTGTAGACCCAGCTCACGTCGAGATTGGGCTCGAAGCTGTTGAGCAGGATGACATCGGGGTCCCATTGCGCGATCTGCTCGCGGTTGATCGAAACCGAGCCCTCGAGCTCCGCCGAGGCGCTTCGACCACCGGCGAGATCGATGTACCAGGCATTGTAGTTGCCCTTGCTGCCCGAGGCGGTGATGTCCGAGAGAGAACGGCCGAGGTAGAGCACGCTCGGGCGGGCATCGGCGGGCAGGGTCGCGACCTTTGCCGCGATGGCCTGCTGGACGTCGTCTCGCCAGGCGACCAACTCGGGGATGCGCTCGGGTCGGCCGATGGCGGTCGCGACCATGGTCATGTACTGCCGGGTCAGCTCTTCGGTGCCGTACTTGATCAGCAACGTGGTGAGGCCGGCATTGGTGATCGGATCGACGATCTCGGGACCGCGTCCGCCCCACTGGATGACGAGATCCGGCTCGACTGCCGCCAAAGCCTCGACATTGGGCATGAAGTCGGTTCCGGTCACCGCGTCCGAAATGCTGGCGGCGTCCGGGAAAATCCGGCCGAGAATGCCCTCGCGGATTGCCGTCAGCGACAGCGGGTTGAGGCCGACCAGCTTGTCGGACGAGCCATCGAGCGAAATGACACCCGACGCCATCGGCATGGGAATGGTGACGACACGCATGGCCGCCTCGGGCAGCGTCACCGTGCGATTCTCGTGGTCGGTGATCACGATGTCGTCGGCAATGGCCGGCGTGACGATCAGGGCTGCGGCCAGCAGGCCGGCCAGGGTCTTCGAGCTCATTCGGTGGGGTCCCAGTTGGCTTCAGGTCAGGGTGCGGCGTTCGCGTAAACACTGACTACATCACTCATGTTTTTGACGCCAGCCTAAATATGATTGTTGTGATCATATTTTTGTCCGCATCGGCGCCGCCGCGACGGACTCGAACAGATCGGAGCGGTCGGCTAGGCTGCTCCCCTGTCCGGTGCACAGGAAGAGGGACGATGGCACGCACATTCAACGGTCTAGGGGTCGACCTGGGCAATCTTCATCGCCTGAGCACCGCCCGGACCCGCTCCATCTCGCCCGAGAACTTCACAGGAGAGAAGGGCCGCGGCGGCATGGCGACCGAGGGGACCGGCAAGGTCCATGCCAGGGGACTCGGCAAGGATGGCAGCGGGCTGGGCGTCAAGGTTTCGCCCTCGATCCGGATCGAGCCGGGCGAGACGCGCGTCCTCGGCGAGATTCGCGGTTCGGGCGCGATCCAGCAGATCTGGCTGACAACGGCGAACCTGAGATGGCGCGACCTGATCCTCAGGATCTGGTGGGACGACCAGCAGCATCCCTCGGTGGTGT
The DNA here is from genome assembly GCF_041917035.1 of Devosia sp. Taxonomy (GTDB): domain Bacteria; phylum Pseudomonadota; class Alphaproteobacteria; order Rhizobiales; family Devosiaceae; genus Devosia_A. Next base: position 6,937 of record NZ_JAYRYM010000144.1, on the reverse strand, counting down.
GCCCGGTGGGCGACTTCTTCTGCTCGGGCTGGAACCAGTTCGCGCAGGTCTCCTCGCTCGCCGTGTGCGTCAACCCGGGCCGCGCTTTCAACTGCTACTGGCAGATGCCGTTCCGCACTGCGGCGCGGATCGAGATCGAGAACCGCGACCCGGACAACTCGGGCATCATCTACTACCAGATCAACTACACGCTGACCGACGTACCGGAGGATGCGGCGTATTTCCACGCACAGTTCCGCCGCACCAACCCGCTGCCTTACGGGACCGACTACACAATCGTCGATGGAATCAGCGGCGCCGGACACTTTGTCGGCACCTACATGGCCTGGGGGGTGAACAATTCGGGCTGGTGGGGCGAGGGCGAGATCAAGTTCTTCCTGGACGGCGACCGGGAGTTTCCGACCATCTGCGGCACCGGCACCGAGGACTATTTCTGCGGCGCCTACAATTTCGATGGTGGCGTGGTCGACGACACCATGGAGAGCCGATACCGCGAGTTCACCACGCCCTATTCCGGCCTGCCGCAGGTGCTGAGGCCCGACGGTACCTACCGCAGCCAGCAACGTTTCGGCATGTATCGCTGGCATATCGCCGACCCGATCCGCTTCGAGACCGACCTGCGCGTCACCATCCAGGCGCTGGGGTGGCGGACCGAGAAGAAGGACCGGCGCTATCTGCCGCTGCAGGACGACATCGCGTCGGTGGCCTACTGGTACCAGACCCTGCCGACGACGCCGTTCCCCGACCTGCCGGACCGCGACTACCTGGAGATCATCTGAAACGGCGTTAGCCGCGCGTTAGGTTGCTCAGCACACTCGACGGCCCCCGGACACGCCGCTAAGCTGCCGGTCGGCCCGGAGGAGAGCCGGCCTAAGCTGTTGAGGGACAAATGAAGATCACGTCGGTGAAGACGGCCGCGACGACCGGCCATTGCATGCATCTGTGGGTTCGCATCGAGACCGACGCTGGAATCACCGGACTGGGTGAGTGCGTGCATGGCGGCTATCAGGCGATCGCCATCATCAAGGAACTCGAGGAGCGGCTGATCGGACGCGATCCGTTCGCGATCGACGCGATCTTCGAGGAGACGCGGCGGAGCCTCGTCTTCGAGGGTGGCTTCGCCGGCGCACTGATCACGGCGCTCACCGGCATCGAGATCGCGCTGTGGGATCTCAAGGGCAAGGCCCTCAAGGTGCCGATCTACGAACTGATGGGCGGCAAGTTCCGCGACGACATCCGCGTCTACTGCGACTGCGAAGTCTCACCCGGGATGAACATGGCCGAAGTGCAGGCCGTGGTGGACGAGGTGCTGGAGGCGGGATTCACCGCGCTCAAGGTCGACCTCGACATCCGCGCCTACGGTCATACCGGCTCGGAAACCGGCTGGTACGAGAAGGACAAGTTCAACATGACTCCCAACAAGTGGGAGCATGACCGCATGGTGCAGCTGGCCGAGATGGTGGTGAAGGCTGCCGGGCCATCGGTCGACGTGGCGACGGACCTGCACACAAGGCTCGACAAGCACTCGGCGATCCGGCTGGCCCGCGACCTCGAGCACCTGAAGCTGCTCTGGCTCGAGGAACCCGTGCCGCCCGAGAACATCGACGTGATGGCCGAGATCACCCGCTCGACCTCGACACCGATCTGCGCCGGCGAGAACCTCTACCTGAGGCACGGCTTCCGCAAGCTGCTGGAACAGCAGGCGGTCGACATCATCATGCCCGACATCCCCAAGTGCGGCGGCCTCAGCGAATGCCGCAAGATCGCGGAGATGGCGGACCTCTACTCGATCCCGTTCGCGCCGCACAACGTCTCGTCGCCGATCGGCACGATGGCCTCGGCGCAGGTCTGCGCCACGGTGCCGAACTTCCTCGTGCTGGAGTTCCACTGGTTCCACCGCGACTACTGGAAGACCATCACCGATGGCGGCGAGATCATCCAGAACGGCCATATCAAGATCACCGACCGGCCGGGCATCGGGCTGGAGCTGAACTACGACGTTGCCAAGCAGCACCAGTATCCGGGAACGACCTGGTTCGAGTGAGTCCGGCAGGGCGGCAAGCGCGGTGCCCCTCCACCACCCTTCGGGTGGTTCCCCTCCCCCGCGACGCGGCGGGGGAGGATGCGGCGTCCGGCCCTATCGCACCAGGGACGGCCGCTTGGGATCGAAGCTCCATCCATCGATGAGGTACTGCATGGCCATCGCATCGTTACGGCTGCCGGCAGGCAGGCTCCGATAGAGGGCGTGGGCCGCCGCCAGAGCCGCCTCGTCGAGCTCCACGCCCAGTCCCGGCCGTTCCGGCACCGCCACCTTGCCGTCGACGATCCTCGGCGGCTCGCAGGTCAGGTGCTGCCCATCCTGCCAGATCCAGTGGGTATCGAGCGCGGTGATGGTGCCGGGCGCGGCGGCGCCGACCTGGGTGAACATGGCGAGCGAGATATCGAAGTGGTTGTTGGAGTGCGACCCCCAGGTCAGCCCCCAGCGATGACAGAGCCGCGCCACGTCGATCGATCCGCGCGGCGTCCAGAAATGCGGATCGGCGAGGGGGATGTCGACGCTGTGCAGCTGGATGGCATGACCAAGCTGGCGCCAGTCCGTGGCGATCATGTTGGTCGCGGTCCGGATGCCGGTGGCGCGACGGAACTCCGCCATCACCTCACGGCCGGAATAGCCGTTTTCGGCGCCGCAGGGATCCTCGGCATAGGCGAGATGGGGCTTGATCGCGGTACAGACCGCGATCGCCTCTGCGAGTGACCAGGCGCCGTTCGGATCGACGGTGATGCGCGCCTCGGGGAAGCGCAGCGCGAGCGCGGCGATGGCCTCGCCTTCCTCGGCCCCGCGCAGAACGCCGCCCTTCAGCTTGAAGTCCCGAAAGCCGTAGCGGGCCTCCGCCGCCTCGGCGAGACGGACGATGGCAGCCGCATCGAGGGCAGGCTCGTCGCGCAGCCGTTCCCAGTCGTCGCCGGCAGAGTCGGGGCCGCGATAGGCGAGCGGCGTCTTGTGACGATCCCCGACATAGAACAGGTAGCCCAGCATCTCGACCTGATCGCGCACCTGCCCGTCGCCGAGCAGTTCCGCCATCGGAATGCCGAGCGACTGCCCCATCAGATCGAGCAGCGCGCACTCCAGTGCCGCCACGGCGTGAATGGTGATCCGTTCGTCATAGGTCTGGCTGCCGCGCCCCCGCGCGTCCCGGGCGGCAAAGGCCTCGCCCACCTGCCGCAGCAGCGTGCGGTAAGCGCCGATCTGCCGGCCCTCGAGCAGCGGCCAGGCGTCTGCAATGGTACGCGCGATGGCCTCGCCGCCCGGCACCTCGCCGAGCCCGGTGTGACCCAGGCTGTCGGTCAGGATGACGATATTGCGGGTGAACAGCGGCGCGTGCGCCCCGCTCAGGTTGAGCAGCATGGAATCGTGCCCGGCAACCGGCACGACCCGGAGGCCGGTGAGCGTGGGGGACGAGGAGAGACCGCTCACTTGCGCGGGCCCGGCGCGACGTCCCCGTGACCGGCGATCAGGGCCTCGAGGTCGGCGTAGGACTTGGCGTCGAGATCGGTCAGCGGCGGCCGGACGGGGCCCCCGGGACGACCGACGATGCGGGCACCGGCCTTGACGATCGCGACGGCATAGCCGCGGCCGCGATTTCGGATGGCGGTATAGGGCAGGATGAAGTCCCGCAAGCCGGCCTCGATGGTCGGCACGTCCTCGGCGCGAACGGCATTGTAGAAGCCGCGGGCGAAGTTCGGCATGAAGTTGAACAGGGCCGAGGAGTAGGTGGCGACGCCCATGGCCAGGTAGGGCCGGGCGAATGTCTCCGCCGTCGGCAGGCCGCCGACATAGACCAGCCGATCGCCGAGCAGGCTGCGGGTCCGGACCATCAGTTCGATGTCGCCGACACCATCCTTGAGCCCGACCAGGTTGGGGCAGCGCTCGCAAAGGCGCGCGACGTTCTCTGCATCGACGATGGCGTTGTCGCGGTTGTAGAGGATGACGCCGAGGCTGGTCGCCCGGCACACGGCTTCGACATGGGCGGCGAGGCCCTGCTGGCTGGCGTTGATCAGGTAGGGCGGCAGCAACAGGATACCGTCGGCTCCGGCACGTTCCGCGCGCCTGGCGAGGTCGATGGCCATGGCCGTGCCATAGCCGACGCCGGCGAGGACCGGCAGGCGCCCCCGGGTCACTTCGACACTGGTCGCGGTGACCTTTTCCACCTCATCGGGGGTCAGGGAGAAGAACTCGCCGGTCCCGCCGGCGGCGAAGACCCCGGCCGGACCTGCGCCGATGATCCACTCGAGGTGCTCGCGAAAACGCTGCTCGTCGAAAGCAAGCTCGTCCGTCATGTGGGTGATCGGGAAGGAGAGCAGGTCCCTGGCGATGGCCTCGGCCATCGGCTGCGGTGCGAATTGTGCCATTTGAGATGTTCGGCCTTTCCCCTTATTGCCATTCAGGTCAAGCTATTGGGCGTGGTGGCGTGGGTCCAGCCTCAATTGCTGCGAGCCTGGACAGCGTTGTGGGCGACCGCCCGGCCGCCCAAAAAATGCGCAAGTATCCTGAGGAGGGGATCGGCATGTATCTCGGAACGCAGAATCGGGTCACGACGGACGACGAATACCGCCAGCTGGCGCAGCTGGGGGTGCGGCACGTCAATGCCGATCCAGACGGCAACCCGCACGACTGGACCCTCGATGTACTGCAGCGACACCGCGACCGGCTGGAGCGGCTGGGCCTCGTGCTCGACATGGTGCAACTGCCGCTCGAGTCCCTGCCGATCGAGAAGCAGAGCAGCCCGGACATCCTCAGCATGGGACCCAATCGCGATCGACAGATCGAGTCGATCTGCCGTCTGATCGAGAACGTCGCGAGGGCCGGCATCCCGGCGGTGAAGTACAACCTCAACATCATCGGCATCCCGCGCTCGGAGTTCGAGGCCGGACGAGGCGGTTCGAAGAACTCCACCTTCCGCTGGGACAAGATGGACCAGAACGCACCGCCCAGCATGGTGGGCGAGCTGTCGGAAGAAGAGAACTGGGAGCGGATCGACTATTTCCTCGAACGCGTCGTGCCGGTGGCCGAGGCCAGTCGGGTCCGCCTCGCCTGCCATCCGCACGATCCGTACACGCCGCCCGGCTATCGCGGCATCACGCGGGTGCTCGGCACGGTCGAGGGACTGAAGACCTTCGTCCTCATGCGCGAGAACCCCTGGCACGGTCTCAACTTCTGCATCGGCTCGGTCGGCGAAATGATGGACGACCCGCGGGCCGAGATCAACGCGGCGATCCGCTGGTTCGGCGAACGCGGCAAGCTGTTCAACATCCACTATCGCAACATCAAGGGACGAAAGCTCTCGTTCATGGAGACCTTCCCCGACGAGGGCGACATGGACATGTGGGGGGCGATGAAGGTGCTGGCCGAAGTAGGCTACAAGTACATGGTCATGCCCGACCACGTGCCGCACCTCTCCGGCACGCCGAACGATGCGGTCGCGTTCTCCTATTGCTTCGGCTACATCCGCGCGCAGCTGCAGATGCTGGCCGAAACGCACCCCGGGTCGGTGGAACTCTAGGGGACAGGAGAGGCCGCGCGCCCTCTGAAGCAGGGGCAAAAGGCAGCCGCCGCGCCCGAGACGGACGCGGCGGCTCTTGTTCTGCGCTCCCCCGGCGGGAGAACCCCTCGGTCTTAGCCCTTCACCGCACCCACGGTCAGCCCGCCGACGAGGAACCGCTGGGCGTACATGTAGAGGATCGCCACAGGGATCGCGGTGAGGAGCGAAGCCGCCATCAGTTCGCCCCAGGGCAGGATGTCGCCCACCACCATCGACTGCAGCCCGATCGGCAGGGTGCGGAGCGATTCCGAGGTGATGAAGACGAAGGCGAAGAGGAACTCGTTCCAGGCATTGGTGAAGGCGAACAGGGCCACCGACAACAGTGCCGGCGCCGCCAGCGGCAGGGTGATGCGAATGAAGGCATAGAGCCGGCTGGCCCCGTCGATCATCGCCGCTTCCTCCAGTTCCACCGGGATCGAGCGGAAGTAGCCGATCAGCACCCAGGTGGCGAAGGGAACGAGGAAGGTCGGGTAGGTGGTGAGCAGCGCGCCGTAGCTGTTGATCAGCCCCAGATCGCTGAGAGTCTGATAGAGCGGAATGAAGATCAGCGTCCCCGGCAGCAGATAGGTGATCAGGATGGCGGTGGTAAGCAGCCCGGCCCCGAGGAACTTGAGCCGGGTGAGCGCATAGGCCGCCAGGGCGGCTATGGCGACCGAGATGATGGTGGCGAGCGTCGCGACCAGCACCGAGTTGCCCAGCCAGACCAGGAAGCGCGAGCCGAAGATCAGCTCCTGATACTGGTTCAGCGTCGGCGGATCAGGCCAGAAGATCGACTGACGCTGGCTGATCTGGGTGGTCGTCTTGAACGAGGTGATCAGCACCCAGTAGAACGGGAACAGCACGAACACCATGATCGGCAACAGGATCAGGATGCGGATGCCGATACCGACCCGCTCGCGTTCCTGTGGCTTGAACACGGGCCTCGAGACCGAACCGGTCATCCGCTTGCGCAGCGACTGACCGAGCCTTTCGAGGCCGCGGTTGAGCATGTCGAACGGCCAGAACAGCACATCGAGCACTGCACTGAAGATAGCTCCGAAGACCTTTCCGATGCTGCGGCCGAGCCCGTTCTTCTGCACGCCTGCGGCGCGTTCGTCATGCCGCATGTACTTGGAGAGCAGGTAGATGAGGAAGGCCATCAGCGGCGCAACCGAGAGCGCGATGGCCGAGCCCGGGCCGTACTGCAGCGAACCGATCGCCTTCTCGTAGGCGAGGATCGAATAGAGCCGGGTAGCGCCGCTCGGGCCGCCACCGGTCATCAGGAAGATGAGGCCGAACTGGTTGAAGGTCGAGATGAAGCTGAGCAGCAGCACGACGAGGATGACGTAGCGCATGCC
>NZ_JAYRYM010000143.1:0-10436 GCF_041917035.1 Devosia sp. | reverse complement strand
CGACCTCAGGGCCTATTTCGGCCTGCCCGAGGCGCTGGCGACGGACCTCGAGCGCTTCGATCTCGTCTGGGTCACCGGCGGCAACAGCTTCGTCTTGCGCCGCGCCATGAAGCAGTCGGGCTTCGACGAGGCGATCCTGGCGCTGCTGGAGCGCGACGCAATCGTCTATGGCGGTGCGGGTGCCGGCGCCATGGTGGCGGCGCCCAGTCTGGTCGGCATGCACCTGATGGACGATCCCGACGCCGCCCCGCTCGGCTACGACGCGGAGACCCCCTGGGACGGGCTGGGGCTGATCGACCATGCCATCGTGCCGCACTATCGCTCGCCGCACCCCGAAGGCGCGGCTGCCGAACGCGCCGTGCGACACCTGTCCGCCCGCGGCCTGCGCTACCGGGCGCTGCACGACGGCGAGGTTGTCGTGTGGACCGAGCACCGGTCACGGCGGGTGGGCGCGGAACTGAGGATCGCATGATGAAGCCGACCGGGACGGACGACCCCGCCATCCGGCGGAGGCCGCGGCCCAAGGGTCCGGCCGAACAGGCGCGGGCACTGCAGGAAGCGACGGCCCGGCTCGGCGCGCGCCGACAGCGCGATGCACTGCCGCTGCGCCTCGAGACGCCGCGGCTGGTGCTGCGCGCGCCGATCCGCGGCGACGTCCCCGAACTGGTGCGGCTGGCCGACAACCGCACCATCGCGGAGCGACTGGCACGCCTGCCGCACCCCTATACCCGGGCCGACGGCATCGCCTTTGTCGAGATGTTCAGCCAGCGGGACGACGAACGGCCCTATGCGATCACCCTCGAGGACCGGTTCGCCGGCGTGGTCGGCTTCTCCTTTGCCGCCGGCGAGCCGCCGGAACTGGGCTACTGGCTGGGCGAGCCGTACTGGGGCAGGGGCATCATGAGCGAGGCGGTGAAGGCGCTGCTCGAGGCGGCGTTCGCCACGGGGCTGTTTCCGGTGATCAAGGCGCGGGCGCTCAAGACCAACCTCGCATCACGGCACGTGCTCGAAAAGGCCGGCTTCGTCTTCCTCCGCGAGGACCTGGAGGCAATCGGTAACCGGGCGGGAGAAGCGACGGTCTGCTACCGGCTGGAGATGCCGAAATGGAGCTAGGTCCTTGGGCTCGGACTCGCCACGCCACCAATGTCATTCCGGCGAAGGCCGGAACCCATCCTGAGATGGCTGCAGATCGGCTGCCACACCTCAGGATGGGCCCCGGCCTGCGCCGGGGTGACGCGGTGTGTGATTGTGCATTGGGGAATGATTGATGGATGTCACCCTGACGACGTCACGCCTGGTGCTGCGCCAGCCCAGGCTCATCGATGCGGAGCGGCTGGCGCGGTTCCTCGACAATTTCGCCGTCTCGGGCAACCTGGCGCGCGTCCCCTATCCCTATCGGCTGGCCGATGCCAAGGCCTGGCTGCGCAGCTGGCGGCCGGACCGGCCGGCCGGCGAGACCGGCTTCACCATCGAGCTGCCGGGCGAGGGGCTGATCGGCCATGTGGGCTTCCATGCCGATGTCGACGGCATCGTCATCGGCTACTGGCTGGCGCAGCCGTTCTGGAACCGCGGCTTCATGACGGAGGCGGCGCGCGGCGCACTCGAGTGGTACTTCGAGACCTCGGACGCCGAGATGGTGCAGTCCGGCGTGTTCCACTTCAACAAGGCTTCCCTCGCCATCCAGAGAAAGCTCGGATTCATCGAGATCGGCACCTCGTCCCGGCTTTGCCTTGCGCGCGGCGAAGAGCTGCGCCATATCGACACCCGACTGACGCGTGCCGCCTGGGCAGCGAAACGCGCCGCCTCAGGCCAACAGGACCCCGTGAACCGATGAAATTCCTCGACCAGGCCAAGGTCTTCGTCCGTTCCGGCAATGGCGGCGCCGGCGCGGTCAGCTTCCTGCGCGAGAAGTTCGTCGAGTTCGGCGGCCCCAATGGAGGCAATGGCGGGCGCGGCGGCGACGTCATCATCCGATGCGTGGATGGCCTCAACACGCTGATCGACTACCGCTACCAGCAGCACTTCAAGGCGGCGACCGGGACCCACGGCATGGGCAAGGACCGACACGGCGCCAAGGGCGAGGACACGATCCTCAAGGTGCCGGTCGGTACCCAGGTGTTCGAGGACGACAACGAGACGCTGATCGCCGATCTCACCGAGGTGGGCCAGGAGCTGGTCCTGCTCACCGGCGGCAATGGAGGTTTCGGCAATGCGCATTTCAAGACCAGCGCCAACCAGGCGCCGCGCCGCGCCAACCCGGGCCAGGAGGGCACGGAGAAGTGGATTTGGCTCAGGCTCAAGCTGATCGCCGATGCCGGACTGGTGGGCCTGCCCAATGCCGGCAAGTCCACCTTCCTTGCCGCCGTATCGGCGGCCAAGCCCAAGATCGCCGACTATCCGTTCACCACGCTCCACCCCAACCTGGGCGTGGTTTCGATCGGTGAGCGCGATTTCGTGCTCGCCGACATTCCCGGCCTGATCGAGGGCGCGCACGAGGGCCAGGGGCTCGGCGACCGGTTTCTCGGCCATGTCGAGCGCTGCGCAATCCTCGTCCACCTGATCGACGGCACGCAGGACGACGTCAAGACGGCCTATCGCACGATCCGCGCCGAGCTCGCTGCCTATGCCGAGGAACTTGCGGACAAGCCGGAGATCGTCGTGCTCAACAAGATCGACGCGCTCGAGGAGGGCGCGGTAAGGGACAAGCTCAAGGCGCTCAAGCGCGCCAGCAAGGCCGAGGTGTTCGCGTGCTCCGGCGTCACCGGCGAGGGAGTCGACCAGGTTCTCTACCGGATCATCGCCCAGATCGATGCCGACAAGGCGGCGGCGGTCGAGGCCGAGCGGCGCAAGGCCGAGCCGACCTGGGTGCCGTGATGGGTCGGCCGGATTTGCTCACTTGGCACCCCCTCACCCTGCCGCTCTCCCACGGGGGGAGAAACGCAGTCTGCACCGGCAGCGCCACCGTGGCCCCCTCGCCCCTGCGGGGAGCGGGCCGGGGTGAGGGGCACCCCGCGAGCGGTGGTGCCGCATGAGCAATGCCCTCGCCCCCTACCGCCGGCTCACCGTCAAGATCGGGTCGGCCCTGCTGGTCGACGGCAAGACCGGCAAGCTGCGGGCCGACTGGCTGGCCTCGCTGGCGGCCGACCTCGCCGCCCTCAAGGCCGAAGGGCGCTCGCTGGTGATCGTTTCGTCGGGCGCCATCGCGCTCGGCCGGCGCCTGCTCGGGCTCGACGCCAAGGCACTGCCGCTCGAGCAGAGCCAGGCGGCCGCCAGCGCCGGCCAGATCGCGCTCAGCCAGGCCTGGGCCGCGGCCCTGGGCGCGCATGGCATCGTCACAGGGCAGATCCTGCTCACCCCCAACATCACCGAGGAGCGGCGCTACTTCCTCAACGCCCGCACCACCATCACGACGCTGCTCGGCCTGGGCGCCATCCCGATCATCAACGAGAACGATTCCGTCGCCACCGCCGAGATCCGCTATGGCGACAACGACCGGCTCTCGGCGCGCGTCGCCACCATGATCGAGGCCGACTGCCTGATCCTGCTGTCCGATGTCGACGGGCTCTACTCGGCTCCGCCGGGCAAGGACCCCAATGCCCGCCACCTGCCCGAGGTGGCGCTGATCACCCCGGAAATCGAGGCGATGGCGGGCGGTGCCGCCAGCCACCTGAGCCGCGGCGGCATGACCACCAAGGTCGAGGCCGGCAAGATCGCCACCGGGGCAGGCACGGCGATGATCATCGCCAGGGGGACCGAGGACCATCCACTGCAGGCCCTCACCGAGGGGGCGCGGCACACCCTGTTCGCCCCCGCCCAGAGCCGGGCGCAGGCGCGCAAGCGCTGGATCATGGGCACGCTGGAACTGTCGGGCGCGGTGCATGTCGATGCCGGCGCGGCCCGGGCCCTGCTGACCGGCCGGAGCCTGCTGCCGATCGGGGTGACGAAGGCAAGCGGCACGTTCGAGCGCGGCGACGTCATCGCGGTGCTCGACCCCGAGGGGCGGGAGGTGGCGCGCGGGCTCGCCAGCCTGGGGCGCGAGGAGGTCGACATCGTCAAGGGCAAGAAGTCGACGGCCGTCGCCGAGCTATTGGGCTTCAACACCCGCTCGGAGGTGCTGCATCGCGACAACATGGTGACCCTGATGGGGGCGGAGGCAAGGATCTGATGGCACTCTTCGAAGCGATCTTCGGCGAGCAGGAGCAAGGCCTGCCGGCCCTGATGCTCGAGCTGGGGCGCCGCGCCCGCGCTGCCGCCAACCTCCTCGCCTTCGCCGATCCGCTCGCCAAGGGGCGCGCCCTCGAGGCTGCCGCCGCGGCGCTCGACGACCGGCGCGCGGCGATCCTTGCCGCCAATGCCGAAGACATGGCGGCCGCCCAGACCAAAGGCATCTCGAAGGCTTTCCTCGACCGGCTGCTGCTCACCGACAGGCGCATCGACGCGATGATCGAGGGGCTGAGGACCATCGCGGCCCTGCCGGACCCGGTGGGCACGGTGATGGCCCGCTGGAGCCGCCCCAACGGGCTCGACATCGCCCGCGTCCGCACCCCGCTCGGCGTCATCGGCGTGATCTTCGAGAGCCGCCCCAATGTCACCGCCGATGCCGGCGCGCTGACGCTGAAGGCCGGCAACGCGGTGATCCTCAGGGGCGGCTCGGACAGCACCAACTCCACCCGCGCCATCCATGCCTGCCTCGTCGAGGGGCTGATCGTCGCCAACCTGCCGGCCGACGCCATCCAGATGGTCCCCACCACCGACCGCGCCGCCGTGGGAGAAATGCTCAAGGGGCTCGGCGGCCATATCGACGTCATCGTGCCGCGCGGCGGCAAGACGCTGGTGGCCCGCGTGCAGGAGGAGGCGCGGGTTCCGGTCTTCGCCCATCTCGAGGGGCTGTGCCACACCTATATCGACAAGTCGGCCGACCTCGCCATGGCGGTCGAGGTGACGCTCAACGCCAAGATGCGGCGCACCGGCATCTGCGGCGCGACCGAGACGCTGCTGATCCACCGCGACGCGGTGGACACGCACCTCAAGCCGGTGATCGCGGCGCTGATCGCCAGGGGCTGCGAGATCCGCGGCGATGCGACCGTCACCGCGCTCGTACCCGAGGCCGTCCCCGCCAGCGAGGACGATTGGCGTACCGAATATGAGGATGCCATCCTGTCGGTGAAGGTGGTAGCCGATGTCGGCGAGGCCATCGCCCATATCGGCACCTATTCGTCGCACCATACCGAGGCGATCATCGCCGAGGACCAGGCGGCGGTCGGCCGCTTCTTTGCCGAGATCGACTCCGCCATCCTCTTGCACAACGCCTCGACCCAGTTCGCCGATGGCGGCGAGTTCGGCTTCGGCGGCGAGATCGGCATCGCGACCGGCAAGTTCCATGCCCGCGGGCCGGTGGGGGTGGAGCAACTGACGAGCTTCAAGTATCTCGTGCGCGGCAGCGGACAGACCCGGCCTTGAGCGCCACAGGCCTCGCCGCGCCGGCATGACCCTCTCCCCCGACATGGTCGCGCTGCCCCCGCACGGCCCCGGCCTCCGGGTCGGGCTGTTCGGGGGCAGCTTCAACCCCGTGCACGAAGGCCACCGGCTGGTGGCCGAGCAGTGCCTGAGGCGGCTCGAACTGGATGCGGTCTGGCTGCTGGTGTCGCCGGGCAACCCGCTGAAGGACCATGCCGAACTCGCCCCGCTGGCGACGCGCGTGGCGGCGGCGCGCGCCCTGCTCACCGATCCGCGCCTCGAGGTGACGGCCGTCGAGGCGGCGCACCGCTTCAGCTACACGATCGACACGCTGGAGTGGCTGGTGGCCGCCTGCCCCGGCACCCGCTTCGTCTGGATCATGGGGGCCGACAACCTCGCCCAGTTCCACCGCTGGGAGCGTTGGGAGGACATTGCCCGGCTGATGCCGATCGCCGTCTACGCGCGGCCGGGCGCGACGTTCCGCGCCACCGTGTCACGCGCGGCGACGGCCATGAAGCCCTACCGCTTGCGCGAGGAGGCGGCGGCGACCCTCGCCGACCGGCAGCCGCCGGCCTGGGTGTACCTGCATGGCATCACCTCGCCGCAGTCTTCGACCGCACTTCGCCGTGCCGGACAGAATGGTTCGAATTGATGCCGGGCCCGAAACCTTGCGGAATGCCGGCCGAGACGTCATATTGCGCCTGTAGTGGTGTGGTCGCTACTTTTGATGGGACAACCGGCAATAGCTGCGCTTCCGCGAGCATTTGGACCGACGAGCCAAGGACAACCGAAACACGCATGACCCGTGCTGATAGTGCATGGGCTGGGGCCATTTGTTGATGGCCGCACCCAGAAAGAAGATCGAGCCCGCCCCGGCGCCGCCGCAACCGCAGATGATCGAGCTGGTGCTCAAGTGCCTCGACGATGCCAAGGCGGAGCAGACCGTGGCAATCGACATCACCGGCAAATCCTCGCTGGCAGACCACATGGTGGTCACCTCGGGCCGTTCCAACCGGCACGTCGGCGCGGTCGCCGATCAGCTGGTCAAGGCGCTGCGCGAGGCCGGCTTCGACAAGCCGCGCATCGAGGGCCTGCCGCATGCCGACTGGGTGCTGGTCGATGCCGGCGACGTCATCGTCCACATCTTCCGTCCCGAGGTGCGCGAGTTCTACAATCTCGAGAAGATGTGGTCGGTGGACTTCGCCGCCGAGGGTCGCTGAGCGTCCCCCCGCCCGGACGTGCACCGGCCCCGTCCTCCGACCAGCCGTGACGAGGGCCGCAGCTGACCCATGCGCATCGCCATAGCCGCCATCGGCCGCATGAAGCAGGGACCCGAGCGGGACCTGGTGACCCGGTACCTCGAGCGCGCCCGCGCCGCCGGCAGGCCGCTGGCGCTGACCGGCTTCGATGTGCTCGAACTGCCCGAGTCGCGGGCTGCTTCGGCCGAGGCTCGCAAGGCGGAAGAGGCCCGCGGCCTCGCCGCGCAACTGCCCGAGGGGGTGCGGGTGGTGCTCGACGAGCATGGCAAGTCGCTCTCCTCGCACGGCCTGACCGAGCAGATCGCGCGCTGGCGCGATGCCGGGCGCCCGGCGCTGAGCCTTGTCATCGGCGGCGCCGACGGCCACGGCCACGAGATGCTGTCCGGCGCCGACCTGATGCTGAGCTTTTCCCCTCTCACCTGGCCGCACCAGCTGGTGCGCATCATGCTGGCCGAGCAGCTCTACCGCGCCACCACCATCCTGTCCGGCCACCCCTACCACCGCGAATGAGCCGGCCGGAGGCCATGCAAAAGACAAACCCGCCACCAGACTTGGCCTGCGCTATGGTCGCAAGGCAATGATTCGGGGCGTCCGGGGAGCGTGATGCCGGCACACGGCTGGTCCAGACACAGGGGAATGGCGGGGCTTGCCCTGGGGCTCGCCCTCGGCTCGGTGGCGCTGGCGCAGACGGCGACGACGCCCGATTTGCCGGCCGCGACCAGTGAACTCGAGCTGCGTCCCGCCGTCGATGCCGATCCGCCGGCGATCGCCCCGGCCGAGACGGCACCGGCCGTCGCCGGCGAGGAACAGAAGGCCCTCAACCAGATCGAGACCTCGATCAGCCTGAGCCAGGAGCGGTCGGAGGCGCTGAAGCGCGAGATCGAGGAGATGCGCGGCGACCGCGCCCGGCAGAACGCGGCGCTGATCGCCGCCGCGCAGCGGGTCAAGCTGGCGGAAACCGACATCGCCGCGCTCGAGGAGACGCTGGGCGACCTGATCGTGCAGGAGCTCGAGGTGCGCGGCCGGCTCGATGGCGCCGATGCCACCATTTCGGGCGTGCTCGCCGCGCTCGAGCGCATCTCGCTCAACCCGCCCCCGGCACTGATCGTCGATCCGGCCGACGCGCTGGGTTCGGCCCGCTCGGCCATCCTGATGTCGGCGATCCTGCCGCAGCTGCAGGCCAAGGCGGATGCGGTGATGGCCGACCTGACGCGGCTCGGCGAGATCAAGGCAGCGGCGCTCGAGCAGCAGGGCCGGCTCGAGGCGAACCTCACCATCCTCGAGGAGGAGCAGCTGCGCATCGGCGCCCTGATCGCCGCCCGCAAGCAGTCGGAAGCCCGCGCCACGGCGGAACTCGCCGCCGAAGAGGCGGAAGCGGAGGCGCTTGCCGCGAGGGCCACCTCGCTGCAGCAGCTGATCGGCGAGCTGACCCGCCGGGCCGCCGCCGTCGCCACTGCCGCCGAGGCCACGGCCAATGCCAACCTGGGCAACAGCGTGCCGACGCTCGACCGCGAGACCATCCGCATCGCGCTCGCCAATAGCGAGCGGAGGGAGCCGGCAGTGCCCTTCGCGCAGGCGCGAGGCTTCCTCGCCATGCCCACGAGCGGCGTCACCGTGATCGAATACGGGGCGGGCGACGGCTTCGGCGGCATCTCGCGCGGCCTCTCGGTGGTGACGCGGGCCGAGGCGCAGGTGGTGGCCCCCGCCGACGGCTGGGTGCTCTACAAGGGCAACTACCTCAATTATGGCCAAATCGTCATCCTCAATGCCG
The DNA here is from genome assembly GCF_041917035.1 of Devosia sp. Taxonomy (GTDB): domain Bacteria; phylum Pseudomonadota; class Alphaproteobacteria; order Rhizobiales; family Devosiaceae; genus Devosia_A. The sequence goes on along the minus strand of NZ_JAYRYM010000143.1, from coordinate 1,949 downwards.
GGCAGGACTACACGATCCTGCTGGCCGGTCTCGAGAAGGTGGATGTCGACATCGGCCAGTTCGTGATGCTGGGAGAGCCCGTCGGCAGCATGGGATCACAGACAATTGGGCGCGCCGTCGCCACCAGCGCTGGTGTCTCCCGGCCGACGCTTTATATTGAGATGCGAAAGAACAACGAGCCCGTCGACCCCACCGGATGGTGGGCGCAGCCGGCGACTCCAACCCAGAGTGGATGAATCCCCATGCGCCTGACGCCCTTCCGTACCGCCGTGTCGGCGGCTGTGCTGTTCGCCCTCGGGGTCGCCTGCGCCCCGCTGGTGGCGCAGGACAAGGCCGCGGTGCCGGCGGTCGAGCCGCGCACGCCTGACGAGATCTACTCCGACCTGTCGCTGTTCGGCGAAGTGTTCGACCGCATCCGGGCCGAGTATGTCGAGGCCCCCGACGAGCGCCAGCTGATCCACGCGGCGCTGCAGGGCATGCTGACCTCGCTCGACCCGCATTCGAGCTATATGGAGCCGATCGACTACGCCGACGTGCAGGAGGATACCACCGGCCAGTTCGGCGGGCTAGGCATCGAGGTGCAGATGGAAGAGGGCGTGATCAAGGTGGTCTCGCCGATCGACGATACGCCGGCGGCCAAGGCAGGCATCCTGGCTGGCGACTTCATCGTCGAGCTCGACGGCACGCAGGTGCAGGGCCTGACGCTGGACCAGGCTGTCGAGAAGATGCGCGGGCAGGTCGGCACCAAGATCAAGATCACGGTGATCCGCGAAGGCGTGAACGAGCCGCTGCAGTTCGAGCTGACGCGCGACATCATCGCCACCCGTGCGGCCCGCCTGAGCATGGAAGGCGATGTCGGGGTGATCCGCCTCGCCCGCTTCTCCGAGCAGGCCTTCGTGGGCATCCAGAAGGCGATCGACGACGTCTACAAGCAGCGCAACGGCGTGCCGCCCAAGGGCCTGATCCTCGACCTGAGGAACAACCCGGGCGGGCTGGTGGACCAGGCGGTGTTCGTGTCCGACGCCTTCCTCAAGCAGGGAGCGGTGGTGCTGACGCGGGGCCGCATCGAGTCCGAGAGCGCGCGCTACGATGCCAAGCCCGACGCGCTCGACCAGCGCATCGCCGACGTGCCGCTGGTGGTGCTGATCAATGGCGGCTCGGCCTCGGCGGCGGAGATCGTCGCCGGCGCCCTGCAGGACCACAAGCGCGCCACCGTGGTGGGCACCCGCTCGTTCGGCAAGGGCTCGGTGCAGTCGATCATCCCGCTCGGCGCCGATGGCGCGATGCGGCTGACCACCGCACGCTACTACACGCCCAACAACCGCTCGATCCAGGCCGCGGGCATCCAGCCCGACATCGTCGTGACCCAGGACGTGCCGGACGAGTTCAAGGGCCGCGACGAGATCCTCGGCGAAGCCGCGCTGCCCGGCCAGATCGGCGGCGGCACCGAGGAGCAGGCCACCGTCGGCTCGTCGGTCTACGTGCCGGCCGACAAGGAAAAGGACAACCAGCTGCAGTACGCGCTCAAGCTGATCAACGGCGAGGAGACCGACCCGGCCTACCCGCCCAAGGTCGATCGCGTCGCCGGTTAACACTCCGTTACTGGTTAATGGATCATGATGCCCGGACGGGGCGGCGAGTCGCCGCCCCGTTGCGATTCGAGCCGGATTGACCTCGCCGTGAGTGCACCATGAGCGACCTCAGCGCACCGCTCACCCGCCGCAAGGCGCGTCAGCCCAGTGCCGCGCCCCCGGTGGGGCCCGGCCGGTCGCTGCCGATCGCCCGCCTCGCCTTCGGGGCGCTGCTGGTGCTCGTGCTCGGTGTGGTGGCCTGGGTCGTGGCGATCGACGACCCGACCGGCGGACGGCCGAGCACCACGGCCGATATCGTCAGGACCGCCAATCTCGACAGCCCCGAAGGCCTCGCAGCCAGCGATGCCGGGCACGACA
>NZ_JAYRYM010000142.1:0-10538 GCF_041917035.1 Devosia sp. | reverse complement strand
GCCGGTCGCGAGGTCGTCGTCGCCGCCGGCGCGGTCAACACGCCGCGCCTGATGGAGCTCTCCGGCATCGGGCGGCCGGAGGTGCTGGGAGCGCTCGGCATTCCCGTGCGCCATGCCGCGCACGAACTGGGCGAGAACCTGCAGGACCACCTGCAGATCCGCACCGTCTTCAGGCTGGCGCGCGGCCGCACCCTCAATGCGCTGTACCACAGCCCCTGGGGCCGGGTCGGCATGGGTCTCGAGTATGCGCTGCGCCGCTCCGGTCCGCTGTCGATGGCTCCGAGCCAGTTCGGCATTTTTGCCCGCTCCGACGCGAGCCGGGCGACGGCCGACCTCGAGTACCACGTGCAGCCGCTGTCGACGGATCGGCTGGGCGAACCCCTGCACCGCTTCGCGGCGGTCACGGTGAGCGTCTGCAACCTGCGGCCACAAAGCCGGGGCAGCGTCCACATGGAGCGGGCCGATCCGACCGCAGTGCCGGCGATCCGGCCGGGATACCTGTCGACCGAGGGCGACCGGCAGGTGGCGCTCGCCGCCATCCGTCACGTGCGGCGCCTGATGCGCACGCAGGCGCTGGCCGCGTTTGCGCCCGAGGAGTTCCTGCCCGGGCCGTCGGTCACGCGCGAGGACGAGCTGCTGCAGCGGATCGGCGACATCGCCACGACGATCTTCCACCCCGTCGGCACCTGCCGGATGGGCAACGATCCGGGGGCGGTGGTCGATCCTGAGCTGCGGGTCAATGGCTGCGACCGGTTGCGCATCGTCGATGCCTCGGTGATGCCGCGCATCACCTCGGGCAATACCGCCGCCCCGGTGATGATGATCGCCGAGAAGGCCGCGGAGATGATCGCGGCCGCACGCCGCGGAGCCTAGAGTGTGCCGGCGGCCTTGAGTTCCCTGACCGCGTCGCGCATCGCGTCGATCGTCGTCGCGATGACGCCGTCGTCGTGCTCGCACGACAGGAACCAGGCGCCGCGCTCGAGCGCCCGCACACTGCGGTGGAGCAGGGCGGTGGTCAGCGCCACGTAGGCCTTGCGGTTCATGCGGGCGAGGTCGCGATAGTCCCGCGCCGGCCGCTCGAGGCCCAGGGCGACGTGAAAGACCTGCGGGAAGCCGGTCACCTGCGCCACAACGCCGGCCGAGGCGAAGGCCTCGCGGAAGCCCTCCATCAGCATGGTCCCGGTGCGCTCGATACCCTTGTAGAGCTGTGGGGTCAGCCCGCGGAGGGTCGCGGCGGTCGCGGCCATGGCGATGGGCTGGGCATTGTAGGTGCCGCCATGCACCACCCCGCCGGTGACGAACATGTCCAGCAGGTCGGCCCGGCCGGCAATGGCCGCCACCGGGAAGCCGTTGGCGATGGCCTTGCCGAAGGTCGACAGGTCCGGCATCACGCCGAAGCGCTGCTGCGCGCCGCCCGGCGCCAGGCGGAAGCCGGTGATCACCTCGTCGAAGATCAGGATCGTGCCGGTGCGCGTGCAGGCCTCGCGCACGCCCTCGAGATAGCCGGCCAGCGGGTGCACGGCGCCGGCGTTGCACATCGCCGCTTCCATGATCACCGCCGCGATGTCGCCCTGCGCCAGTCGGGCCTCGACCAGTTCGAGATTGTTCCAGGGCAGCACGACGAGCGTGTCGGCGGTGTCGGCGAGCTGGCCCTTGCTGCCGGCCACCGGAATCGGGGCGTCCGCCGGCCCGGCGGCGTCGAGCGCGGGCGCGGTCGACCACATCACGTTGTCGAACCAGCCGTGATAGTGGCCCTCGAACTTGATCACCTTGGTTCTGCCGGTGGCGGCGCGCGCCAGCCGGATCGCCGCCTGGTCGACCTCCGAGCCGGAGGAGCCGAACCGCATGCGCTCGGCGGACGGGACCAGTTCGCACACCAGCCGCGCCGCTTCGGCCTCGATGGCGGACTGGCCGGCGAACAGGATGCCGTTCTGGATCTGCGCCGTCACAGCGTCGACCAGGGCCCGCGGCTTGTGGCCGAGGATCATCGGTCCCATGCCCAGGTAGTAGTCGATCAGCCGGTTGCCATCGACGTCGAACAGGTATGGCCCGTCGCCACGTTCGAACACCAGCGGGGTAGGCGAGATGTTGAGGCGGAAATTGCTGTTCACGCCGCCCGCCATCCAGCGCGCATTGTTGCGCACGGCCTCGGCGGACTTGTCGAACGAGAGGAACGCGCGATCGGCGCCGGCGCTGCCGGCGGGTGAGTGAACGGGCAAGTTGGGCTCCTCCTGTAGGTGGAGCAAAGCAGGCCCCAAGTGGCGCGCGAAGTAAATCCCGCATGGTTTCACGAGGCGGAAAAAGGCCCGGTCGGGCGGCCTCTGGCGCTCGTGTGAGGACCTACGGGGAAGTCCTGATCCGGAGAGCGGCGATTGCTGCTCTCTTCTGCCGGGGACGGCAGGGAGAGGGACGTGTGGGAGAACACCAGGGCGCTCGTCGATATTCCGGGCACGATCGCGGCGGTGATCACCACGATCGGGTCGCCTGCGGGCGCCAATTGGCAGGATTGCGTGCGCCGGCTGCAGTCGGTCTATGCCGCGCTCGACGCCTTCGTCCTCGACGAGGTGGAACTGGCGGCCTTCAAGAGCCTGCACGCCCTGACCAACCAGATGATGATCGATCTCAAGGACACATTCGCCCTGGTCGGCCCCGATCCGGTGCAATCGCGGCGGCACTGGAGCGCCCACTCGGCGCTGATGCGGCAGGAGTTCCGGGCCATGCGGGGCGGCGCCCGCAGCTCGATGCAGCTTGCGGCGCTGTGCCGGACCGAGGGGCAGATGCGCTACCTGCAGCGGATGCCCGAGGAGATCCAGCGCATGCTGGACGAGCAGCCCTGGCCGGACCGGCTGGCCGAGCTGCTGGCGCGGGCGGAGGTGGAGATCACGGATTTCTCGAGCTTCTACACGCGGGTCGACGAGCTGCGGCAGGTGAATTCCGCCCTCAACAATTATGCCGACCAGTGCCTCAGGTCGGGGATCTATGAGCTGGACGATGTGATCGAGGCCCTGCGCAGCGCCCTTCACGGGGTCGATTTCCGATGACGCCCGACGAGAGAGAGCCGGCGCTGTCCCGTGAGCTGTCGGGGCGGATCGTGGCCTGCCATCGCAGCCTGCTGGAGCGTTTCGCCACCGCCCGTCCGAACGAGCTGCGCGGCGAGATCCGTCGCTTCCGGCAGTTGCTCAGGGAACTGGCCGACTGGTCCGGACAGCGGCCGCACTTGTGGCAACTGGCGCAGCGGGCGCGCTGGTGGGAGTGGAACTGGTGCGAGCGCGAATTCGGCGACAGCCAGTTTGCTCCGTTCGCCGCCCCCCGGGACGCCGTCGCGCAATGGCGCTTCAACCGGTCGCATGTGGCGCTGATCGGCGCCATGCTGCCCATCGAGGACCTCCAGCGCGAACTCGTCGATCTGGCTGTGGGACAGCGGATCGATCTGCCGGTGCTCGGTTTCCTGGCGAAGCCGAACCCGGACGACTTCCCCGACCCCGCCGACTACGCGGACCTGCTGGATCTGCGTTACCTCCTTTCCGAAGCGACCCCGACCCTGGCGCGGCAATTGCGCGGGATGGTCGCCACCGTCGTGACGTCCGTCCCGCCTCGCGATCTCGTGCCGCGATTTCTCGATCTGCTGTCCGACCTCGACCGCAGCTTCGCGGTGGCCTGGCAGTCGGCGCCTCTGAGCCTCGAGGTGCGTCGCCGGACCGGCGGGGCGGTGCTGCTGCAGGGCGAGGTGGCGGGTGGGCGGGCCGCGTCCTGGGTGCAGGTGCAGCAGGTCCGGCTGGCCGAAGCGGCCGATGTCGAACTGGAGTTGTCCAGCCCGATCGATGACCTCGTGGGGTGGCTCGGCGAGAGGAGCGCAACACCATGACCGGACTGGCGGCAACGGAACCGGGCCAGGACAGCATCGGCGACTACCTGCGCTATTCGCGGCAGGTGCTCAACGACATCGACGACGCCATCGACGATCTGACGTTCCGGCAGCAGGGTGGCGAGATCGACTGGGCGGTCGACTTCACCGAGATCGAGGCCTTTGTCCTGCCCGACGGTCACGGCAGGAACAGCCCGATCGATGCCGCCCTCGACATCGCGGTCCTCGAGCGGTTCTTCTTCGGCGGGGCGCCGCATCTCGTCCCGTCCGGGATCGTGCTGCTGCCTCCGCACCGGGTCGAGCTGCGCAATGCCGAGGCCTTCTTTCACGCCGAGTCGCTCGACCGCTTCCAGGCGATCGTCATGCAGGCGATGGCGGAGCTGCGCGGACTCGAGGCCGACGCACGGTTCAAGGAGATGGTCGCGCGCCTCGAGTCCGCGGGCGGCGGGGATGGGCGGAACGCGCTCGAGCGCGAGCTGCTCCATTACCTCAACGACCATGCCGGCGCGCTGTTCCTGGCGATGACCCAGAATGCCCGGACCCCCCAGGGCCGGCTGCGCGAGCTGCTGGAGCACGCAGCCCTGATCGATGCCAGCGCCATCGTCGGTCGGACGGTTGCGGTCTCGGAGCTCGATGACAGGCTTGTTGGCAAGCTGACCACGGCGATCTCCGAGCGCCGCATCCAGCGGGAACTCGAGCGGCGGGAGCGGGGCGAGTCCGGGCCGGAGGACGAGGAGCACATCCGCATCGTGCGCTCCAGCACGCGCGATGCGCAGGCCATCGGATACCTGCGGAAGATCAATGCCGAGTTGCAGACCCGGTACCAGGGCAGGCGCAGGCTGCAGCTGCTGACCCGAAGCGAGGTCGTGCACAGCGAAGCGTACCGCTATTCGACCGCCGTGCCGGAAGCGCAGCTCGATCTCCACCTGCGCCGGATCGGGGCCTTCCGCCAGGCCAGCTGGAGCACTGGCGGCGACCTCCAGCAGCGGATCGCGGAGTTGCGGCAGCGCCGACGCGCGCTGTTGCTGGCGGTGCGGGCGCTGCGGCCCCTCGCCTATCCGGACGCCGGCCGCGGCGAGGTTCTGGAGGAGCGCCAGCTCGAGGCGCGCATCGCGGCGCTGCGGGAACTCTGGCAGGGTGCCGACAATCTCACTGTCGCGATCGCCCCGTGGCGCGAGGTCGGCAAGGCGCCGACGGCGCAGATTCTGAAGATCCTGCGCAGTGCGGATCGCGACCGGCTGAACGACCTCGTGCGGGCGGCGGCGACGCAACTGTCGGCGGACATCACCCTCAACAACGCCCTGCTCGGCTTCTTCGAGGGCGAGGGGCGGTTCAGTCAGGGCAGCGCCAGTTTTGCCGAGCCGCCGAAGGGGGGGCGCGGCGGCGGCCAGCCGGTGCTGGTCTGGAGCCGCGATACGGTCAGCACCATCGCTGTGCTGTTCTACGATCCGGTGCTGCGGCGCGACGGCGGGCAGGCCCGCGACGGGGTGGGCCGTTTGCGCCAGATGGTGGCTGCCCGCTTGCCGCGGGCGCGTGAGGACGGGCACGATCCCGTGACGTCGGCGGAGACCGAACGCCATCCCAGCCTCGTCGAAAAGTGCCTGGCCTCGAGTTTCCTCGAGGCCATCGAGGATCGCTGGGACAGCGCCTTCCTGTTTGCGGACATGGCCGTCAACTGGCCGTTTCATCTCGATTCGACGCCGCGCCACGAGGCGTTCTACATGCGCGCCCTGACCCGGCGACGGTACCGGGGACCGACCAAGGACGTCCTCGAGGCCTGCCTCGCCGACCTCGATGAGGCGAGCGGCCAGCGACGCGACGACAAAGGCCCGAACGCCGATCCGCGCTACCTGCTTCAGCAGGGGATATGTCACTTCAACTTCTGGGAGCATGTCGAAGGCGGTCGCTACTTCGACGTCGAGGCGCCGCAGGCGCATCAGCGCAACGCCCAGACGAACGCCCACATCCAGCAGGCCACCGAGCTCTTCGAGCGCGCCCGGACACTCGCCCAGGCGTGGATCCGGCGGAACGCCGCCATCGCCAACCGGCTGCTTCTCGATATCGCCAACGCCCAGTGCTACGCCCATGTCAGTGCGCGCGGGGCCGATGGGCTGGCGGTGCGCTACTATGCCGAACTGCTGCGCGCCGTTCGGGACTGCCAGTGGACCGAGGAGACCGTGCCCGTCAGCCAGCTGGACACGCTGGTGTGGACGCGTTTCCTGCTCAGGGCGCGGATCGATGAGCGCGAAGCACTGCTGAGAAGTGCCCGCATTCTCGCCGAACGCCTCCCGACATCGCGGCGCCATCAGGAGGACAAGGCGGTCGTCGCGGCCCACCTGCGGGAGATCGAAGCGGCCCTGGGGGTCAGCTTCGCGCCCCGGGCCGCGTGAAGCGGCGCGCGCCCGGACGCGCAGGCGTCGCAGGCGCGCTCCACGTGTGCGCCGGAGCCGGCGATCGGTCCGACGCCCGCAAGACTCAGTCGTTGTCGGCGGCGAGGAAGGTGATCGCGGAAAAGCCGGCGCTGCCGGCGAGGCGATCCTCGCCACCGCTGAGGTACTCGGCGTCACACTCGATGCGGCCGACGATGCTCGATCCGTCGTTGCGGGACAGCCGGGCCCGGGTCTCGCGGGTCGGGGCCGCCGCGCAGTAGGACTTGAGCTGGGCGAGGGTGAGCAGGTGGGTGACGTCGCCGTCCTTGGCGAGCGCCGGAGGGGTCGTCATGCCGGCGACGAGGAGGCTGGCGAGCAGTGTGGCGGTTGCGGTCTTGCGCATCGGTGTTCTCCCTTGCAGTAGCGCGATCTGCGCCTGCTGCAGGGTTAGCAGGGGCGGACTGACGACCGCCTGACGGTGGCTGTCAGCTGGTCTCAGCCCTGCGCCCGGGCCAGTTCCGCGGTGATCTCGGCGAGGCTCGCCACGAGCAGGCGGCCGAGCCGCTCGATGGTCTCCGGCTCGAAACGCGCCGAAGGCCCGGCGATGCTGACGGCGGCGATCGCCTCCCCGGCGGGCGAGAAGACCGGCGCGGCGACACAGGCTCCGCCGGTTTCGTTCTCCTCGTATTCGGTCGTCCAGCCGAGCCGGCGGCAGCGGTCGAGCACCGCTTCCAGCTGATCCGGGTCGGTGATCGTGCGCTCCGTCGCCGCCGCCAGCGGGCCGATGGAGTAGATCATGTCGCGGAAGCTGCGGGACTGGTGGGCGAACAGCGCCCTGCCGCAGGCCGTCGAGTGGTAGGCCGCGCGCGTCCCCGAGTAGGAGGAGACGCGCAGCGTCTGGCTGCCCTCGAGGCTCTCGACGATGACCGCATCGGCCGATCCGGGGAGCGCAAGGTTCACCGTCTCGCGGGTGGTGGCGCACAGTCTGACCAGGTGCGGACGGACGATCGCGGCAATGTCGAGCCGGCGTTCCACGGCCTTGCCGTAGACCAGGTGATGCAGGCTCAGCCGGTAGGCGCCGGCCGTCGCGTCGCGGTCGGCGAGCCCGACATCGACAAGCGCGGTGACGAGGTTGAAGGCCGTTGTCTTGGCGAGGCCGGTGCGGGCCGCCAGATCGCGCAGCAGGACCCACTCGCCCGCTGCCATGGCGTCGAGCAGGGCCTTGGCGCGCGCCACGGACTGAATGCGGGCCGCGACCGTGGGGACGCGACCGTCAGCCGTGCCGTCGCCGAGTCGTGCCATCGGGGAGTCCTGTCCTGTCGTTCCACGCTATAGAATAGCTAGCAGATGCCGTCGATCGACAGCAAGCGCTCCATCCTATGGCAGTGTTGACATCTGGGAAGAGTTCAACGCAGTCTCGTGGCATCGGCACGCCGCGCTCATTCTACGATATGGAACCATGTCCCTGCTGCCCAGACTCGACCTAGCGGCCCTTGATGCCCTGACGCTCGATGTGTCGACGAAGGGGCTGCCTTACGGTTTGCCGCCGCTCGCCGTCGGGGCCGTCGGTCGGCAGGGCTGGAGCGTGCTGGCGGGGGACCTGCCGCTGCCGCTGGCGGTGATCCGCGAGCCGGTGGTCCGCGCCAACAGCGCGTGGATGAGCGCGTTTCTGGCCGCCAATGGCCTTGTCATCGCCCCACACGGCAAGACGACGATGGCGCCGGCGCTGTTCGACCTGCAGGTCGCCGACGGGGCCTGGGCGATCACCGTAGCAACGGTGCAGCAGCTCGAGGTCTGCCGTCGCTTCGGCGTCGGGCGAATCCTGATGGCCAACCAGCCCGTCGGGCAGCTCGCCGTCGATGCCTGCTTTGCGGCGCTGTCGGCGGGGACCGAGCTCTATTGCCTGGCGGACGGCGCCGACGGCCTGGCGCTGCTCGGCGAGGGCGCCCGCCGCCGCCCGCCGCCGCAGGGCAACCCGCTGCGCGTGCTCGTCGAGATGGGGTTTGTCGGCGGGCGCACCGGGGCACGCTCCCGCGACGAGGCGCTGGCGCTGGCGCGGGCGATCGCGGCGACGCCGGGCCTGGCGCTGGCGGGGTTCGAGTGTTTCGAGGGTCTGCTGCCCACAGCCGACGCCGCGCAGGTGCTGGTGGACGATGTCGTCGCCCTGTCGCGGCAGGCTGCGGCCGAGGGGCTGTTCGCGGCGGACCGGCCGGTGGTGCTGTCGGCCGGCGGCTCGGCCTTCTTCGATCGCGTCGGGGAGCGGCTCGGGCCGGTCGAACTGGGCCTCCCGCTGCTGCGGGTGCTGCGCTCGGGCTGCTATCTCACCCACGATTCGATCGCCTACGCGGAGGCGTTCGCGCGGATCGTCAAGGAAACGACGCTGCCCCTGCCGCCGGGCGGGCTCGAGCCGGCGCTCGAGGTCTGGGCCCATGTGCAGTCGCGGCCCGAGGACATCCGGGCGATCCTCACCATGGGCAAGCGCGACGTCGGCTTCGATGCCGGGCTGCCGGTGCCGCTCAAGTGGTACCGTGCGGGCATGGCCGCGCCGCAGCCGATGCCCGCAGGCCACGTGGTCAGGGCACTCAACGACCAGCATTGCCACATGGAGCTGCCGCCCGACTCGCCGCTCGCCACCGGCGACATGGTCGGTTTCGGCATCGGTCATCCGTGCACCACCTTCGACAAGTGGCAGCTGCTGATGCTGGTGGACCAAGATTACCGCGTGACCGGCGGTCTCAAGACCTTCTTCTGAAGGGGACAGAACATGGGCAAGCTGGCCGACGACTACATCGTGCAGCCCGTGACCAAGGCGCTGCAGGTGCTCGATTACGTGGCCCGGCAGGGCCATGACGTCACCCTCACCGAGACCGTGCAGGAACTCGGCCTGCCCAAGACGACGGTGTTCCGCTACCTGCAGACGCTGTCCGCGGCGGGCTTTCTCTCCCATGACCAGCAGCGCGACCGCTACGGCGTGGGCGGGCGCTTCCGGCAGCTGGGGCAGATCGATCGCAGCCTGATGGCCCTGCGCGAGGTGGCGCAGCCGGAGATGCGGCAGCTGGTCGAGACCTTCCACGAGACCGTCAACCTCGCCGTCCTGTCGGAGAGCGAGGTCGTCTACATCGACATGCTGGAGCCGGAGCGGCCGGTCAAGGCACAGGCGCGGATCGGCTACCGTCACCCGGCCCATTCGACCTCGCTGGGCAAGGCGATGGTGGCTTTCCTGCCCGATGCCGGCGGGCTGGCCGATCGCGATCGGGACCTCCCGGCCATGACGCACCGGACGCTGACCGACGCCCGCAAGTTCCGCCGGCAGGTGGAGGACGTGCGGCGGCGCGGCTATGCGGTGGAGATCGGCGAGAACGAGGACGGGCTGATGTGCGTCGGCGTGCCGATCCTCGACCGGGCCGGCTATCCGGTGGCGGCGATCAGCCTGTCCGCGCCGGAGCGGCGGATGAAACGCGAGCGCACCGATGCCGCGGCAGTGGCGCTCAAGGTGGCGGCGGAGCGGATCTCGATGCACCTGTCGAGTGCTTCGCGGTCCCCATGAACGCCGCCGCGGGTCGGCGGCAAGATCGTGTCGAGCGGCCCGTGGGGCCGACGCGGGTGTTCCGCGGCAACTGAAGGAGGATCAACCGTGCGCATCGCCCTCATCCACATCGCCCAGGAAACCAACGACTTCAATCCGGTGCTGACGACACTGGCGGATTACCACTCCTTCGGCATCCACGAGGGACAGGACATCGTCGACAAGCTGCGCGCCTTCGGGCAGATCGGTGGCCACTTCAAGGTCGTCGACGAGTCGGGGCTCGAGATCGACACCATCCCGATCATCCGCGGCTTCGCGGTGGCGGGAGGGCGCGTTTCGCGGGAGGCCTTCGACTACTTCCAGGCCAAGATCCGTGAGGGGCTCGGGATGGCCGGTGCCATCGACGGGCTGGCGCTGCAGCTGCACGGCGCCTGCGCCGCCGAGGGCATCGACGATGTCGAGGGCGAACAGATCGCGCTCTGCCGGCAGATTCTCGGGCCCGACATCCCCATTGTCCTCGGGCTCGATCACCATGCCAACATCACCGAGAAGATCATGGCCAACGCCACCGCGGTGGTGGGGCATCGCGACCAGCCGCACGATGTCTTCGACACCGGCGTGATCGGCACCGAACTCCTGCTGAGGATCCTCCGCGACGGGGCGAAGCCGGTGATGGCGTGGCGCAAGATCCCGCTGGTCTCGCACCAGGAGCAGTTCCTCACCGCCAAGGGCCCGATGAAGGTGTGGTTCGACCGGGCCCGGGCCTTCGAGGCCGATC
>NZ_JAYRYM010000141.1:0-10596 GCF_041917035.1 Devosia sp. | reverse complement strand
TGTCGAGGTTGGGCGCATCCTCGATGTCGTGGAACTCGCCATCGATCTTGACGCGCTGAAAGCCCTTGCGCATCAAGTCGTTGAGCTCGCGCTTGTACTCGCCCTTGCGGCCGCGCGCGATCGGCGCAAGCAGGTAGAGGCGCGTTTCCTCGGGCTGCGCCATGACGATATCGACCATCTGCGAGATCGTCTGGCTCTGGATCGGCAGGCCGGTCACCGGAGAGTAGGGAATGCCGACGCGGGCGAAGAGCAGGCGCAGGTAGTCGTAGATCTCGGTGACGGTGCCCACGGTGGAGCGCGGGTTGCGGCTGGTCGTCTTCTGCTCGATCGAGATGGCGGGGCTGAGCCCGTCGATCTGCTCGACATCGGGCTTCTGCATCATCTCGAGGAACTGCCGGGCATAGGCGCTCAGCGACTCGACGTAGCGGCGCTGGCCCTCCGCGTAGATCGTGTCGAAGGCCAGCGAGGACTTGCCCGAGCCGGACAGGCCGGTCATCACGATCAGGCTGTCGCGGGGCAACCTCAGGTCGATGTTCTTGAGGTTGTGTTCCTTGGCGCCACGGATGACGAGGTCGCGGTTCGGGTTGGGTCTGCTGGCCATGAATATTCCACCTGGGAGAGGCGCGACCATACGGCCACTCTCTGCCAAATCGTGTCAGGGTTTCTCGACGCGGCCACCATTCGCCCATCCGGGCGTCCGGCCGCTGGTGCGCAACTTAATCACGTCCGATACGTCCCTGTCATCGCGTCGGATCGATCGCCGGCGGCAGGTCGATGGGAACATAAACAGAACGATTGGGATTCGGTCAAGCGCGGACGCCGGCTGCCGGGCGCGCCCGAGGCGGACCATCGAACTCGCCGCGGCCCGCAGGGCGATGGAAAAGCGCGCGAGCATGCAACCAAGGCCGCGACGCTTCGCCTGGCGCGACGCCTCGCCGGGCGCGGAACGGAGGGCCCGCCGATGTTGCCGGCAGGGGCTTGACTTGTCCCGGCATAACGGAACATAAAGAGAACAAACGGTCGAACCTGTGGGCGAGCGGCGAAAGCAGCGGGCGGACCGCGATGGAGAGCGGTAGGATGCGCGACCGGTTTGGACCGGGTCACGGATCCGGGAAAGCATGAAAAGGAAGATGCCATGGCAGGCAGCGTGAACAAGGTCATCCTGGTGGGCAATCTGGGGAACGAGCCCGAGGTCAGGAACCTGCCGAGCGGCGGCAAAGTGGTCAACCTCAGCGTCGCGACATCCGAGCAGTGGCGCGACAAGAGCACCGGCGAGCGCAAGGAAAGGACCGAGTGGCACCGGGTGGTGATCTTCTCGGAGGGCCTGGCCAAGGTCGCGGAGCAATACCTGCACAAGGGCAGCAAGGTCTACATCGAGGGCCAGCTGCAGACCCGCAAGTGGCAGGACCAGTCCGGCCAGGACCGCTATTCGACGGAGGTGGTGCTGCAGGGGTTCAACTCCAACCTGACCATGCTCGACGGACGTGGCGAGGGCGAGGGCGGCGGCGACCGCTCGGGCGGCTTCTCAGGTCCCCGCGAGTCCTATGGCAGCGGCGGCGGCCGGCAGGAGGGGCGGCGCCCCAGCTCCGCTCCGGCCTTCGAGTCGGGCGGCATGGACGACGACATTCCGTTTTAGACCGGGGGCCCGCGTCGGGGCAGACGCGAACCGCCAAGGTAGGTGAGCTATCGTGAATCGGGCCGCTTGTACGGCCCGTTCCTGCAACTTTGTGCGTGGCGTTGATCCGGGTTTTTCTCGCTGAAATCCGCAGTCTCCAGCGGAACTGCCTGGAACAGGAAGTTGCTGGTTCTCGTGCAGGCAACATCACATTTCCGAGTTCCGGCGAGCGTTGTGTGATCTTTGGGGACGCCGCACGGGATCGCCCTAGAGGCCCGTCAGTCTACCTATCAAAGTGACTGAGCGAGACGGTCCCTTGCCGAACTCGATGGCGCAGCGCCTCCGGGGCTACAGACCGGTGCCGTTCGGCGTGTTGGCCGACCCATAGACATGGGTCTTGACTAGACCGATGAACGTCCGAGCATCATCGAGACGTCGGTCGATCTCCTCTTTAGGCAACTCCTTGGGTAGCCTGCCGGCGGGGTCGGGATACCGAAACCTCGTCGATGCCGAGGACTGATAGTTCTGCTCTTCGATAGCTTGCCGAAGCGGGTGATCATCGGGCAGCAACGCGCCGATCTGGCCGATATTGTGGGTCGTGCCAACCTCAACGCCCTCGAACACGCAAACGGCCCGGGCGGCTTTTTCCACCGCCTGAGAGATGTGGTAGGCGGCAGGACGCGGGGGTGTCGTCGGCTGTGAGGCCAACTCGAAATCCTCTTCCGCAAGGGTGATCAGGCTATCGACCTTCTCGGTCATAGAGCCTCACACCATGGGTGATCACTTCGCGGATGAGGCCGGTGGGATTGACCGCTTCACGGTTGAAGTCGTCCTCGCGGCAAGGCACGACATCACAACCGACACCTGTGCTCAGCACGGGAGCGTAGACACGATCATAGTCGAAGCCAGCTTCCCCGTCGCTCTCTTGCGTCACGACCAGCAGGTCAAAGTCGGAGTCAGGACGGTGGTCGCCGCGAGCACGCGAGCCGAACAGGTAGACCGAAACGGGAGAGACCGCTTCGACAATGCGGCCGACCACGACACTCAACGCTTCCGACTCGGAAGAGTAGGAACCGGTGTTCGCGGCAATGTTCGAGGTGGCGCTCATCGTTGCCAGGCTCCTGTGCGCCCTAAAGTAGGCCCTGGTGCATCAAGGTTCAACTGCGGGGCGCTCGAGGCACATTCCTTTCTGGACCGGGCGGCGGGGAGGTTGGCGGGCGACTACCCGGCGAGCAGCGAGGTGCGGGTGGCGAGGGGCGCCGCGACGCACTGATTGCGGCCTTGCGCCTTGGCGTCGTAGAGCGCCAGATCGGCGGCCGCCACCAGTGAGGTGCCGTCGCGCCGGGTTGCGGGGTCGTGCTGGAGTTCGGCTACGCCGACGCTGACCGTCGCACAGCCCCAGGGCAGGTTGCGTGCGTGAACGATGCCGAGGGCCTGGATGTCCCGGCAGATATCGTTGCCGAGCTTGCGGGCGGCGTCGAGCCCGGTGTCGGGAAGCAGGATGACCAGCTCCTCGCCGCCATAGCGCGCGGCCAGGTCCGAGGGACGCCGACCATGCCGGGCGATCACCGCGGCCATGGCCCGCAGGCAGGCGTCGCCGGCGAGGTGGCCGTAATCGTCATTGAAGCGCTTGAAGCGGTCGGCGTCGATCATCAGCAGCGAGAGGGGCCGGTGGCCGCGGTGAGCGCGCGCCACCTCCCGATGCAGGGCCTCGTCGAAGGCGCGGCGATTGGCCAGCCCGGTGAGGCCATCCACCCGCGCCATGTCGGCCAGTCGAATCTCGAGCAGCTTCCGCGCCGTGACGTCGCGCGTGACGCCGACGACGCTCGGCTCCTCCGGCGTGCTGTCGGCGGCCATGCGCAGCGCGGTTTCGAACCACAGCTCGCGACCATCCTTGTGACGGATCCGGTAGGTGACGGTTTCCTCGCCGGAGAGGCCGCTGCGCAGTCGCCGCGCGGCAGCCTTGACCACATGCCGGTCCTCGGGGAGGACGATATCGAAGGCGCTCTTGCCAACCACCTCGTCGGGCCCGTGTCCGGTCATCCGCTCGAGGGCCGGGGAGCAGTAGAGGCGATGACCGTCGGCATCGAAGCGCTCCACCAGATCGCTGGCGCTCTCCGCCAGCAGGCGGAACTCGGACTCCTTTCGGGCGAGCACCGCCTCGCTGCGATGCCGGCGCCAGATCTGGTCGGCAAGGCGCAGCCCGCCGATGGCCAGCGCCACCACCAGCAGCAGCGTCACGGCCAGCCGCTGCATCGCCTCCTGCAGCCAGGGAGCCAGAACGTCATCGACGGAGCGAGCGACCTCGACGACCACCGGAAACTGCGAGGCGGCGCTGCGCGCGGTGATGCGCTCGACCTGATCGGCAGACGAGCGCAGCACCTCGGCGCCGGAGGGCGGAGCCCCGGCGGCGAACGCCAGGTCGGATGGCGGAGGCCCGGTGCCCCCGCCGGAGTGCGCGAGCAGGCGACCCGACGTTGCGACGAGCGCGATATAGTCCCGGGGCCCCAGACCGAGCCGCGCGTAGAAGTCGCCGAAATGGCGCGGATCGACCGCGGCGACGACGAAGCCGGCCATGTCGCCGGCCGCCCCGGCGACACCCTTGACCAGCGGGATGACCAGCCGGCCGTCGGGGGCGAGCCGAACCGGATCTCCCAGCATCGGCGCGAAGCCCTGGCCGGCCGCCAGCGTCGCGACAAGCGGCCTCGAGGCCTCGGCGGGCAGGGGGACGCCCTCGCTCGACGCCAGCCAGCCGCCATCGGCATCGAACAGGTACAGCGCCACGACGCGGGAGCTGACGCTGACGCTCGATCGCATCAGCTCGGCGGCGCGCCCGAACAGCTCCAGGCCAGGCTGCTGCCGGTCGAGGCTGCGGGCCACCGCGGTCGCGGCGGCCGAGGCCATCTCGAAGGTGTCCTCGGCATGCTGGCGGGCGGCGTGGGCGAGCCCCATCACATCCTCCCGGGCATGGGCGAGAACCGCGCTGCGCGAGGCCCATTCCCGCCAAGCCTCCAGCGCGAGGATGATGAGGCAGATGGCGGCGACGTAAAGTGCTGCCCGGCCGCCCAGCGATTTCTGCAGGCTCTCAAACACACTTCGACCGCGCGCTCATTGGCGACGCGGTCGAAGCTGACATGCCGACGTTAACGACGGGCCAAGATGAAACACTGCATCTTTGGCAGTGCCCCCCGGTGCCGGTGCCGTTGTTACTTGTTGAACGGGACGTCGGCGCGAAGGCTGTCGCCGGTCGCGTTGAAGACCACGCTGAAGCCGACATTGATCTTTTCGGCGGACAGCACGATCCGCGCGCTGACGGTCAGGTCGTTGCCAGCCTCGTCCTTGTTGCGCTCCTTGAGGTCGAACACCACCGTGTTGCCCTGGCGCTTGCCGACCGCGAGTCCGGAGAAGCTGACGTTGGAGGTCATGGCGGCTTCATAGCGCCGGTTCGCGTCGCTGAAGGCGAGCGAGCCATTGACCGACAGGGTCGTGCCGGCGAGCGTGCAGCGACCGGAGTAGTTCACCTTGTCCTGGTTGCCCTCCGAGAGGGTGAGCCGGCACACCACCGCTTCCTTCTCGGCTCCGATGAGCTCGCCGCGACCTTTCCAGCTGCCGATGTAGGATTTCAGCAGGTCGACGTCCGCCTTGGCGGCAAGAGCCGGCGTCGCCGCCATCAGGGTACTCGCGAGCAGGCCGGCGAGCGCGACGGATCGCGTCAGGGGGCCGAACAGTTTCATTTCTTTACGCCTCCAAGTGGATGAAAGAATCGCCCCCCGGCGACCAGCAGAGACGGCAGGATGAAGACGTCGCCGATCAGTGCCAGAGCGAGGGTTATCACAAACAGGGTGCCGAACAAGGCCACCTGCGGCAGCTCCGAGAACATGACGATGGCCGTTCCGGAGCACAGGATCATGGTGGCGGCAACGATGGCGCCGCCGATTCGCTCCATGGTGTGCTTGATCGCATCCATGTGGCTGTGGCCTTCCTCGCGCCGCGAGTGCAGGTAGTGCGACAGGAAGTGCGTCGTGTCGTCCACCGCGATGCCGAAGGCGATGGTGAGCGACAGGACCGTGGTCAGCTGCAGGCCGTTGCCGCCGAAGTAGAGCCACGCCTCCGTGCCCAGGATCGGGAACAGGTTCGGGATGGCGGTGGCGAGAGCGACCCGCCAGGACATGAAGGCGAGCCCGATCAGGAACAGGTTGACCACTACCGAGATGGTCAGATCGAGCTGCAGGCCGCGCACGATGTTGTCGGTGGCATAGGTGGTCATCACCCGGAAGCCGCCGACCTCGGCGCCCTCGATGCCGGCCGCGCGGATATCGGACTGGATGGCCTCCTTGAGGTGCACCAGGTCGTCCGAACTGATGATGAGCGGCATGAACCCGGTCACCAGCGCCTTCATGCCGTCGTCGGTGACGAATCGGCGCTTCAGGTCACCCACGGCGTTGAAGATCTGCTCCCGGGTGAAGCCGCTGTCGGCGTAGTGGGTGAAGGCGGCGGCCGAGATCACCTTGTTGACGCCCAGGTGCTTCTCGACGATCTCGTGCACGAGCTTGACGCGCTCGAAGTCCTTGTCGCCGACGTCGGCGATGCCTTCCTCGAGCGGCACGCTGATGTAGATCGGCGCCACCCCGCCGACACCGTCGTCGATGCTCTCGGCGGCGGCCAGCGCCTGCGAGTCCTTGGACATGAAGTCCTCGAACGAGAAGTGCGGCTGGATCTGCGAGTAGGGGACCAACAGCAGGACGGTGCCGATGACGGCGGCGCCGGCGATCAGCCGACCGAACTTGCGCGCCACCAGCCAGGCCACCGGGATCGGGGCGGTGATGGCAAAGCTCGGCTTGGGCGCCTTGAAGCCCAGCCGGACCGCGAGCTTGAGCAGCAATGGCAGGAACGTCATCAGGCAGATGAAGTTGGTCAGCGAGGCGACCGTGCCGGCCAGCGAGAACTCCTGGATGCCCTGGCCCGGCGTCAGCGACAGCGAGGCGAAGGAGACGAGGGTGGTCAGCATGGTGAGGGCGCTGGCGGGGCCGACGACGCGCACCGTCTCGTCGACAGCCTTGTAGGGATCGACGCCCTCGCGCCAGTACGCCAGCCAGTTGAAGATGAAGAACAGGCTTTCGGCAAAGGCGATGACCAGGACGATCGTCGTGACGATGATGGTGAGGAACGAGAACGAGCCGAAGCCGAACACGATGATCCCCATCACCCAGGTCACGGCGATGAAGGGCGTTGCGGCGACGAGCACCGCGCCCCAGAAGGAGCGCAAGGCGAACAGCGCGATCAGCGCGCCGAGGCCGAAGCCCCAGATGGTGAACTTCACCTGGTCGTTGACGGCGGCGCCCAGCATCTCCGAGGTCCAGATCGGCGGGCCGGTGAGTTCGACGCTGAGATCCGGGCCGGCATAGTCGGCGGTCAGTTCCCGCAGTTCCTTGATCATCGCCTTGGTGCCGTTGGCCTTCACCGCCGGCTGGTTCGGGAACACGATGATGACCACCCCGGAGAGGTCCGGGTTGATGAGGTTCCGCATCATCGGATCGGTCTGGTACAGCTCGGTCAGGGCGGCGCCGACGGCGACCGGGTCGGTCAGGCCCTCGGGCACGGCGGGCAGGGTGGTGCCGTCCGGGCCGGGCTTGCGCAGGGTGAACGCCGACATGGTGCCCGAGACGTACTCGGAATTGCTGAGGTCGAGCGCCATGGTGCGGATCGTCTCCAGCACCTCCGGATCGGTCAGCTTCGGCGTGGTCACCAGGATGTTGATGTCGTTCTCGAACGTGCCGAAGGTCTGCGACAGATGCTCGTAGGCGTCGTATTCCGGCCCGGAATGGGCGTAGACGCGCAGCATGTCGCCGTCGACGCTGATGCGCGGCAGCTGGATGGCGCAGAAGATGGTGACAAGGACGACGAAGGCCCCCAGCGCGCGGGGGTAGCGCAGCGTCAGGTGCCCGAGGAATTCAAGCCCGAAGCCGATGGACCGATTGTGGCCGAAGGCCCATTTCCACAGTCGCGATCCCAGATGCTCTTCGGACAAAAGAATCAGCTCCCCGGCCACCCTCACGCGGCGTGGCGCGGACTACTAAGGCCTCAAAACGCGTCCGTAAAGTTGCGAGACCCCAGCGAAGCCCCCGAAAAGCCGCGTTTCCGGCCCATTCGTGATGCATATCCACGCCCCGCGCAGGCGATAGACGTGGAAGATCGCCGAATGCGGAGCGTATCCAGTCCGCGCAATTGGTCTAGCCGCGAGGAATCGCATAGACCCACCACAGCCCAGTCAAACGCGAAAACGTCCCCGTGACCGACAAGACCGAAGACACCCCCGGCGCTCCGTTCGCCTCGGACATCGCCCCGATCTCGATCTCGGACGAGATGCGCAAGTCCTATCTCGACTACGCGATGAGCGTGATCGTGAGCCGGGCCCTGCCGGACGTGCGGGATGGCCTCAAGCCGGTGCACCGGCGCATCCTCTACTCGATGCACGATCAGGGTCACGTCTGGAACAAGAGCTATGTCAAGTCGGCCCGCGTGGTCGGCGACGTCATCGGCAAGTATCACCCGCACGGCAATGACGCGGTCTACTTCTCCCTCGTGCGCATGGCGCAGGAGTTCTCGCTGCGCGTAGTGCTGATCGACGGGCAGGGCAATTTCGGCTCGATCGACGGCGATATGCCGGCCGCCATGCGCTACACCGAAGTGCGCATGGAGAAGATCACCGGCTCCATGCTCGAGGACATCGACAAGGACACGGTCGACTTCAAGGAGAACTACGATGGCTCCGAGCAGGAGCCGACGGTGCTGCCGGCGCGCTTCCCGAACCTCCTGGTCAATGGCGGCAGCGGCATCGCCGTGGGCATGGCCACCAACATCCCGACCCACAACCTGGGCGAGGTGATCGACGCCACGCTGATGATGATCGACAATCCCGGTGCGCTCACCGAGGAGCTGATGCAGGTGCTGCCCGGCCCGGATTTTCCGACCGCCGGCATCATCCTCGGCCGCTCCGGCATCCGGCAGGCGTACGAGACCGGCCGCGGCGCCATCCTGATCCGCGGCAGGGTGCATGTCGAGGAGATGCGCAAGGAACGCGAAGCGCTGATCATCACCGAGATCCCCTACCAGGTGAACAAGGCGGCGATGATCGAGAAGATCGCCGAACTGGTGCGCGACAAGCGGATCGAGGGGATTTCCGACATCCGCGACGAGTCCGACCGGACCGGCATGCGGGTGGTGATCGAGCTGAAGCGCGACGCCGTCGCCGATGTGGTGCTCAACCAGCTCTATCGGTTCACCCCGCTGCAGAGCTCGTTCGGCTGCAATTTCGTGGCGCTCAACGGCGGTAAGCCGGAGCTGATGAGCCTCAGGCAGATCCTGGCGTCGTTCGTCGAGTTCCGCGAGCAGGTGGTGACCAGACGGGCCCGGTTCCAGCTGAACAAGGCCCGCGACCGCGCCCACATCCTCGTCGGCCTCGCCGTCGCGGTGGCCAATGTCGACGAGGTGATCGCGCTGATCCGCACGGCGCCCGATCCGACGGCGGCGCGCGAGCGCCTGATGGAGCGCGACTGGCCGGCGCGTGACGTGGCGCCGCTGATCGCGCTGATCGACGACCCGCGGCACCGGATCAATGCGGACGGGCGGTTCAAGCTCTCCGACGAGCAGGCCCGTGCCATCCTGGCGCTGACGCTTAGCCGCCTGACGGCGCTGGGGCGCGACGAAATCGGCAACGAACTCAACGGCCTCGGCACCGATATCGCGGATTTCCTCGATATCCTGCGCTCGCGCGAGCGGGTGGTCAGCATCATTCGCGCCGAACTGACCGAGATCAAGGATGCGTATGCGACGCCGCGGCTGACCACCATCGACGAGGCGGCAGGGGACTTCGAGGACGAGGACCTGATCGCCCGCGAAGAAATGGTGGTGACGGTCACTCATGGCGGCTACATCAAGCGCGTGCCGCTCTCGGCCTACCGGGCGCAGCGGCGCGGCGGCAAGGGCCGCTCGGGCATGGCGACGCGCGACGAGGACTTCGTGTCGCGGCTGTTCGTGGCCAACACGCACCAGCCGGTGCTGTTCTTCTCCTCGCTTGGCCAGGTGTACAAGCTGAAGGTGTGGCGGCTGCCGATCGGCGAACCGCAGACGCGCGGCAAGGCGCTGATCAACCTGCTGCCGCTCGACGGCGGCGAGCGCATCACCTCGATTGTGCCGCTGCCCGAGGACGAACGCGAGTGGGAGGCGCATGACGTGATGTTCGCCACCTCGACGGGCGGCATCCGGCGCAACAAGCTTTCCGACTGCGTACCACGCACGACGCTGGGCAAGCGGGTCATGGAGTTCGACGAGCCGGGCCAGTCGATCATCGGGGTGGAGCTCAGCCACGAGACCGACGACGTGCTGCTCACCACGTCGCTCGGGCAGGCCGTGCGGTTCCAGACCTCGGACATCCGGGTGTTCGGCGGCAACGGCTCGACCGGCACCTCGACCGGTGTTCGCGGGATCAGCCTCGGCGAGGGTGACAGCGTCATCTCGATGTCGATCCTGCGCCATGTCGACGCCACCCCGGCCGAGCGCGAGGCCTACCTGAAGCAGTCCGGAGCGATTCGACGCGCCGCGACCGGGGAAGAGGTGGAGCCGGAAGCCGACACTGCCGAGGACAGCGAGGAGGGTGCTTCCAGCGAGGCAGCGACCATCGACGAGGCCCGCTACATCGAGATGGGTGCCGCCGAGCAGTTCGTGCTGACCATCACCGACCAGGGCTTCGGCAAGCGCTCCTCGTCCTACGAGTTCCGCATCTCCAACCGCGGCGGCAAGGGCATCAAGGCGACCGACCAGACCAAGACCGCCGAGATCGGCAACCTGGTCGCCGCCTTCCCGGTGGAGGATGCCGACCAGATCATGCTGATCTCAGACGGGGCCCAGCTCATTCGCGTTCCGGTCAACGGCATCCGGTACACCAGTCGCGCCAGCAAGGGTGTCCGGGTGTTCCGCACCGC
>NZ_JAYRYM010000140.1:0-10634 GCF_041917035.1 Devosia sp. | reverse complement strand
AGATGTCGAGCCAGATCCAGCTGATCAAGTCCCGCGACCTGCTGCTCGAGGTGGTCGATTCCGAGAGCCTGCGGTCGATTCCCGAGTTTTCCGGCGTGGGCTTTTCGCCCGTCGGCTTCCTGCTGCAACTCGTCGGACGCAAGCCCGAGCCGCGCAACGTCGATGAGACCGTGCTGGCCAACCTTGCAGACCGGATGACTGTGATCCGCGAACGCGACTCCGCCGTGATCTCGATCTATGTCCGCTCGACCAGCGCTGACCTTGCGGCACGCATCGCCAACGCGCTTGCGGCTGCGCACGTCAAGCGCCGCGCCGCGCAATCCCTCGCCGACACGGTCGACGCCACGGTCTGGCTGCAGCAGGAAATCGACAAGCTGCGCGCCAGGGTCACCGCCGCCGAATCCGCGGTCGCCAACTACAAGGTCGACAAGGACCTCTTCATCGGCGTCAGCGCGACGCCGGTTGCCGACCAGCAGTTGTCGACTGTCGCCACCCAGATCGCCGAGGCCCAGCAGCGCAAGAATGACGCCCAGTCCCGCGCCGACCTCATTCGCGGCGTCATCGGGTCGGGCCAGTCTCTCGAGGGACTCGGCGACGTCAGGGGCTCCGTCGTCATCCAGGGCCTGCTCCAGACCAAGGCCAACCTGCGGGCCGATCTGGCGCAGAAGTCCACGACGCTGCTCGCCAATCACCCCACCATCAAGGCGCTCAAGGCCCAGATCGCCGAAATAGAGGCGCAGGTCGTCCGCGAGGGGCGGCGTGTCGCCGACTCCCTTGAGGCCGAGGCAAAGGTCGAGGCGGACCTCGAGGCAAGGCTTCGCGAGGATCTTGCCACGGCCAAGCGCGCGGCCGGCACCGCGACCCGCGATGGCGTCACCCTCGACGGCCTCGAGCGCGAAGCCAAGGCGCAGCGCGACCTGCTCGAGAACTACCTCGCCAAGTACTCCGACGCCGTGTCGCGTTCCGCGGCGAACGCGGCCCTGCCGGATGTGCGCATCGTCAGCGAAGCGGCTCCCGCCATCGAGCCGGCCTTCCCGAAGATTCCCCTGACGCTGGCCGCCGTCGGCCTGTTGGCGGTGCTCCTGCAGGCCGGTGCCGTCGTCTTCGGCGAGTTGGCATCCGGCCGGGCGCTGCAGTCCCTGCAGTCGGAAGAGGGGACAGCCGATGACCTGGATGATCCGGGGGACGAGGCCGCCGACGCCATCGACGACGTTGCTCCGGCCCCGGCGCCGCTCGCCGTCGAAACCGGTTCCCCGACGCCTGGGGCGAGGTCGGAGACGGCCCCGATCGGCAAACCGCGCGACGAACTCGCCATGCTGTCGGCGGCGGTCACGTCCCGGCAGATGCGCGTGTTGCTGATCGCCGGTCTCGACCGTCGCGAGCCGGTCACGGCGGTGATCGACCGGTTGCTCGGCGACGTCCTCGAGGCCGATCTGAGTGCGGTGGCCGTGGATGCCGGCAGCGCCGAGCTCTCCAGGGAGGCCGGCCTTTCCGACCTCGCGGCCGAGCGGGTAGACTACGGCGACGTCGTGCAGCGTGTTGCCGAGAACCTCGCGGAGGTGGCCTGGGGGCGCCTCGCTACGCTCGAGCGGCGCTCGGAGCGCCCGCTGACCCTCGTCGAGGCGCTTGCCGACCTCTATCACGTTGTGCTCGTCGATACCGGCCGGGTCGGGCTCTCGTCCGGCCTGCCGCTGTTCGCCGATCTCCGCGCTGCGGTGATCCTCGTCGCAGACATCGATGCTCCGCAGGCCGCGATCGTGGCGGCTCGGCGCGACATCGCCGCACTGGGTTTCGAGATCGGACGCGTCGTGCGTGTCCCGGTCGTACGGGCGGACGTCGCCTAGGTGCCCGGGCTGCGCTACAGGGCGATCGGCGCCGCTTTCGAGCTACTTTGGGCCTCGCAGCTCCCCGTCCTCGTGCGCCGGCTCTCGAGGGCCCGCGGTGTGATCTTCACGCTGCATCGCGTCTTGCCTGACGACGCGGCCGACTTCTCGCCCAATGCCATCCTCCAGGTGAAGCCGGACTTCCTCGAGTTCACCATCACCCGCATCAGGAAGCTCGGGCTGGACATCGTCGACATCGACGAGGCGATCCGGCGCGTTGAGACCGACGAGCCGGCGAAGCCCTTCGCCGTCCTCACCTTCGATGATGCCTATCGCGACAACCTGCGCTATGCGCTGCCCGTGCTGCGCCGCCAGCAGTGTCCGTTCACGCTCTACGTGCCGACGGCGCTGGTGGATGGAATCGGGGAGGTCTGGTGGCAGGCGCTCGAGGACATAGTCGCCGGCCAGAACGCGCTGGCGGTAACCTGGAATGGCGAAACCGAGTATCTGCCCAGTGCGTCGCTGGCCGAGAAGCAGGCGGCCTACACTGCACTTTACCGTCGCATGCGGGTCATGCCGGAGCATGACCGCGTCACCTTGATTCGCGATCTCGCGGGCCAGTACGGTTTCGACCTTGCCCGCCAGTGCCGCGACCTGATCATGGACTGGTCCGATCTGCGGACCTTCGCCGCCGACCAGCTCTGCACTATCGGGGCACACACGGTACATCACTACGAGCTCGCCAAGCTCGAGACTGGTGAGGCCCGCAGCGAGATCGAACAGTCGCTCCGCATCATCAAGGCGCAGTTCGGCAAGCAACCCGAACACCTCAGCTATCCGCTGGGCGGTCCGTCGTCCGCGGGCCCGCGCGAGTTTGCCCTCGCGCGCGAACTGGGGCTGCGCTCTGCGGTCACCACGCGTCCTGGCGGGCTCTATGCCCACCATCGGCACAGCCTGCATGCACTGCCGCGAATTTCCCTCAATGGCCTGTTCCAGTCCCGCCGCTACGTCGACGTTTTCGCGACTCCCGCCCTGTTCTCCCTGATGGCCAAATAGGCTATTGCATCGCCGCAAGACCGACCCAAGAGAATCCGATGTCTGACCTGATCGTCGACGGCGCCCACCCCGTGTCCGGAACCATCCGCCCGTCCGGCAACAAGAATGCCGTGCTGCCGATGCTCTGCGCGACGCTATTGACCGAGGACGAGGTGACGCTCACCAACGTCCCCGAGATCAGCGACATCGACAAGCTGGTCGAGTACTTCCGGTCAAAGGGCTCGCGCGTCGAGCGCAACCTCGCCGCCCAGACCCTCGTCATCCAGCATGACTTCCGGGCCTTTGCGACCAGCGAAGCAGAGCTTCCGGTCGGCATCCGGGCCGCCGTGCTGCTGCTCGCCCCGGTGCTGATGCGCTCCGAACACCTGATCTTCGACACCGAGGCCAAGGGCTGTGCGCTGGGTGTCCGTGAGATCGATCCGCATCTCGAGATTCTCGAGCGCTTCGGCGGCACCATCGCCGCGACACACCCCTACCGCATCGAACGCCGCGGCGAGATTCGCGGCGCCGACCTCTGGCCCGACTATGCCTCGGTCACCGCCACCGAGACTTTCGTGATGATCGCCGCGGTGGCGGGCGGGACCTCGCACCTGAACAACGCGGCCTCCGAGCCTCACGTGCAGGCCCTGTGCGACATGCTGGCCGCAATGGGGGCCGATCTCGACGGCATCGGCACCTCAAAGCTGACGGTACGCGGTGTCGGCAGGCTCAATGGCACAGTGGCGCGTGTTCCCGACGATCACCACGAGGTCGCGACCTTCCTCGCTATCGGCGCTGTCACCGGCGGACGCCTGACGGTCGAAACCGACATGGGGCCGCACATGACGCTGATCCTGCGCCAGTTCGGCAAGCTCGGCATGCAGTTCGAGGTCGGCGAGGGCAGGGTGACTGCGACCGGCTGGACCCGGCGGATCACCGAGCCCTACACTGCCGAAATGCTGCCCAAGATCGAGGCGGCGCCGTGGCCCTATTTTCCCGCCGATCTGCTGCCGCACGCCATCGGCGTCTCGGTTGGGTGCGTCGGCGACATCCTGTTCTGGAACAAGGTCTACGAGGGTGCGCTGGGGTGGAGCGCCGAACTGCTCAAGTTCGGTGCCCGCGTGCACCTCTCCGATCCGCATCGCCTGGTGGTCTTCGGTGGCAATCCGCTGCGTCCCGCGCAGGTCGAGGCGCCGTACATCATTCGGGTCGTGGTTGCGCTGCTGCTCGCGGCGATCCAGATCCCGGGCGAATCGCGCATCAAGAACGCCGATCCGATCCGCCGGGCCTACCCGCATTTCGTCGAGAAGCTGACGAGCCTCGGCGCCAAGGTCCGCTGGGAGTAGCTCTCAGTCCGGTTTCACCATCCACCGGATGATGATTGCCGCCGGTACGAACCAGCTCGTTCCCGCAATGGCGAAGAAGGCGATGGTCAGCCACCACGGCGCAGACGCCAGCAGGCTCATGTAGATCGCGCTCGCCACGATCGACCATGCCACGATCGACAGCAGGATCAGCACCGTGCCGGCCAGCTTTCTTGTCCTCGTGGTCATCGCCATCCTGTATGTTCGTGCGGCAACGCGGCATTTGTCAGCCGTCATGGCAGGCAGTAGCAGTTGCGCCGAAAGGAGCGCATCTTGGCCCTGAGCGCAACCGAACAATCCATCATCGACCGACTCGCGCATGACCGCCTGAAGCCCGTCCGCATCTGGCTCTACGTCATGGCTCTGCTCGTGCTCGCGATGGTCGTCGTTGGCGGCGCCACGCGTCTGACCGAGTCGGGCCTTTCGATCACATCGTGGAAGCCGATCTCGGGAATTGTCCCACCGCTGTCGGATGCGGACTGGCAGGCCGAGTTCGAGGCCTATCGGCTGATCCCGCAAGGTGTGCAGAACGCCTGGATGGGGATCGAGGATTTCAAGGCGATTTTCTGGTGGGAGTGGGGACACCGCTTCCTTGGTCGCATCATCGGCATCGCGTTCGCCGTGCCGTTCCTCGTTTTCCTGGTCCAGCGTCGCTTCACCTGGAATCTCGCCGTGCCGCTTGCCGGGCTGTTCGTGCTGGGCGGCTTTCAGGGGGTCCTGGGCTGGTGGATGGTGTCCTCGGGTCTGTCCGAACTGACCTCGGTGTCGCAATACCGCCTTGCGGCACATCTCTTTGCTGCATCGGTGTTGTTCATGGCCTTGATCTGGGTTGCGCGCCGCTTGCAGCCCTTGCCGCAGACTAGCCCATCCGGCTGGCCGGTGGTCGGGCTGGTGGTGCTTCTTCTGGTCCAGATCGTCGCTGGTGCCTTCGTCGCCGGTCTCGACGCCGGCATGGCCTACAACACCTGGCCGCTGATGGACGGCACTCTCATTCCCTCCGGGCTCGATGCCATGTCGCCCGCCTGGAAGAACCTGTTCGAGAACGCCCTCACCGTGCAATTCACGCACCGTGTCCTCGCATACCTTGTCCTCGTCTATGTTGCCTGGCTGTTGTTTCGGCAGCATCGGCGCGGCGGCTTCGCCGGGGAGCACGGCTGGCTGCCGCGCATTGCGGCGCTGGTTGTGGCCCAGGTGGGTCTCGGCATCGCGACACTACTGACTGCGGTGCCCATCTCGCTGGCGCTGGGGCATCAGGCCCTCGCCTTCATGCTGCTCGGAACCGTCACCGCCTATCTGGCCGATACCACCGCGCCACGCCGTCATAATTCTCTATAAATAACAGTCTCTTGCATTTTGGTACCCGAATACCACAATGAGGTATTCAGATACCGCAAGAGCAAGTATCTGACTTACATGGGGAATTCTTTTGACTTGACGATCGTCCGCAGCATCCGTATATCCGCGCCACGAAATCCGGGGCAGGGGCCTCCCTGCCTGCTTTCAAGGACAGTCAATCGATGAGCACCTACACGGCGAAGCCGGACGAGATCCAGAAGAAGTGGATCCTGATCGACGCCAAGGATCTGGTGGTGGGCCGTGTCGCCTCCATCATCGCCATGCGCCTGCGTGGCAAGCACCTGCCGACCTTCACCCCGCATATGGATACCGGCGACCACGTCGTCGTGATCAACGCCGACAAGGTGAAGCTGACCGGCAAGAAGCTGGACCAGCGCCGCTTCTACTGGCACTCCGGTCACCCCGGCGGCATCAAGGACCGTACCCAGCGCGAGCTGCTGAACGGTCGCTTCCCGGAGCGCGTGCTGGAGAACGCCGTGCGCCGCATGATCCCCGAGGGTCCGCTCGGGCGCAAGCAGTACGGCAACCTGCGCGTCTATGCCGGCGAGAGCCATCCGCATGAGGCACAGCAGCCCGAGAAGCTCGACGTCGCCTCCTTCAACTCCAAGAACGTGAGGGCCAAGTAATGGCCGAGACCATCAACTCGCTCGAAGACCTTGGCGCGGCTTCCGCCGCCGTCGCTGCCGCCAACCCGGCGCCGGTTCACGTGCAGAAGCTCGATGCGCAGGGCCGTGCCTATGCGACCGGCAAGCGCAAGAACGCCATCGCCCGCGTCTGGATCAAGCCGGGCGCCGGCAAGATCACCGTCAACGGCAAGGAATTCAACCAGTTCTTTGCCCGCCCGGTGCTTCAGATGGTGCTGCAGCAGCCGATCGTCGCTGCGGCCCGCAAGGACCAGTACGACATCGTTGCGTCGGTTTCCGGCGGCGGCCTCTCCGGCCAGGCCGGTGCCGTCCGTCACGGCATCTCCAAGGCGCTCACCTACTACGAGCCGGAACTGCGTGCCGTTCTGAAGGCCGGCGGCTTCCTCACTCGTGACAGTCGCGTCGTCGAACGCAAGAAGTACGGCAAGGCCAAGGCCCGCCGCTCCTTCCAGTTCTCCAAGCGCTGAGCGTTTCGAGTCCCGATACTGCACGAGGGCCGGAGCAATCCGGCCCTCGTGCTTTGCGGGCGATCGATGCCTAGTGCTCGCGCCGCTACAGGGAGGTCGACTTCCCCGCGGCCTGCAACTCGCCCAGGTAGTGAGCACCATGAAATCCGAACGTGTCGGCCATTGTGTGGCCGAACGCCGCCTGCGGGTGCTCGATCGAAAAGGTCGCCGCCGTATGGACGTCGGGGAACTGGATGCCGAAGTCCAGTAGGTCCTCGTACATCGCCACGCAGGTGATCAGGTCGTCGGAGAGGATCGGGAAATGGAGCTTACTGAGGTCGGCGCGCGCCGTCAGTTGCAGGAGGCGTCGGCTGCGTAGCACGAACCCGCTGTTGCCGACCCGGTTCTTCAGAAGAATGGTGTATTTGCGGGTCCGAAGCTGCTCGGGCCACGGTGCCCCGACGTAGTCGAACGACAACCACACAGGATCCCAGCGCTCGGGATTGAGCACATATCCATCGGGCTGCACCGTAAGCACATGCGCCGTCTCGACGTACTTGTGCATGCGCTGAAGCATGAACAGATTGTAGCCGCGCAACGTCAGCGGCTCGATGTGCACGTGCTCAATTCTTGGATCGAGGATAGTTGGGGGTGCGGGCGCCAACAACATGACCCGCGCGAACCTTAGGCCCCTCAGCGAACGCACCAGCGCCTCCTGCGCGCCATCGATGTTCACGCCGGCAACGGTGGCAAGGGTCACGCTGCTGAGTGCCGTCATCGACCTTCTGGAGGCAAGGGAATCGGAATCCCGTCTATACAGGCATTCGAGAGGGCGCCCAACCATGCACGCCGCTCTTCTCAGGCGAGTTCTTGGGGTTTTGCTTTTTTTGACGCCGCAAGCTACCCATTGCGGCCACAAAAGAGCAGCCAATGCCGCAGCCCAAGACAGTCCTCATCGTCACCGACGCCTGGCACCCGCAGGTCAACGGTGTCGTCCGCTCCATCGAACTCGTCGCGCGCGAACTGGAGCGGCGGGGCCTTGCGGTCAAGCTCCTCACCCCGGCCGAGTTTCGCACCTTCCCCATGCCGGGTTATGGCGAGATCCGTCTCTCGGCCACCCTGACCCGGCCGGTCTATGACCGCATCGCGGCGGCCGGCGCCGATGCGATCCACATCGCTACCGAAGGGCCGCTCGGCATCATCGCCCGGCGCTGGTGCCGCAAGAACGGCTTCCCGTTCTCGACCGCCTACCACACGCAGTTCCCCGAGTATCTGCGCGCCCGGCTGCCGGTCCCGTTGCAGGTCAGCTACCGGTTCCTGCGCTGGTTCCATGGGGCCGCGACCTATTGCCTGGTCGGCACGCCGCACCTGAAGCACCTGCTTGAACAGCGCGGCTTCACCAACGCTGTCATCTGGCAGAAGGGTGTCGACACCGAACTGTTTCACCCGGGCAGGCGCGATCAATTGCCGTACGCAGGCCCCGTCTTTCTCTATGTCGGCCGCGTCGCGGTGGAGAAGAATGTCGAGGCATTCCTGCAGCTCGATCTGCCGGGCACCAAGGTCGTGGTCGGCGGCGGACCGAGCCTCGACAAGCTCCGTGCAGAATACGCCGCCGCGGTCTTTCTGGGTCCGAGGCATGGCGAGGAACTGGCCCGGCTGTTCGCCTCTGCCGATGTCTTCGTCTTTCCGTCCCGGACGGACACCTTCGGCCTTGTCCTGCTCGAGGCCCTGGCCAGCGGTACCCCGGTCGCTGCCTTCCCGGTGACCGGGCCGATCGATGTCATCGGAGGGGCGCCGGTTGGCGTGCTCGACAACGATCTGCGCAAGGCCGCCCTGGCGGCCCTCGATATACCGCGCGGCGCCTGCCGCGACTACGCCGAGCAATTCTCCTGGTCGGTCAGCGCCGACCAGTTCCTGAAGTACCTGCCGATGCGCTGAAGCTTGCGCTTCGTCAATCGGTCGGCAGCACAATCTGGTAGAAAGCGCATTGATGAGAATAGGAGATCCAAATGATGCGTGCCCTGCCGATTGGCTTGCTGGCGGGCCTCTTGCTGGTCGCGACGCCGGCTCTGGCCGATCCGATCGAGGAGGGGCATCTGCTGGTCGATGAGTACTGCTCGGATTGCCATGCCGTCGGTGCCACCGGCGACAGCAAGCTCGCTGCGGCGCCCCGCTTCCGGGAATTGCACCTGCGTTACGACGTCGGCGACCTCAGCGAGTCGCTTGTCGAGGGGATCGTGACCGCGCATCCGGAGATGCCCGAGTTCGAGTTCGATCCGGAGCAGGCCGAGGCGATCGTGCTCTACCTGAAGTCACTCGAGCCCAGCGGCGGGACCGCAAAAATTTCGCCTTGACTCTAATTAGAGAAAATACGAAATAAGCGCCATCAGGAGATGACTGATGGGCGTCAACGCCGTTTTTGAAGCCTTGTCGCACCCAGTGCGGCGAGAAATCCTCGGCCTCTTGAAAACCGGGCCATTGAGCGCGGGCGAGTTGGCCGGCCATTTCGAGCTGAGCAAGCCGACCATGTCGGTGCACTTCGCCAAGCTCAAGGACGCGGGCCTCGTGGCCGTCGAGCGCCACGGCACGAGCCTCGTCTATCATCTCAACATGTCCATTCTCGAACAGGCGCTTTCGGGCCTGCTCGGTCTGAAAGAGATGAAGAAATGATCCGATTGCTGTCCCCCCTCAACCTCGCCCTGGTCGCCGCGACGGTCCTCGCTGCGATTGCGGGCTTCGTCCTCGTGCCGGCCGGGGTCGAACTGCCGGTCCACTGGAATGTCCATGGCGAGGCCGACTGGTTCCTGCCGCGCGAACTGGCGCTGATCCTGCCGCTCGGCCTGCAGCTGGCGACGGTGGTGCTGTTCGCCCTGGCGCTGCGCTTTGCGCCCAGCGCCAAGTCTGGCATTGCCGAGTCTGGCAGTGCCATCGTCGGCGCCGCGATCACCACCTTGCTGCTCATCGGCCTCGTCGTCGAGGTGGTCACCGTCCTGATCGGCACCGGCGTTCCGGTCAGCATGGTGCAGGCGATTGTCGGCGTGCTCGCCGTCATGCTGCTCGTTGTCGGCAACGCGCTGCCCAAGTCCCAGCCCAACAGCGTTGCCGGCGTGCGCATTCACTCGACCCTCGCCGATGCCGGCAACTGGCAGGCAACGCACCGGCTCACCGGCGCGCTCGCTATGATTTCGGGCCTCGCGCTGCTCATCGCCGCCCTGCTGCTTCCGCCCGGCGTGACGCTCTTCGCTTCAGCGATCGCAGCGGTGCTGCTACCCGTCATCGTCGGGGTCGTCTATTCGCTGAGCCGCGCCCGCCGCGCCAAAAGATCTTGACCCGCGGGCCCTCCCGCCCCTAATCAGCCACGATCGGCTCACAGGATCTGGCCATGACTCAGGGAGTAGCAGCGACGAGAGGTGCCGCCGGGAAGACCGGTGTGGCCTTGCGCGCTTTCGCCCCCGCTCGTTAGCTCTCCCCGCGGGCCGCAACGCGGCTGGGGAGGGCGAAGACAGCGAGCCCGGCCACCTCTGGCCGCTTAACCGAGTCAAAACCATAATTCCGCGATAATCACCGCCTTCAAGCAAGGCAAGCATGCACGCCAACGTGCGTCGCGGGTCACCGAGGTTCACGCCATGAACGAAGACTTCCACCGTATCCGCCGCCTGCCGCCCTACGTCTTTGCCCATATCGATCCGATCAAGGCCCGGCTGCGTGCCTCGGGCGTCGATATCATCGACCTGGGCATGGGCAATCCGGACATGCCCACTCCGCAGCATATTGTCGACAAGCTCAAGGAGACGGTGAAGGACCCGCGCACCCACCGCTACTCGTCCTCGAAGGGCATTCCCGGACTCCGCAAGGCCCAGGCCAGCTACTATGGCCGCCGCTTCGGCGTGAAGGTGAACCCCGACACCCAGGTGGTGGCGACGCTGGGGTCCAAGGAGGGCTTTGCCAACATGGCCGCCGCCATCA
>NZ_JAYRYM010000139.1:0-10702 GCF_041917035.1 Devosia sp. | reverse complement strand
CGCGTCCCCCGGCGATCAGTTGCTGGGTCTGGGTGAAGAACTCGATCTCGCGGATGCCGCCGAGCCCGAGCTTGACGTTGTGCCCCTCGACCCGGACATCCCCGACATTCTTGGTGATGTTGATCTGCCGCTTCATCGCCTGGATGTCGGCGATGGTGGCGAAGTCGAGGTGCTTGCGCCAGACATAGGGCGCCAGCTCCTTGAGGAAGGCCTCGCCCGCCATCCTGTCGCCGGCGCAGGGGCGCGCCTTGATCCAGGCCGCGCGCTCCCAGTTCTGGCCCCGGCTCTCGTAGTAGGCGAGCGCCGCCTCGACCGGCAGGGCGACCGGCGTCGCTCCCGGATCGGGCCGCAGCCGCAGGTCGGTGCGAAACACGTAGCCGTCGGCGGTACGGTCCTGCATCAGGCCGGCGAGTTTCTGGACGATGCGGCTGAACAGCCTGGTCGCCTCGCCGCGATCGATCAGCGGGGCGCGGTCGGGGTCGAAGAAGGCGACGATATCGATATCGCTCGAGTAGTTGAGCTCGCGCCCGCCATGCTTGCCCAGCGCAAAGATCGCCAGCCCCGAGGTGGCCGCCGTGGCCGGTCCGAGCTGGCCGCGCGCGACGGCGGCGCGGATCAGCACCTCGAGCCCGGCGTCGAGCGCCGCGTCGGCGAGGTCGGACAAGGCTGCCGTCGACCGTTCGGTCGTCCAGCGACCCTCGACTTCGGCGACGGCGGCCAGCAGGGCGACGCGGCCCTTGGCGAGCCGCAGGGCACGGGCCACGCTCTCCTCGCCGGAACCGTCCGCGCCCGCCCGCGCCAGCTCCGCCAGCACGGCGTCGAAGGCGACGTCCGGTGCGAGGCGCGCTGCGGCGAACCAGTCCGCGTGGCGGGCCGCGAGGTCGGCGAGATAGGGGGCGGCGTCGAGCAGGGTCGCAACGGAGACGGTCATGGCGCATGGGATATCGCCGCGCCGGGGCCGGGGCAAGCAAAGCTCCGTGATTGTGCCTTTTGCGCACTGGCGCGCGGCGCCGGTCCCGGTATTTTCCCCCGGCCGTCCTACCCGGAGTGCATCTATGCGAATCCAAGCCGCCGCCGCCGTCCTCGCTCTCGCGATCCTGGGCGCCACGCCCGTTGCCGCCGCCTCGCTGGGCGGGATGGGTCAGGCGATCTTCGGCAACAGCTTCAACTTCAGCAAGGCCAACCTCGAGAAGGCGCCCGTCAAGGCGATCACGGTGGGCAGCCTCAAGGTCACGCTGCAGCGCACCAGGCTCAAAGACGTGCAGAAGGCCTTCGGCGGCACCATCCAGAGCGATGGCGACGGCGCCGGCCGGGCCGACTGGATCTGCTACGGCGCCGAGGGCGCCAACGTCTGGTTCATCTCCAATGCGCTGGGCGGCTACGAGTTCGTCATGATGGTCGCCGCCGAAACGGGCAAGCCCTCGGCCGCCTGCGATGCGGCACCGGAGAAGTTCGCCATCCCCGATTTCGGCATCCCTGGCCTCGGGGCACCTGTCGCCGACCTGAAGGCGACCTTCGGCGCCGCATCGGGAAGCAAGATCGCCTACCGCGGCGATCGGCCCGGTGGCTATTCCGACATCGCCCAGTACATCGGCTACGTGCTCAAGGGCGGCAAGGTCGCCGGCATCGGCGTCGGCGAAACCTCGGTGCCGACGGCGCACTGAGCCTCGCACCGGCCTCAGGCGGCCGGCAGGTCGATCACCGCGCGCACGCCGGGGGCATTGTCCTCGATGCGGAACTCGCCCCGGTGCAGGCGTGCCACCGCCGCGACCAGCGACAGGCCGAGCCCGGAGCCCGGCTCGGTGCGGCTCTTTTCGAGCCTGACGAAGCGCTCGAGCACGCGCGTCCGGTCGGCCTCCGGGATGCCCGGGCCGTTGTCGGCGACCTCGATCCGCACGCGACCGGCGGCGGAGCGGACGCTGACGGTGATGCGGCCAACCTTGCCCTCGGCCGGCTCGTAGTACTTCAGGGCGTTCTCGATCAGGTTGACCAGCGCCTGCCCGAGCAGTTCGCGGTTGCCGCTGAGGCGCACGCCCGGCGCGATGTCGGTGACGAGCGACAGCCCCTCGTCCTCGGCCAGCGGCCCGTAGAGTTCGGCGACGTCGGCCACCACGGCGCTCAGGTCGATCTCGCTCAGCGCGCCCGAGGGTGTGCCGGCCTCGGCGCGGGCGATCATCAGCAGGGCGTTGAACGTCTTGATCAGCTTGTCGCTCTCCTCGAGCGTCGTCTCGAGCGCCTCGCGCCGGGCCTGTTCGCCCTGCCCGTCCCGCAGCGCCGACTCGGCCTTGTTGCGCAAGCGCGTCAGCGGCGTCTTCAGGTCGTGTGCGACATTGTCGGTCACCTCCTTCATGCCCTGCATCAGCTGCTCGATGCGATCGAGCATCTGGTTGAGGTTGGTGGCGAGGGCGTCGAACTCGTCGTCGCGGCGGGTCACCGGCACGCGTTCGGAGAGGTTGCCGGACATGATCTTGCGGGAGGTCGAGGCGATGGTATCGACGCGTCGCAGCACGCGCACGGCGGTAACGCCGCCCGCGATCATCGAAAAGAGCAGGATGCCTCCGACCCCGATGGCAAACCACTGCATGACGATGGCGGTGAAGCCGCGGCGTTCGACCACGTCACGGCCGACCACCAGGATCAGCCCGCTGTCGAGCACCACGGAGCGCACCACCGCGTTGCCCCGCGGCGGCTGCCCCTCATCGCCGTCGAGCGGCTGCGGACGCTCGTAGTCGAAGCTGTAGGTGCCCGGCTCGGCCAGCACCTCGGCCGGCAGGTCGCTGACATTGCCGACGATCATCTCGCCGGTCGGCAGGGCCAGATAGTAGATGCCCGGACCCGGCTGGCGCGACAGCCGGCCGACCGCCTCGACCGCCGCCCGGAAGCCGGTATTGGCGTCGAGCCGCGTCAGCTGCCGCGCCTCGCGGTCGATGGCATCGGTCTGCTGGCGCTGCAGCTGCACCGAGGTCTGCCACGAGATCAGCGCCAGCAGCAACACGGCGAAGACGACGAAGACGACCATGAACAGCGCCGTGAGGCGTACCGTGGTCGTACGCCACAGGTCGGCGAGGCGCAGCATGCCCTACTCGCGGATCATGTAGCCCGCGCCGCGGATGGTGTGCAGCAGCGGGTTGGTGTGGCCCTTGTCGATCTTGGCGCGCAGGCGGGACATGTGCACGTCGATGACATTGGTCTGGGGGTCGAAATGATAGTCCCAGACATTTTCGAGCAGCATGGTTCGGGTCACCACCTTGCCGGCGTTCTTCATCAGGTACTCGAGCAGGCGGAATTCGCGCGGCTGCAGCAGGATGGGCTCGCCGTCGCGCTCGACCTTGCGGCTCAGCCGGTCGAGGTTCAGCCCGGCCACCGAGTAGCTGGTGGCGGCCTCGGCCGGGCTCGAGCGGCGGGCCAGCACCTCGACGCGGGCCAGCAGTTCGGAGAAGGCATAGGGCTTGACGAGATAGTCATCGCCGCCCGCCCTGAGGCCGGTGACGCGATCATCCACCTCGCCGAGCGCCGACAGGATCAGCACCGGCGTGCGGTCGCTCTCGGCCCTGAGGCTCTCGATGATGGACAGCCCGTCGCGGCGCGGTAGCATGCGGTCGACGACCAGGACGTCGTAGTCCATGCCCGAGGCCATGGCGTAGCCGGTCTCGCCATCCGAGGCGTGGTGCGTCACGTGCCCGGCCTCGTCCAGTGCCTGGATCAGGTAGCTCGCCGCCTCGCGGTCGTCCTCGATCAGCAGAATCTTCATGTCACCGGCCCCGGTCGGATCATAGCCAGGTGAATGGCCAATGGTGAACGGGTAACTGATACCACCATCCACCATTCACCATTCACCATTCGCCATTCACACGAAGCAACCGGCCCCGGAGCCATGGCCCCGGAGCCCGGCGCTTGCGCGTCGCCTACTCGAGCGGCAGCCCGACGAAGCGGACATTGCCGTCGCGCTGGGCCTTGATCAGCGCGGTGCCGCGACCGGCATCCTTGACGCCCTGGATGGCCTGCTCGAACTGCTCGACCGTCGCCACGGGCTGGTTGTTAACCTCGAGGATGGTGTCGCCGATGGCGAAGCCCTTCTCGGCCGCGGTCGAGTCCGGGTTGACCTCCTGGATCAGCAGGCCCACGCCGTCGGCAGACGGCACCAGGGTGATGCCGACACTGGTTTCGGTGGGGCCGGCCGGGATGTCGGCGGGCGGGATCGGCTCCGCAGGCTGCGCGACCTGCTCGTCGAGCTTGCCCAGCGTTACCGAGATGGTCTGCTCCTGGCCATCGCGCCAGATCGTCACCTCGACCGGGGTGCCGGGGTCCTTGCCGGCGATGGTGCGGCTCAGGTCGAGCGCGTTGCTGATCTCGTCGCCGTCAACCATGATGATCACGTCGCCGGACCGGATGCCCGCCAGGCCGGCCGGGCCGTCCTTGCTCGGCTCGGTGACCAGCGCGCCACGGCGGTTGCCGAGGCCGACGCTTTCGGCGATATCGCGGGTCACGTCCTGGATGCCGACACCGAGGAAGCCGCGGGTCACGGTGCCCGACGAGATCAGCTGGTCGGTGACCTGCTTGACCACGTTGGCGGGGATGGCGAAGGCGATACCGACATTGCCGCCATTGGGCGAGAAGATCGCGGTGTTGACGCCCACCACCTGACCTTCGAGATTGAAGGCCGGGCCGCCGGAATTGCCGGTGTTCACCGCCGCGTCGATCTGCAGGAAGTCGCCGTAGGACGAGCCGGCGATGTCGCGGCCGCGGGCCGAGACGATGCCGGCGGTCACCGTGCCGCCGAGGCCGAACGGATTGCCGACCGCCACCACCCACTCGCCGACCCGCACGTCGGTGTCGGCCAGCTTGACGAAGCTGAGGTCGGTGACACCGTCGACCTTGACCACCGCCAGGTCCGTCTTCTCGTCGGTGCCGACCACCTTGGCGCTCATCTCATCGCCATTGTCGAAGACCACGGTCACCTTGTCGGCGTTGTCGACCACATGGTTGTTGGTGATGATGTAGCCATCGGCCGAGACCACGAAGCCCGAGCCGGCCGCGACGAAGCGGCGCTTGGGCTGGGGGGCCTTGTCATTGTTGTCGTTGCCGAACTGGCGACCGAACTCCTCCATGAAGTCCTTGAACGGATGGTCGTCGGGCAGGTCGGGGAAATTGAACTCGAACTGGCGTCCGCCGCGCTGCAGGTTGCGGCCGCTGTCGGCGCCACCCTCGACGACGATCGAGACCACGGCGGGCTTCACCGCCTCGACGAGGTCGGCGAAGTTCGGGGCATTGGTGACGGCCGGCACGCTGATCTGCGCGGCGGGAACGAGCTTGGCCTCGCTCTGAGCGGCGCTGGGCGCAGTCGCGGCAACGAGGGCAGAGCCGCCGCCGATACCGGCAAGGATCGCAAGGGCCGACGCCCCGATCCAGCGACGGGCGCGGGAAGAAATGGTCGAGCGCATGGTGTTCTCCTTCAGTCAGGCACTCCGGATGGCCCTGACGTATGGAGGCCGGTGCCTTTCTGCACGATGTCGCCGGCCTTAAATCTTGGTAATGTTGCCGAACGTTTCGTGCTCAGAACAGCGCCGTGCGCAGCAGATCGAGCGCCACCAGCGTCAGCACGATCTTGAAGCCGATCCGGAACAGCGCTTCGGGCACCTTGACGAGCAGCCGGCTGCCGATGGCGGTGCCGACAAAGCCCGAGGCGATCATGGCGGCGATGAGCGGCAGGTAGGCGGCGAAGGCGAAGCCGAGCAGGACGAACATCGCCACCTTGAAGCTGTTCTGAAGTGTCATCAGCGCGGCGTGCGTCGCCACCAGCTGGCGGCGATCGGCGAGCCCCTTGATGAACACCGAGACCAGTGGCCCGGTCGCCCCAACCACCATGCCGAGCGCCGCGATCACCCCTCCGCCGATCACCTGCGCCGCCCGCGAGCGACCCACCAGCGCCGGCTGCGGCAGCCAGGTGGTCAGCAGCACGAAGAGCGCGATGGCAATCTGCAGCGCCGTCGCCGGCATGAGGCTCGCGAACTGGCCGCCGATGACGGTGCCGAGCAGGCCGCCCAGCGAAATCCACAGCACCAGCGGCCACTGGATGTGCGCCCGCTGGACGATCGCCCGGCCGCCGTTCGAGCCGAGCTGGATGGCGCCGTGCAGCGGCACCACGACGGTCGGTGGAAAGACCAGGGCGAGTACCGCCACCATCAGCGTTCCGCCGCCGAGCGAAAAGGTCGCGGTGATCAGGGAGGTGAACAGGCTGAGCCCGATCAGCGCCAGCGCCAGCAGCGGGTCGAGGCCATCGGGAAGCAACGGAGCAAGGGGCAAGGCAGAGCGTCCGGCAATGCGCCCTCATAGCCCGGTTCGGCGCCGGCTGTCAGCCCCAGGATGGAGCAACTCAGCCCTGCACTGGCACCTTGTACAGGTCAATGAACATGACCGGTTCATCGCGTTCCCTGTTCGCTGGAGTATCAAGCGCCGTGAACCCGTACCGCTCGTAGAAGCCAACGGATCGTCGCTTGGCATCTACGACTATGAACCTGCACCCCACCGATGGGGAGATCACGTCCTTGGCAATGCCAACTGACAGATCGACCAGCATTGTACCGATGTGCAGCTTCCGGCCTTGCAGGCGATGATCGACGGCCAGCCGCGCGATCTTCACCGCTGGGTACTGCCGGTATGGGTAGTGCAGACCATCGCCATGCCCCAAGCCACTGACGCCGCTCCCCCCAGGCTCTGATGCAATCTCTCCGCATACGAGAGTCACGTAGGCTCTCACCCGCAGGGGTTCGTCATCGAGAAACACGCCATAGGTTCGAGCCAGACTCTGCTCCTGATGGGCTTTCGCATCCTTCTGCAGATAGGTCTTTAGTGGAACGAAATCGGCGTGCCCAAGAGAAAGCCCGGTGACGGTGTCACCGGGCTCTATTGGCCTGATCGTAATCTCTACCAATCTGGCAGCGCCTACTCAGCGGGTTCAAGCGTTAGTCTCAAACGTCCGCCGCTCGATGTAAGGGCTCGCGAAAGTTCGATGCCGCGCTTTGCTGCCTCCTTTGCGGCAGCCTTCGGCTTGCCGTATGTCGCTTGCGCTTGGAACTTCTTCGCGTCCTGCTCGGTAAGCGTTACGCGGCCAAATGCACTTGACTTGATAGCCATGGAGCGCCTCCTTCGGTTGGTGTGTGCAGGATATCTGGTGCTTGATCCGTACCATTTCACGGTCAGGATGACAATTTGTCATGCATCGTGCATCACGAGCCGACCGCGATGGACGTTACCCGCCGCCGAACGGGACAGCCGCCGCGCGTCGCTTCAGCGTTCCAGTTCCTCGATCGCGCGCGCTTCCTCGGGGGAGAGTTCGGTGGCGCCGGTCGCGACCCTTGCCCGCCGCCGCGCGGCAAAGAACACCACCGTGCCGCCGATCACCAGCAGCGCGGGCGCGGCGGCCCAGAGCAGCAGCGTGTGCGGCGCCACCACCGGGTTCAACAGCACGTACTCGCCGTAGCGGGCGACGAGGTAGGCGCGCACCTCGTCGTCGCTGTCGCCGGCCACCAGACGCTCGCGCACGATCAGGCGCAGGTCGCGTGCCAGGTCGGCATCGGAATCGTCGATCGACTGGTTCTGGCAGACGAGGCAGCGCAGGCCGCCCGAGATGTCGCGGGCCCGCGCCTCGAGCGCCGGGTCGGCGAGCACCTCGTCGGGACGCACGGCCAGGGTGGGCTGGGCCAGCAGCAGCACCAGCAGCGCGGCGAGCAGCGCCCTCATTGCGCGGCCACCCGACTGGCGGCCGGTTGCGGAGCGCCGAAGCGCAGCCGTCGGTAACTCAGCGACAACAGGCCGGCGCCGGCCATCACCAGGGCGCCCAGCCAGATCAGCGTCACATAGGGCTTGAACCAGATGCGGACCACGGACGTGCCGTCGGCATGCGGCTCGCCCAGTTGCACGTAGAGCTGGCTGAAGCCGTAGGTCTCGATCGCCGCTTCGGTGGTCGGCATGCCGCTCGCCGCGTAGACGCGCCGCTCGGCCACCGCCTGGCGCGCCGTATCGCCGGGCGCGACGATGCTGAAGCGGCCGGCATCGGCGACGAAGTTCGGACCTTCCTCGTGCACGATGCCCGAGAAGGTGATCGCGTGCCCGCTCAGCGTCACGGTCTGCCCCGGGCTGATGGTGGTGACGAGCTCGCTCTGCCAGGCGCTGGTCGAGACGATTCCGATCAACGTCACGCCCAGCCCGAAATGCGCCAGCGCCGTCGCCCAGGCGGTGCGCGGCAGTCCGACGAGGCGCCGCAGCGAGGTCACCAGATCGGTGCGGAAGAACCGGGCGCGATCGACGAGATCGGCCAGCGCGCCCAGCGACACCCAGAAGCCCAGCAGCAGTCCGAGCGGGGCGAGCGAGATCGAGGCGCCGGTCAGCGCGAAGGCCAGGATGGCGAGGAACAGCGCGAGGCCCGCCGCCCCGGCGAGACGCTGCGTCACGGCGATCAGGTCGCCGCGCTTCCAGCTCAGGAACGGCCCGAACGGCAGGATGACGAGAAGCGGCGCCATGATCGCGCCGAAGGTCAGATCGAAGAACGGCGCACCCACCGAGATGCTCTGGCCGGTGAGTGCGTCGAGCAGCAGCGGATAGAGTGTCCCGACCAGCACCGCCGCCGTCGCCGAGGCGAGGAACAGGTTGTTGAGGATCAGTGCGCCCTCGCGGCTGATCGGGGCGAACAACCCGCCCGTCCGCAGGGCGCCGGCCCGCAGCGCGAACAGGGAGAAGGCACCGCCGATGAAGATGGCCAGCAGCGACAGGATGACGAGGCCACGCGTCGGATCGGAGGCGAAAGTATGGACCGAGGTCAGAATGCCCGAGCGTACCATGAAGGTGCCGAGCAGGCTGAGCGAGAAGGTGATGATCGAAAGGAAGATCGTCCACACCTTCAGCGCATTGCGCTTTTCCATCACCAGCGCGGAGTGGAGCAGCGCCGTGCCCGCCAGCCAGGGCATGAAGCTGGCGTTCTCGACCGGGTCCCAGAACCACCAGCCGCCCCAGCCGAGCTCGTAGTAGGCCCAGTACGAGCCCATGGCGATGCCGAGCGTCAGGAACACCCAGCTGAACAGCGCCCAGGGCCGCACCCAGCGCGCCCAGGCCGCGTCGATGCGTCCCGAGATCAGGGCGGCGATGGCGAAGCTGAAGCAGATCGAGAAGCCGACATAGCCGGCATAGAGCAGCGGGGGATGGATGGCGAGGCCGATATCCTGCAGCACCGGATTGAGGTCGCGGCCCTCGAAGGGCGCCGGCGAGAGCCTGAGGAAGGGGTTGGAGGTGAACAGGGTGAAGCCGCCAAAGGCCGCGCCGAGCAGGCTCTGCATGCCCAGCACCAGCGCCATCAGGTCTCTGGGGAGGCCGCGCCCGAAGGCCGCCACGGCGGCGCCCATGATGACGAGGATCAACACCCACAGGACCATCGAGCCCTCGTGGTTTCCCCACACCGCGGTGATCTTGTAGATCAGCGGCTGCGCCGAGTTGGCGTGCTCCTGGGCAAGCTTCAGCGAGAAGTCGGACGTGACGAAGGCCTGGATCAGCGCGCCGAACGCGGCGGCCACCAGGAGGAACTGCAACAGTGCCGCCTGCTGCAGGAAGCCGGCCACCGCCTCACGCTTCCAGAACAGCAGGCCCAGCACCGCGGATACCACCGCGATGGCGAAGGCAAGGACGAAGGCGAAATGTCCGAGTTCTATGCTCATGCCGCGTGTCCGTGCCGCATCACGAGCCGGTCGCCGGCGCCAGCGCGGCAAGGTTGCGCGGCGAGCAGTTGTCGTCCGGGCTGGCCGCGGTGGTCGCCTCGCGCTGCCACTCGCCGCGATCCTTGAGCGAGTCCACCACCTCCTTGGGCATGTAGTTCTCGTCGTGCTTGGCAAGGATATTGGTCGCGGCGAAACGGTCGGCGCCGCTCATCGCGCCCTCGGCGATCACCCCCTGCCCGGAACGGAACAGGTCGGGCAGGATGCCGACAAAGCTCACCGTCACCTCGGTTTCGCCATCCGTGACCACGAAGTCCGTGGCCTCGCCGACGCGGCTGCACGAACTCTGCTTGACGAGGCCGCCCAGACGGATCGGGGTGCCCGTGGCGATCGCCTTCGCCTTCACCTCGGTGGGCGAATAGAAGAACACGATCTGGTCCCGCAGTGCCGTGAAGATCAGCCCGGCGGCGATCACCAGCACGGCCCCCAGCGCAGCGATGACGGCTAGTTTTTTCTGTTTACGAGTCAATTACTTGCCACCAATCCATGATCTGCCGCAAGAACATCGAGTTCGGTCCGGACCGACGCATCGGGATAGGCGGATCGCGCGGCATCGTAGGCCTGCTGCGCCAGTTCGGTTTGACCGAGGACAAGGCGGGAACGCACCAGCCGGGTCCATTCCTCGATCGTGCCGCCGCCTTCCGCCAGTCGCGCCGCAAGGCCCTCCACCATACTCTCGATCGTGCCCTGGTCCACCCCACCCGCGGGCCCACCGCTGAGGCCGGCAAGCGCCGCGTCAAGCCCGGCCTGCGCATTCGGCACCCAGGCCTCGTCGCCCTTGGCGAG
This sequence comes from Devosia sp., assembly GCF_041917035.1. Taxonomy (GTDB): domain Bacteria; phylum Pseudomonadota; class Alphaproteobacteria; order Rhizobiales; family Devosiaceae; genus Devosia_A. Next base: position 155 of record NZ_JAYRYM010000139.1, on the reverse strand, counting down.
CGCGAGCAGCGCCTCCCACTCGCTCCTCGCCACCTCGAATTCGCCGGCCCGCGTCGCTTCGCCGGCGATGTAGTAGCGGGCGCGGATGTGGGCCGGGTCGCGGGCCACGGCGCTCTTGAACAGCGCCAGCGGTTCGCCGGCCGCACTGCCGCCAT
>NZ_JAYRYM010000138.1:0-10744 GCF_041917035.1 Devosia sp. | reverse complement strand
TCGGCGTCGCCGTCGGCACCGACAAGGGCCTCGTGGTGCCGGTGGTGCGCGATGCCGACCAGATGTCGATCGCCGGGATCGAGAAGGAGATCGCCCGGCTGGGCAAGCTCGCCCGCGACAGCGCGCTGTCGATGGCCGACATGCAGGGCGGCACCTTCACCATCTCGAACGGCGGCGTCTACGGCTCGCTGATGTCGACCCCGATCCTCAACGCCCCGCAGTCGGGCATTCTGGGCATGCACAAGATCCAGGAGCGGCCGGTGGTGGTGGGCGGCCAGATCGTCATCCGCCCGATGATGTACCTGGCGCTCAGCTACGATCACCGCATCGTCGACGGCAAGGAAGCGGTGACCTTCCTCGTCCGCGTCAAGGAAAGCCTCGAGGCGCCGGAGCGGCTGGTGCTGGACTTGTGATCCTGATCGGATCGCTGACGGAATGGGGGCCCGCTTCGGCGGGCCCCTTCCTTTTCCGGCGGAGAATCAGGCAGCCGGCACCGGCCGCCCGAGGCGGAAGCCGCCATAGACCATCAGCCACAGCATGGGCGGATAGACGATCAGCCGCTCCACCCCGCCATGTCCGATCGGCCCGAACACCAGCGAGCTGCCGGCATCGCCGACGGCCATGACGACGACGTGGACGAGGCCGATCGTGGCGAGCACGAGGCCGGTCCAGCGCAGCGCCGCATTGTCGGTGCGCATCGCCTGGCCGATGATCTCGAGGTTGAAGAAGACGAAGGCGAGGAGCGCAAACAGGCCGTGCCAGCCGCCGGTCGAGAGCGGCAGGAGGCTCGCCCCGACGGCGCCGAGCGAGGCGATGCCGCAGATGCCGAACAGCAGCCTGCCGCGCTCGAGCCGATAGGCGTAGTAGGCGCCGAGCAGATTCAGCAGGCCCACCAGCAGCAGCGCGGCATTGAACAGCAGGGCGGTCTCGGCGATGACGCCGAGATCGCTGATGGCGCCGTCCCGGAGCTGGTAGCCCGGCGCCGCCGAGGCGGCGAGCGTGATGACGGTGATGAACTGCGCGGCGAGCAGGAAGTAGGCGAGCCCCGCCCAGTCGGTCGGCTTCAGCATCTGGCGAATGCCCGACATCGCGCTCCTCCCTCGGAACCTCGAGCCTATCTTGAAAACACGACAACCGGTTGACGCAGGTCAAGCCGGCTGCGGCATCGCGGCCCGGCAGACGGCGCATCCGTGCTTGATCTCCGGCCGCCGATGCGGTCACATCGGCGCCAGAGGGAAAGGAACCGCCGATGGCTTGCCGTCCAGCCCGCCGACTGGCGGCCCAACTGCTGTTGCTTTTCGCCGGGATGGCGCCCGGTCTGAGCCAGGAGGCGATACCGGCCAGCGCCGAGGACGGGCTGCGCGTCCACGTGGCGTTCCGCAGCTTCGAACTGCTCGGCGAGCGCTGCGGCGTCGAAACGGGCGATGTCGCCGGCCATGCCGATGCGAGCTTCGAGTGGGTGGCCCGCAACGACCATGCCCGCCATCTCGCCAACGTGGTGCTGGACTACCATGCGGTGGTCCCGGAGCCGGCCGATATCGAAGCCACCGCAGAGGCCGAGTTCGCCGCCACGCGCGCCGGGACGACCTCGACGCTGGCCGAACTCTGTGCCTTCTTCCTGGGCGGCGTCCATGAGGGGCGCTTCGATCTCAACGAACTGGATGCGCCGCTATGGGACCGGCTGCTCGAATCCGACAGGATGATCACCGAGGCGCGGCGGGCACCATGAGCGAAGGGCGGGGGTATAGATGACCAAGGTTCTGGTGGTCACCGGCGGCAGCCGCGGGATCGGGGCGGCGACAGCGCGACTGGCGGCGCGGTCCGGCTACGGCGTCATCGTCAACTACGGTGGCAACGTCGCGGCGGCCGAAGCGGTCTGCCACGACATCCATGCCGCCGGCGGCGAGGCGGTGGCGGTGCGCGGCGACGTCAGCGTGCCCGAGGATGTCGAACACATCTTCCGCGCCGCCGACCGGATGGGGACACTGGCCGGGCTGGTCAACAATGCCGGGATCATCGCGACGGCGCGGCGGGTCGACGCGATGGACGCCGACACGCTGGCCCGTGTCCTCGCCGTCAATGTCACCGGATCGATCCTGTGCGCCGGGGCGGCGATCCGCCGGATGTCGACCCGCCACGGCGGCAAGGGCGGCGCCATCGTCAACCTCAGTTCGGCGGCGGCCAAGCTCGGCGCGCCCGGCACCTCGGTCGACTACGCCGCCAGCAAGGGCGCCATCGACACCTTCACGGTGGGGCTGGCGCTGGAGGTGGCGGGCGAAGGCATCCGGGTCAACGGGGTGCGGCCGGGGATCATCGATACCGAGTTCCACGCGCTGGGCGGCGATCCCGGCCGGGTGGCGCGCATCGCCCCGAGCCTGCCGATGGGGCGGGCGGGGACGGCCGAGGAGGTGGCGGAGGCGATCCTGTGGCTGCTCTCGGACGCGGCCGCCTATGTCACCGGCACGACGCTGGCGGTGACCGGCGGCCGGGCCATCCTGCCCTGACCCAAGGAGCGGGCCGCCGCCGGCGTCACAGGGACGGCGGCGGGCAGCCCGGCCGCCCTCGCGACCCTGTGGAGACCTCACGCAATGAAGACCATCCTCCTCGCTGGCCTCGCGCTCTGGGCCGGGGCGGCGCCGGCGCAGGCGCTCGAGTGCCCGCTCTCGCACGCCAGCTACGGGCAGGCCGGCCATGACGTGGAGATGCGCTTCCGGCCGCTGTCGCCCGACGATGCCGTTAACCAGATCCTCGCCTTCCGGCTGAGCTTTGGCGGCATCGACGAGGTGTTCGACGGCGGCGTCTACATTCCCAACGGCTTCGGCAGCGCGCTGGGCTCGATCGGGGTTGGCTGCGTCGACGACTTCGATACCGACTGCCGGTTCTGGGAAGGGACGGTCTATGTGCTGCTCGCCGGCGGCATTGCCGAGCTGCCGCACGAGAGCGGACAGATGGCGCCGCAGCAGGTGCTGCTGCCGCAGTTCGCCCAGGCGGTCTGGTACTCGGGCTATCGCGGCGCCGGTTTCGGAGTCGATCTCGAGCTGGTCGACGTGTTCAACCTGAAGGCCTGCTCGAAATAGCTGAACCGGGCGGGTTCTCTGCCCGTAACGAACACATCCCCGAGGTCGGAGCCGCAGATGACCATCGAACTGACCCTCCTGATCTGGAGCGCAGCGCTTTTTGGCCTCTATATCGGGGTGCAGTCGACCCTCTACCGGATGCAGCACGGGGTGGTCTTCGCTGCAAGCGGGCGCGACCACGAGCCGCCGCCGAACCCGATGAGCGCGCGGTCGGAAAAGGCGCTGCGCAACTTCCTCGAGACCTATCCGCTGTTCGTCGCGCTGGTCGCGGCCACGGTGCTCGCGGGGCGGTCCGACGAGCTGACGCAGTGGGGCGCGCAGATCTACTTCTGGGCCCGCATCGTCTACCTGCCGCTCTATGTGCTGGGGGTGAAGTACCTGCGCAGCCTCGTCTGGTCGGTCAGCGCCACCGGCCTCGGCCTGCTGTTCTTCGGCGTCGCCTTCTGAGCATTCGCCACCCGGCGCGTTTGCCGCGGAGCTGGGGGTTTCATCGCAAGTTGAGGTGGCTTAAGCCGTTCCGAGGCCCTATATCGGCAGGGCGGGCGCCCGGGCGCGGGCGCGATCCAAGCCCCTCGGAGAGAACATGGCGGACAATTTCGACCTCACGGTGATCGGCTCGGGGCCGGGAGGCTATGTGGCGGCAATTCGTGCGGCGCAGCTGGGCATGAAGGTGGCGGTGGTCGAGAAGTGGCCGACCTTCGGCGGCACCTGCCTCAACATCGGCTGCATCCCCTCCAAGGCTCTGCTGCATGCATCGGAGCTGTTCGACGAGGCGCGCCACCAGTTCCGCCAGTTCGGCATCGAGGCGAGCCCGACGCTCAATCTCGAGCAGATGCTGCGCCACAAGGACGATACGGTGACCGCCAACGTCTCGGGCATCGAGTTCCTGTTCAAGAAGAACAAGATCACCGCCTTCCGCGGTACCGGCTCGATTCCGGCGCCCGGCAAGGTGCTGGTGACGCCCGAGAGCGGTCCGGGCCAGACCATCGAGACGCGCAACATCGTCATTGCCACCGGCTCGGTGCCGATCAGCCTGCCCGGCATCACCATCGACGAGGACAAGGTGGTGAGCTCGACCGGCGCCCTCGGTTTCAGGCAGGTGCCGAGGCGGCTGCTGGTGATCGGCGGCGGCATCATCGGGCTCGAGCTGGGCTCGGTGTGGTCCCGGCTCGGGGCCAAGGTGACGGTGGTCGAGTTCCTCGACCGGATCCTGCCCGGCCTCGACAGCGAGGCGGCGCGGCAGATGCAGCGCACGCTGCAGAAGCAGGGCTTCGAGTTCCGGCTCGGCGCCAAGGTCACCGCGGTCGACAAGCGGGCGGACGGCACGCTGGCGGCACGGCTCGAGCCGGCGGCGGGTGGCGAGGCCCTGGTGCTCGACACCGACGCGGTGCTGGTGGCGGTCGGGCGCAAGCCGTTCACCGAGGGGCTCGGGCTGGAGGTGGCGGGCGTGGCGCTCGACGAGCGCGGCCGCATCCGCACCGACCACAATTTCAAGACCAACGTGCCGGGCATCTACGCCATCGGCGACGCGGTCGCCGGACCGATGCTGGCGCACAAGGCGATGGACGAGGGCCACGCGGTGGCCGAGGTCATTGCCGGCCAGAAGCCGCACGTGAACTACGCCACGGTGCCCTCGGTGATGTATACCAGCCCGGAAGTGGCCTGGATCGGCAGGTCCGAGGACGAACTCAAGGCGGCCGGCATCGAGTACAAGGCCGGCAAGTTCCCCTACACCGCCAATGGCCGGGCCAAGGCGATGCTGGCGACGCAGGGCTACGTCAAGATCCTCGCCGACGTCACCACCGACCGTGTGCTCGGGGCGCAGATCATTGCCCGGAACGCCGGCGAGATGATCCACGAGATCGCCGTGCTGATGGAGTTCTCGGGCTCGGCCGAAGACCTCGGCCGCACCATGCACGCCCATCCCACGATGAGCGAGGCGATCAAGGAAGCCGCGCTGATGTGCGGCGACGGGGCGATCCACATCTAGCGGCGGCGGCCCGCCTCCCGGGCGCCGCTAGCCACGTTCCGCCTGCACCGCGCGCCACGCCGCGATGATGGCCGCCGCGGAGCGGTCGATATCGGCCTCTCCGGTCTCGCCCGACGAGATCGAGAGGCGCAGCACCCATTCGCCGTGCCAGGCGGCGCCGCCGACGAAGCAGGTTCCCTCCTGCTGCACCCGGGCGATCACCGCCTCGGTGTTCGCCTTGCGCCGGGCGGCATCGCCGCCGCCGAAATTGACGATCAGCTGGTTGATGGTGACGGTGTTGAGGAGGTTGATCCCCGGCTCCGCGCCGAGCCGCTCGGCAAAGCGCCGCGCGAAGCCGCAATGGCGCTCGACCAGGGCAGCCACGCCGTCGCGCCCGAGCGTCTTCAGCATCGCCCAGACCGGCACGCCGCGGGCGCGGCGGCTGAGTTCGGGGACGAAGGCCGAGGGGACGCGATCGCCCGGATTGATCGAGGGCAGGTAGCTGCCCCATTGCGTCATGGCGCGCTGGTGCGCCTCGCGGTCGCGGACGATGGCAAAGCCGGAATCGTACGGCACCTGCAGCCACTTGTGTCCGTCGGTGACCCAGGAATCGGCGCCCTCGATGCCCTCGGTCAGATGCTTCAGGCCGGGAGCCGCCCGGGCCCAGAGCCCGAAGGCGCCGTCGACATGCACCCAGGCCCCGTGGGCGTGGGCGATGGCGACGATCTCGGCGAACGGGTCGTAGGCGCCGGTATTGATCTGTCCGGCCTGGGCGATGACGATCTTCGGCCCGGCGAGGGGGGCGAGCCCGGCGGCGAGCGCGTCCGGACGCATGCGGCCCTGGTCGTCGGTGCCGATGCGGTGCACGCGGCGATAGCCGAGCCCCAGCATCTGCAGGGCCGAGAACACCGAGGAATGGGCGTCTTCCCCGACCAGCACGGCGATCTCGGGCGCGCCGAACAGGCCGTCGGCATCGACATCCCAGCCGGCCTCGAGCAGCACCCTGGTGCGGGCGGCGGCGAGGCCGACCGCGTTGGCGACGGTGGCGCCGGTGACGAAGCCGATCGAGCTTTCGCGCGGCAGGTCGAGGATGTCGAGCAGCCAGGCCTCGGCCACCTCCTCGATCGCCGCGGCGCCCGGCGTCGGCGTGTGGTAGCCGGCATTCTGGCCCCAGGCGGTGACCATCCAGTCGGCGGCGACGCCGGCCGGATGCGAGGCGCCGATGACGAAGCCGAAGAAGCGCGGTCCGGCCATCGGCATCAGGCCCGGTTCGATCCGCTCGACCAGCTCCTCGAGCACCGCTGCCGGTGCGCTGCCGGTCAGCGGCAGCGGCGCCCTGAGGGCCTCGCGCATCCGGTAGTAGTCGGCCTCGGGCTTGCCGGAGTTCTCCTGAAGGCGTTCGCGGTAGGCCACGGCGTGGTCCACCGCGCGCCCGAGCAGGTGTCGCAGGCTGTCGCTCATGAACTGGTCTCCCTTGCGTGGAGGGCGAGCATAGCCGATCCGCCGCAGTCCCTCACGGGGAACCGGCGCGCGAGCCGGAATCGCCGGTCCTTCGACGGGCTTAAGAGAACGGAGATCCCCGCTTTCGCGGGGATGACCCGGTGTGTCAGAGGACCCGTGGGTTGGCGGGCCCGCGGGTTGGCGGGCCCGATGGCGGGCGGCGGGCGCTCAGGCCTGCAGCTTCTTGAGGATCGCCGCGCCCATTTCCTCGGTGCCGACGGTCTTGCGGTTGTCCTGCGCAATGTCGCCGGTCCGCAGGCCGTCGCCGAGGACGGCGGCGATCGCCGCCTCGAGCCGGTCGGCCAGCGCCACCATGTTGAACGAGTAGCGCAACGCCATGGCGAAGCTCGCCAGCATGGCGATCGGGTTGGCGACGCCCTTGCCGGCGATGTCGGGCGCCGAGCCGTGCACGGGCTCGTAGAGCGCCTTGCGCTTGCCGGTCAGCGGATCGGGGGCGCCGAGCGAGGCGGAAGGCAGCATGCCGAGCGAGCCGGTGAGCATCGCCGCGGCATCCGAGAGGATATCGCCGAACAGGTTATCGGTGACCATCACGTCGAACTGCTTGGGGTTGCGCACCAGCTGCATGGCGGCGTTGTCGGCGAGAATGTGCTGGAACTGGACGTCCGGATAGTCCTTGGCCACCGACTGGGCCACCTCGTCCCAGAGCACGCCCGACTTCATCACGTTCTTCTTGTCGGCCGAATGCACCTTCTTGTTGCGGGTACGGGCGAGGTCCATGGCGACGCGCACGATGCGATCGATCTCGTAGGTCTCGTAGACCTGGGTGTCGATGGCGCGCTTCTGCCCATTGCCCAGGTCGGTGATGGTCTTGGGCTCGCCGAAATAGACGCCGCCGGTCAGTTCGCGCACGATCAGGATGTCGAGGCCCTCGACCAGCTCGCGCTTCAGCGAGGAGGCATCGGCGAGCGCCGGGTAGCAGATGGCTGGGCGCAGGTTGGCGAACAGGCCAAGGTCCTTGCGCAGGCGCAGCAGCCCGGCCTCGGGCCGGACCTCGTAGGGCACCTTGTCCCACTTGGGCCCGCCCACCGCGCCGAAGATCACCGCATCGGCGGCGAGCGCCTTCTGCATGTCCTCCTCGGAGATAGCGGCGCCGTGGGCATCATAGGCGCAGCCGCCGACGAGGCCGGTATCGAGCGTGAAATCGGTCTCGCCCTGGCTGTTGAGCCAGGCGATCACCTTCTCGACCTCCTTCATGATCTCGGTGCCGATGCCGTCGCCGGGGAGGAGGAGGAGGTTCTGGGACATGTCGATATCTCTGGTTGGGTGGGACGGCTAGTCGAGCCGCTTGAGCATGAAGTGTCGGCGCGAGCCGCGCGGATGGTCCTCGATGGTGCCGAAGACCGAATAGCCGAGCTTCTCGTAGAAGGGGACGGCCTGGAAGGCGAAGGTGTCGAGCCACAGGCCGACGAGCCCGCGCCCGCGCGCCCAGGCCTCGGCGCGCTGCATCAGATCGCGCCCAATGCCCTGCCCGCGCAGCGATTCGGGCACGCCCACATACTGCACGAACAGCCACTCGAAGAGCTGGTAGCCGGTGAGCCCGCCGATGACCTCGCCGTCGGGCGTACCGCGCAACAGGATGCCGAAGGGCTGGTAGCCGGCGTCGCGGCCGTTGCCGATCTCGTTGCCGGCGATGACGCCGACCACGGCCTCGATCTCGGCCTCGGTCGGCTTCAGCGTCGGCGCGAACTCCACCATCAGCTGTGGTGCGCGCCGAGGCGCGCCGTGACTTCGATCTCGAGCTTCATCTCGGGCGTGGTCAGCCCGCACACCAGCATGGTCGCCGCCGGCCGGATCCTGCCGAACACCTCGCCGGCAACCTTCGCCATGGCGTCGTAGTGGGCCATGTCGGTGATGTAGTAGCGCACCCGCACCACGTCCTTGAGCGAGGAGCCGGCCTGCTCGAGCGCATGGGCGATGGTGTGGAAGGCGTTGCGGGCCTGCGTTTCGGCGTCGGCCGGCATCTGCATGGTGGCATAGTCGTAGCCGGTGGTACCGGAGACGTAGATCATGCTGCCGTCGACCACGGCGCGCGAGTAGCCGATCCTGGCTTCGAACGGCGACCCGGAGGAGATGTGCAGGACCATCGCTGCGGCCTCAGAGCCAGGGCCGCTCGGCGCCCATCTTCTTTTCGAACCCGGCAATGGCGGGATCGGACTTCAGCGTCGAGGCGATGTCGTCGAGCCCCTCGAGCAGCACCTGCTTGCGGGCCGGGTCGATATCGAACCGGATGGTGCCGCCGTCCGGACCCTGGATGGTCTGGGCGGCGAGGTCGACGGTCAGGGTGGCGTTGGAGCCGCGCTCGGCGTCGTCCATCAGCAGCGCCAGCTGCTCGGGGGTCACCTTGATCGGCAGGATGCCGTTCTTGAAGCAGTTATTGTAGAAGATGTCGGCGAAGCTGGTGGAGATGACGCAGCGCACGCCGAAGTCGAGCAGCGCCCAGGGGGCGTGCTCGCGCGACGAGCCGCAGCCGAAATTGTCGCCGGCGACGATGATGCTGGCCTTGCGGTAGCCGGGCTTGTTGAGCACGAAGTCCGGGTTCTCCGAACCGTCCTCGTTGTAGCGCATCTCGGAGAACAGCGCCGACCCCAGCCCGGTGCGCTTGATCGTCTTGAGGTACTGCTTGGGGATGATCATGTCGGTGTCGATGTTGATGATCGGCAGCGGCGCCGCGACACCGGTGAGCTGGGTGAACTTTTCCATGGCAGGACCCCTGTGCACGCCCGGACAAGCAACTGGCGCTTTTCCGCCTCGACATGCAAGAAATGGCGGTAGAACCGACGGCGCTTAATGACGCAACTGACAAGCCCCGGTCAAGGGCGGCGAGGGGAGAGAGCCAAGGCCATGAGGATCCTGATCGTCGCAGACCTGCACTATGCGCTGCAGCAGTTCGACTGGGTGCTGCAGGCGGCCGCGGGCTACGACCTGGTGGTGATCGCCGGGGACCTGCTCGAGACCGCCTCGATGGTCGATCCGGGCACCCAGATCGTGGTGGTGATGAACTACCTCAAGCGCCTCAGGCAGGTGACCCGGGTGCTGGTCTGCTCGGGCAATCACGATCTCGACGCGGTCGACGCCCATGGCGAAAAGCATGCCGGGTGGCTCAGGGCGGCGCGCCGCCTGTCGATCCCGGTCGATGGCGACACGGTGATCGTCGATGGCACGACGATCACCCTGTGTCCCTGGTGGGACGGCCCCGAGGCGATGAAGGCGATCGGCGCCCAGCTCGAGGCGGCCGCCGCCGACCGGCTCGGGCCATGGATCTGGGTGTACCACGCGCCGCCGCCGGATTCGCCGGTCAGCTGGTCGGGCCAGCGCTTCTTCGGCGATGCGGCACTGCTCGGCTGGATCGTGCAGTACCGGCCCGATTTCGTCTTCACCGGCCACGTGCACGAGGCGCCGTTCGCGCGCGGCGGTTCCTGGGTCGACCGGGTCGGCGATACCTGGGTGTTCAATGCCGGCAAGCAGTACGGAGCGGTGCCAACGACCATCGCCATCGACACCGAGGTGGGCGAGGCGGCCTGGTTCTCGCTCGAGGGCGCCGAAAGCGTCCGGCTCGGCGAGCCGCTGGTCCGGCCGGTGCAGCAGCTGAGCGCCATGCCCGACTGGATGCTCGCGGCGGGCAAGGACTAGCAGCGCCGAATCAGCGCGCGAGCGCAGAGGTGCCGTCCGCCAGCCGGGTCAGTCCGTCGATCAGCCGGTCCCGATCCTGCCACAGGCCCTTGTAGGCCAGCTGCCCCGGCGCGAGCGTCGCGAGCTGGGCGGCGAGCGCGGCCGCCACCTGCCGCCCTTCCGGCCGCCCGGCGAGGGCCGCGACCGGATCGACATGGATGCGGATGGTGAACAGCATGTCGCCGGTCCCGGCGAGCTTGCGCAGCGTCTGCCGCTCGAGACGCAGGAAGACCCGCGACCCGTCGGGTCCGAAGCGATGCCCGGGGTGGCCGCCCTCGGGGTGGAACAGCCGGTCGTCCCCGAACAGCGACCAGTTCCAGCGCAGCATCGGCGTGTCGGGGCGCGCCGCGTCGAACATGCGGTTGATCAGCTGGGCGTTGCGCGTGCCGGCCCCGAAGCCCGGCACCGGGCCGTGCACCTCTTCCATCGGCCGCGAGAACTTGTCGGCCAGCGTCCAGGCCGAGGGAAAGCTGAGCGCGCCGGCGGCGAGGCGCCAGCCGCGTGCGTC
>NZ_JAYRYM010000137.1:0-10789 GCF_041917035.1 Devosia sp. | reverse complement strand
GGGGCCTTGTAGTGGTGGGCACGACTGGGATCGAGCCGCAAGGTCGATTGCGTACTGCCGGAGACGGGCGTTGGCAGCGTCTCCCACTCAGCGCCTTCCCAAGTGCGTGCAGCCGAACGGTCGCTCTGAACGCCAGCATAGCTGTTGTTCCAGTCCCGAGGCTGCCGAGGGAATGAAGACGTGCTGTGGTAGCGCCAGCGCCGTCGTTGCTTGAGGACGTGAGGTCGCCGCAGTGCTCCAGGGTCGGTCACTCGTCATTGCCATGTGCCTCGGGCAGGTCGGCAACCTCGTGCCGCATATGGTGGTGCAGGCCATCATGGCTCAGCACCTCATGCCTCTCTGGGGTCTCAGCGCGGGCCAGGCAGGGTTCATGGCGAGCGCCTACGCCTTTGGCTATATGCTCGCTGTGCCCGTTCTTGCCACTCTGACCGATCGCATCGACGCCCGGCGGATCCTGATCGCGGGAACGCTGGTGAGCATGGCGGCAACCCTGGCGTTTCCGCTGGTCGCCCATGATCTGGTCACGGCGTCGTTGGTGTGGGGCATGGCCGGCCTGGGGTTTGCCGGTGCCTACATGCCCGGTCTTAAGGCCTTGACCGACCGCCTCGGCGCTGGCGACGTCTCCCGGAGCGTGACGCTTTACACCTCGAGCTTCTCTCTGGGTGTCGCTTTGTCGTTTCTGGTGGCCCAGGTTGTCGCGGACAGGCTGGGATGGCAGGCCGCATTCTACATCACGGGCTTAGGCCCCGCCGTCATGCTCGCGGTCGCTGTTCTGATGCGGCCGGTTCCGCCGGCGCCGCGCGCCGGACCTGCGTTCGATTTCAAGGCGGTCTTTGGCAATCGCCCGGCGCTTGGTTACATCCTTGGCTACGGCGCACATTGCTTTGAGCTTTATGCTGTCAGGACGTGGCTGGTGGCCTTTTGGGGCTTCGTGACCGCGAGCCATGACGGGGCAGTGCCAGTCGGTGCGATCACAATCAGCGTCCTTTTCAGCCTTCTGTCCATGCCGGCCAGCATCCTCGGAAATGAAGCAGCGATCAGATTTGGACGTCACCGCGCCATCGGGCTCGTTCAGGCAGCATCCGGCGTTATCGGGCTTGCCATAGGCTTTGCCGCTGGCGCGCCGCCATGGCTGCTGCTCATCCTCATTCTTCTTCATGCAGTCACGATCCCCGCCGACTCCGGAGCTCTAACGTCCGGCATGGCAGCCGCGGCGACGCCTCATGCCAGGGGAGCAACCATGGCGGTGCACTCGACCATAGGTTTCGGGCTGTCGGCCCTGGGTGGTTGGTCCTTTGGGTTAGCGCTGGATGCGGCAGGTGGGCCGGCTAACCCATTGGCGTGGCAGGCCGGCTTTTCTCTGCTTGGGGCCGCCATTCTACTGGGGCCTGTCGCCTTGTGGTGGTCCAGGACCAGGTCCGGCGCCCATCCATCGTGATCCCTATCACGCCACGCCCGCCGGCACCTCTTGAGCTATGCCTTTTGGTAGCACTACCAGTGCTGCCATTGCGATTGCTGGCAAAGGCCGCTACCGGGAGCTCGCGTCACCTTTGCGCCTCCGAAGCTGAAGTTCGGCGGCGCTCCGCAAGCGGACGCTGGCATAGACTCGGCTATTCCCGTCCCGGGCGTTCTAAGAATGCCCTTCCGTCCCACTTCCGCAACAGCTACATCGCTGCTCCAGTTGGCTCGTGGAGGCACATCAAGGGCCTCGACTACTGACATGGATAGCGTCTTCGGACGTGTTCGCCGAAAGGCAAACTGGCTTGAATGCGTTCGGTGCTAGCGCTTGCAAGAGCCACATCGGCGTCGATGCCGATCACCACCGCGCGGCTTGATGGTCGGAAACACCAGAGCAACGCGCGCCTAGTTGCTGGCCATTTTTCGACAGGATTCCGCGCAACGGCGACAGGCCTCGACGCATGCGTCCATGCCGCCGAGCCGTTCGCAATCTCGCACACATTCCTCGCAGATCTCGGCGCATTCGGCGCACGTATGCCGATGATGGGGTGTATCGAGGAGCATGAAGTGCGCCGATGTCCGGCAGATCTCAGCGCAGGCCATCATGAGCGTCATGTGGCGTTTCTCGACGTGGGCGCCTCCCATTGCCAGGCAATGGTCCATCGCTGTCGATACGCACTCGCGGTAGCAAGCGAGGCAATCGTCGATGCAGGCCCTCATCGTGTCGGCGTGTGCATGGTGCATGTGACTCTCCTCGATCTGGGGTAGCGATATCTGCTTGCGCTTCCCCCGCTTCCGATCCTCAAGCGGGGCCTCCGAGGCCGAAATGCGTCGCTTCAACTCCCGGTCGACGTCGGGGGATGCCGTGTGAACGTGTCACCCTGATGTGTAACCAACCGCTGTCCGGAGCGTTCCATGGCGGGCACCGAATGTGCCCCCGGGGTGACTAGATCCACGGAGTGCACGATGGTGGGGCTCGAACAGGGGATATAGGTGCCAAGGCGGTAGCTCGCCGCGCCGAGGCGATTGTAGAAGCGCTTCAGTTCTCCGGCAGATCGGTAGCAACGGCCGAGTCCTGTTCCATCGGACACGTAGGCAGGGTCTTGGCCGAGGCGCGAGGCGCTTCGCAGGTCTATCTCGGTACCGTCGTCGCTTACACAAAGCGCAGCAAGCAGCGAGGTCTCGGCTTAGCGAACCATCTTCTGACTGGGCCGATGGGCGCGGTGACCAGTGACGTCGCGATCGCCATGGCGGAGGGTGTCCTGAACCTGATGGGGGCGAGTGTGGCGGTGGCCACGACGGGCGTCGCGGGACCCGCTCCCGACGAGGATGGCAACCCCGTCGGGCTGCTCATCGTGGCCGTCGCCGAGGAAGGGCAGGCATCGGCCGCGGCAACGTTCGAGTTTGGAGACCGCGGCGTGGAGGGCTTCCACGCCTGTGCCGTCGGTACGGCACTGGCCATGGTCGCGGACCGTCTGGGTCTCGGCACGGACGTTCCCGGTACAGTACCGGGCCGAGGCCGGCCCACCCCGGCTCGCCGGAACACTGGATCGGCGGCGGCGTTTTCTCCCGACACGCGACAGTGAGGGACCCCATGGATATCCGCGACAAGCTCATCCTGGCGCTGGCCGCGCAGCTGCGAGCGGAGCGGGAGACGCGTCAGGCGTTTGCCGGTGCGGTACGCGGCGGGCTGGGCCGAGAGGTCATGGTGGCCATGCTGGAAGATCCGGTGCCCGCCATTACCCAGATCGATCTTCTGGCAGCCGATGCCGTGGCCGACAGCTCACCGTCCCATTTCAGGGCCGCCTGATGGGCAGGGCCCGCGCAGCCACCAAGCTGGGGGCCTATCGCTCCAAGCGCGACTTCCGCACAACCGCTGAGCCCTCTGGCAGGATCCCCCCGCGGCGGAGCAAGGCGGGAGGCAGCTTCGTCGTGCACAAGCACGCGGCCCGCCGCCTCCACTACGATCTCCGACTCGAGCACGACGGCGTCCTGTGGAGTTGGGCGGTGACACGCGGGCCAAGCCTCGATCCGGAGGACAAGCGCCTTGCCGTCCATGTCGAGGATCACCCTCTCGACTATGGCAGCTTCGAGGGGAACATCCCGAAGGGCGAGTATGGTGCCGGTGCGGTCATTGTCTGGGACCGCGGGCGCTGGATCCCGGAGGGCGATCCGGAAGCCGGCATGGCCAAGGGCCATCTGTCCTTCACGCTCGAGGGCGAGCGCCTCGCGGGGGGATGGCACCTCGTCCGGCTGAAGCCCCGCAAGGGCGAAACGCGGGACAACTGGCTGCTCATCAAGGCCGACGATGATGCCGCATCTGATCGCGACATTCTGGCGGACGAGCCGGCGTCCGTGGTCACGGGCCTGACGGTCGAAGACGTTGCGGCGGGCAAGGCGCCGAAGAAGACGGCTGGTCGAAGGAAAACTCCCATTTCCGAAAAGAGCGCGCGCACACGACCGGGCGGCGCCGCTCCCGTCTTCGTGCCTCCGTGTCTCGCCACGCTGGCAGACCGGCCGCCGAAGGGCGAGGGCTGGGTGCATGAGGTCAAGTTCGACGGCTATCGCGTGCAGGCGGTCCTGTCGGAAGGCCGGGTCCGGCTTCTGACCCGCACCGGGCTGGACTGGACCGCGAGGTTCGGGCGCGACATTGCCACCGCCGTCAAGGACCTGTCCTGCGATAGCGCCGTCATCGACGGAGAGATCGTGGTGCTCAATGATTCCGGCGTTTCGACCTTCGCCGACCTGCAGACTGCCCTGTCCGAAGGGCGCCATAAGGGAATGGTCTTCTACGCCTTCGACCTGCTTCAGCTCGACGGCCGCGACCTGAAGGCCGAACCGCTGGTCGCCCGCAAGGAGCAGCTGGCGCAGCTCCTCGATGGCCCGAAGACCGGACCGCTGCGTCTCAGCGAGCATTTCGAGGACCCCGGCCAGGTCATGCTCGACCACGCCTGCCGCATGGGTCTCGAGGGCGTGATCTCAAAGCGGCTCGACGCGCCCTATCACAGCGGTCGCCGGGGAGACTGGATCAAGTCCAAGTGCACCCATGCGCAGGAGTTCGTCATCGTCGGCTATGTGCCTTCGAACGCCGGTCGCGACCGGATCGGCTCGCTGGTTGTGGGCTATCACGACGATGGCAGCCTCCGGCACGCGGGCCGCGTCGGAACCGGCTACCGGGGCGCCGTGGCGCGCGAGCTGAAGAAGCGTCTCGATCCGCTGCGCCGGGCCAGCTCCCCGGTCACTGCGTCGTCGGCCCAGGGGCGCGGCGTGGTCTGGGTGGAGCCATTACTCGCCGCCGAGGTCGAGTTCCGCGGCTGGACCGGTGATGGGTTGCTGAGGCAGGCTGCCTTCAAGGGACTGCGCGAGGACAAGCCGGTGGCCGACATCGTCCGCGAAGAGGCGAAGGCGCCGCCGCCGGCAGGCCGCGAGCGGAAGGCCAGGACCGGCAAGGCAGCCAAGACTGCTCTGTCGACCACAGTGTCGCTGTCCAACCCCGACAAGGTGCTGTGGTCTGACGTGGGACTGACGAAGTCGGGCCTGCTGGGGCACTACGAGGCCGTATGGCACCGGATGGAGCCACTTGTCGTCCGGCGGCCGCTGAGCCTCGTGCGCGCCCCGGACGGCATCGGGGAGCAGACGTTCTTCCAGAAACACGCCTCCCCGGGCATGGGCAAGGCAGTGCGGACCCTGAAAGCCGGTCGGGGGAGCGAAGCCCTGCTCTACGTCGAGGACTTCGACGGCATCGCGTCCCTGGTGCAGATGGGCGTGGTGGAAATCCACGTCTGGGGCTCCACCATCGACGACGTCGAGCGTCCCGACCAGGTCATCTTCGATCTGGATCCCGGGCCGGGTGTCGACCTCGACGGGGTCCGCGCGGGTGCGCTCGAGGTGCGGGACCGGCTGAAGGGCATCGGCCTCGAGAGCTTCGTGAAACTGTCGGGCGGCAAGGGGTTCCACGTCACTGTCCCCCTCGTGCCGGCGGTTGGCTGGACGGAGGTCAAGGCCTTCGCCCGCGGCTTCGCGGACGCCATGGAGAAGGCCGCACCCGCGCGCTACACCGCGACGCTGGCCAAGAAGGCAAGGCGGGGCAAGATTTTCATCGACTACCTTCGCAACGGCCGCGGCGCGACGGCGGTTGCGCCCTATTCGACCCGCGCCCGCGACGGCGCCCCCATTGCGGCGCCGGTCACCTGGGCCGAGGTCGAAGGCGGCATCGCGCCAAACGCCGTGAAGGTGGGCGCTGACCTGCCGAAGTCGGACCCGTGGCGAGATTTCCGCGCTTCGGCCGAAGCTCTGGCCAAGGATTAGCCGCGCTTTCGGGGGGAGGCCGGCGGCTTTTTGGCTGGCGACCCGCCGAGGCTCTTGCGCAGTGCCGCGAACAGATCCACCACGTTGTTATCGCTTCGCGCCTTGGCGGGTCCCTTCCGGCGCGCCGTCGCCGCCTTTTTCGAGGCGACCAGCTTCAGAAGCGCATCCTGAACCGGATCATGGACCATCTTCGGCGTCCATTTCCGTGTCCTCTCCTTGATCAGGCTCCGCGCCAGGGTCATCGCCTTGGCCGGCGGCGCTCCGGCATCTTCCGCTCCGGCGTCGCCGCCCCTGTCGCGCACTTCGTCGCCGAAGCGCAGTGTCCAGAGGATGATGCCCTTCCCGCGCGGCTCCAGCATGACGGCGCGCTCCCGACGGTAGAGGACGAGACGCGAGATCCCGACCACGCGGGAGGCCGCCATGGCCTCCCGGATAACGACAAAGGCTTCCTCGCCGACTGGATCGTTGGGCGTGAGGAAGTGGGGCTTGTCGAGATAGATCCACGGGATGGACGATCGGGCGACGAACTGGTCGATGTCGATCGTGCGGGTCGTCTCAAGGGCGACGCTGTCCAGTTCGTCATCTTCCAGCACGACGAAGTCATCCTCGCCGCGCGCATAGCCGCGCGCCTGATCGTCGTCCTTCACCGGCTTGCCGGTCTGCGAATCGACGTAACGGCTTTCCACCCGGTTGCCGGTCGCGCGGTTGAGGGTGTGGAAGCGAACCTTCTCGCTCTCGGTGGTCGCGGGCGCCATGGCGACAGGGCAGGTCACCAGCGATAGCTTG
The DNA here is from genome assembly GCF_041917035.1 of Devosia sp. Classification (GTDB taxonomy): domain Bacteria; phylum Pseudomonadota; class Alphaproteobacteria; order Rhizobiales; family Devosiaceae; genus Devosia_A. Next base: position 4,237 of record NZ_JAYRYM010000137.1, on the reverse strand, counting down.
AGATAGCCTTTCCAGAACGACCGATCTGCCATGGTGCCTCCAACGCTCATCAATGCGCAGCGGGGGACGGCGGTTCCGGAACTCCGTCGCGCGCCCGACGTTGGCTTGCCGCGGTAGGGAGGACGGGCGATGGCAGGCGAGCGGGCAAACTGGAAAGGCTTCCTCAAGATCGGCGACCTGTCCTGCCCCGTCGGCCTCTACACGGCGGCCTCGACGTCGTCCCGGATCGCCTTCCACACGATCAATCGGGAGACGGGCAACCGGGTGCGTCGGGAGTTCGTCGATTCTGCGACCGGCAAGCCGGTCCCGCGCGACGACCAGGTAAAGGGCTACGCGCTCGACGACGACCGGGTGGTCATGCTCGAACCGGACGAGATCGCCAGGGCGGTTCCCGAGAGTGACAAGACCCTGTCCGTCGAAGCCTTCATTCCCTGCGACGACATCGACACCCTCTATTTCGACCGGCCCTATTACCTGGCGCCTGCGGGGGGCGCTGGTCAGGAGGCCTTTGCGGTCATCCGCGAGGCGATGCGCAGCGCGTCCGTCGCCGCCCTGGCCCGTGCCGTACTTTTCCGGCGAGTTCGTTCGCTGATGCTGCGGGCCGACGAGGAGGGCCTCATCGCCCATACTCTCAACTATGACTATGAGGTCAGGTCCGCCGCCGACGCCTTTTCCGACCTGCCCGACATCAGGATCAAGAAGGACATGCTCGATCTCGCACGACACATCGTCTCGACCAAGGCCGGCACCTTTGATCCGTCGGCTTTCGACGATCGCTACGAGGAGGCTGTCGCGACCTTGGTCCGGGACAAGCTCGCCGGAAAGGCCGTGAAGCGTCCAAAGGAAAAGCGAGCTCCCAAGGTCGTCGACCTGATGGCGGCCCTGCGCGAGAGCGCGGGCGTCGCCGGCGGTCCGGCGAAGGGGCGCGGAAAGTCCACGGCCGGTGCCGCCAAGGCCCCGGGCAAGCCCCGGGGCAAGAAAGCGGCGTGATGGCGAGCCGACTTCCGGCCGATCCCGTCGAAGCAGCGGAATGGCTGATCGGCGCCACCCTCAGCCACGTGGGGGCGGGAGGCATCATCATCGAGACGGAGGCGTACCGAGACGATGATCCGGCCTCGCACAGCTTCCGGGGTCGCCGCACGGGCAATGCCGCCATGTTCGCCAGGGCCGGCACAATCTACGTTTACCGCTCCTACGGCCTCCACTGGTGCCTGAACCTGGTCTGCCAGCCCGGATCGGCGGTGCTCATCCGCGCGATCGAGCCCACCCATGGCCTCGAGGTGATGAGACAGCGCCGAGGGTTGGACGATCCGCGGGTCCTCTGTGCCGGCCCGGGGCGTCTGACGCAGGCATTGGGGATCACCGGCGCCCTCGACGGGGTTTCTCTGGCGGGCTCCCCCTTGTTGCTTTCGCCGCGAAGCGGCACCGTTGCGGTGGCGAAGGGACCACGGATCGGCATTTCCCGGCCCGCCGAGCGGCCCTGGCGGTTCGGGCAGGCGGGAAGCCCCTACCTCAGCCGCCGTTTTCAATCCTGACTTCAGCCCAAACGCATGATCGCTGCGGCCTGTCGCGAGCCGTGGATCGATCCGCGGGGAACGGCGGGAGCGTTGCTGCGCTTCGGGACTATGGTCAGCCCCTTCGGGCATCGTTGAGCGAAGATGCTTTGCGCCTCAGTTGCGGACCTTCCTCTCTGTCGCAACAGCTGCCATTGACTGGTCGCTGGTAGCCAAGTTCCAACTGCCATCAACAGGTCGATCGGACGAGAAGTGTGCTTCAGCAGCAGGTCACTTGGCGACTTCGCCCTCTGCCGCTTGATTGACAGACCCGCTTGTTGAAGGGGGGTGCGACCCTTCTTCGCGGACTTGCCGGAAGTCTGCGTACGTCTCCAAGCCCCTGGGCGTCGCCATGGCGTGAACGAAGAAATCGAAGCCCTGGGCGATATAGCCCTCGATGTCGGTGAACTGCGACAGTCGCCAGTGCTTCAGCGCCCAGGTGTGGGCGTAGAGGACGAACTGGTAGGTCACGAGATCGACGTTGACCTGACGGAACACGCCCGCGTCGATGCATGTCCTGAGCGCCTTGGCAATGAGCTCGTTGGTATCGAGTTCGACCTGCTTGAGGAACTGGCGGTGCTCGCGCGGCAGCGATTTGGTGGAACGATAGGCGAGGACCGCGGCATTGCGCGCGCGGTCCACCACCCGACAATAGGCTGCGAGTGAGGCCCAGAGCACGTCGAGAGGGTCGTTCCTGCCTTTTGCGGCATCCGGAATCGCTTGTTTGTAGGTCTCCATCACGTTGATCAGCGACAGGAGTAGGATGTCCTCCTTCGTCTGTGCGTACTGGTAGATCAGGCCGGTACTGACCCCGGCCCGTCTCGCGATGTCCTGGATGGTGGTGCGGTAATAGCCTCGCTCCGAAAACAGCGCGACCGCCGCGGGGACAATCTGCCCGCGCCGCCTGGCCATGAGCTTTTCGTCTGCAACCTGGCTCTTGACGAACACTGGGTCGGGGGATCCGTTGGCGTCAGTTACAGCATTCATGGTCACGCGTCCGGCGCCGCAGCCTGATACCGGCTCCACCCGGCGTGAAGACTATGCGGCCGAATGCGATCCGGCCAATCTTCGGGGATTCGTTCGGGGGCCACGACAGTCATCGTCATCAGTTCGGCTCCACCCCCGCGTCGCGCAATGCATTCCGATACGCATTCAACTGTTCCACGGTGAAACGCTGCAATTCTTCGACGGTCGAACCCTCGGCAAAGAACTGCTGCGCTTCGAGGATCTGGCGAACCTCAGGCTGACGAATGGCGAACTGCACCCCCGCATTGAGGCGTTGCACAATGGCCGCCGGCAGCTTGGCCGGCCCGAACATCCCTGCCCAGAGCGTGATCGAGAAGCCGGGCAGACCAGCTTCCTGTACCGTCGGAACCTCGGGAAACGCGGGGCTGCGCTGCGGCAGCGTCGTGACGAGCGGACGGAGCTTGCCCTCCCTTGCGAACGAGCCCGCCGTGGTCGGAGTAGCGAACATCAACGGAATGCGTCCCGATACAACGTCGACGATTGCAGCAGGTTCTCCTCGGTAGGGCACGTGAACAAGCGTCGGTTTGCCGGCGAGCGCCAGCAATTGCAGCATCGCGACCTGCCCACCCGTATTGCCGGTGGCGTAGCTCAGTTTACCGGGATTGGCCCGCGCATAGGCGACCATCTCCTGCAACGAGCGGATTGGGGCATCAGGATGAACCCAAAGGAACGACGAGTAGCGTCCGACGAGCGATATGGGGGAGAAGTCCGTGGCCGGATCGTATCCGGGCTGCAGCTTCATGGCCGGAACAGCCGACATCGGGCTGTTCGTGGCAAACAGCAGCGTGTAGCCGTCCGGCTCTGACCTCGCGACGGCTAGCGCGGCGATCGCGCCGTCAGCGCCGGCGCGATTCTCGATGATGATCGGCTGCCCGAGGGAAGCCTCCATGGCGCGCGCAATGACGCGGGCAACGGTATCGGTCGCCGAGCCCGCGGGCAGGGGCAGCACCAGTTTGACGGGTCTTTCCGGATACTGGGCAGTGGCCGGCGTTGAAAGCAGGAGGGCGGCGCAGCCGAGACTTGCGAGAAGCGTCTTGAGCATGGGTGTCTCCGTGGAGTTGGTTCGCCGGCGGCATCAACTCGCGTTGTCGTCGGCAGACGCGCCGCCAATGCAGCTGTGATCCCAAGAATTCCGCACTCCTGGCCGGTGGCTTTGAGGCGGTCAGGGTCAGTTCATGACGGTGCCTGTGCTCTTGACGACCGGAGCCCATTTCGCGATTTCGCTGGAGATGAAGCGGCCGGTATTCTCTGGTGACCAGTCCGTGGCGGGCTGAAAGTTGAGCTCGATCAGCTTTTTCTGGAATGCAGGGTCATTCATCAATGCGGAGAAAGCTGTCCGCAGCCGCGCCACTACGGCATCTGGCAGACCTGCCGGACCCAGGATGAGGCCCGAGGTGCTCGCGACGAGGCCAGGCAGGCCCGACTCCACGCCGGTCGGGATCTCGGGCGCAAGGGTCGAGCGCTTCTCGCCGGTCATGACAATGACCCGCAGCAGCTTCTGCCGGTGGAATGGAAGCGTGCTGCTGAATGTGTCGGCGAGGATCGGGACATGCCCGGAGACCACATCCTGAAGCGCCGGAGCCCCGCCTCTGTAGGGGATATGGACTGACTCCAGCTTGCCCGCGAGGTCCTTGAACAGTTCGAAGGTCAGGTGCGCG
>NZ_JAYRYM010000136.1:0-10789 GCF_041917035.1 Devosia sp. | reverse complement strand
TTCCGACTATTCGGAGGAGCTGCTGGCCGCCCTCGATACGCTCGACCGCTGGCCCGAGAAGGTGCGCACCATGCAGCGCAACTGGATCGGCCGTTCCGAGGGCCTGCGGCTGTTCTTCGAGCTGGTCCCCTCGGCGCACACCCGGGCGACCAGCATCGAGGTCTTCACTACCCGGCCCGACACCATCTTCGGGGCGAGCTTCATCGCCATTTCCGCCGATCACCCGCTCGCCGCCGAACTGGCCTCCGGCAATGCCGAGCTGGCCGAGTTCATCGCCGAGACCCGCCGCCACGGCACCGCCACCGAGACCATCGACAAGGCGGAAAAGCTCGGCCGCTTCACCGGGCTGCATGTGCGGCATCCGGTCCGGCCCGGCGCCACGCTGCCGGTCTACATCGCCAATTTCGTCCTGATGGACTACGGCACCGGCGCCATCTTCGGCTGTCCGGCGCACGATCAGCGCGACCTCGATTTCGCCCGCCGCTACGGCCTGCCGGTGATCCCGGTGGTGTTGCCGGACGGCGGCGATCCGGACGGTTTCGAGGTCGGCGACGAGGCCTATACCGGTCCCGGCCGCATCTATCACTCGGGCTTCCTCGACGGCCTCGAGATCGAGGCCGCCAAGCAGGCCATCGCCGCCCATTTCGCCGCGCGAACCGTCGACAACCACCCGCAGGGAACCGTCGAGGTCAACTACCGCCTGCGCGACTGGGGCATCTCGCGCCAGCGCTACTGGGGCTGCCCCATCCCGGTGATCCACTGTGAGGTATGCGGCACCCTGCCGGTGCCGGATAAGCACCTGCCGGTGGTGCTGCCCGAGGACGTGAGCTTCGACCGGCCCGGCAATCCGCTCGACCACCACCCGAGCTGGAAGCACGTCGCCTGCCCGCACTGCGGCCGCCCGGCGACGCGCGAGACCGATACCATGGACACCTTCGTCGACAGCTCCTGGTACTTCGCCCGCTTCACCGCCCCCGATGCCGAGACCCCGACCATTCCGGCCATCGCCAATGCCTGGCTGCCGGTCGACCAGTATATCGGCGGCGTCGAGCACGCCATCCTGCACCTGCTCTATTCGCGCTTCTTCACCCGCGCCATGAAGAAGGCCGGCCACCTCAACCTCGACGAACCGTTCAGGGGCCTGTTCACCCAGGGCATGGTGGTGCACGAGACCTATCGCGATGCCGCCGGCGAATGGCTCTCGCCCGCCGACGTGGTGGTCACCGGTGGCGACGTGCGCAGTGCCCGGCACGCCAAGACCGGCGCGGCGGTCGACATCGGCTCCATCGAGAAGATGAGCAAGTCCAAGAAGAACGTCGTCGATCCCGACGAGATCGTCGCGACCTACGGGGCCGACACGGCGCGCTGGTTCATGCTCTCCGACTCGCCGCCCGAGCGCGACGTGCAGTGGACCGAGGCGGGCATCGAGGGCGCCAGCCGCTTCCTGCAGCGCGTCTGGAAGCTGGTCGCGGATTTCCTCGACCGCGAAGCGGAAGGCCCGACCGCCGGCGCCGCCGGCGACGACGGTGTCGCCGACCTGCGCCGCAGCGTCCACCGCACCGTCGCCAGCGTCGGCAGCGAGATCGAGGGGCTCCGCTTCAACCGCGCCGTGGCGCAGATCTACGAACTCGCCAATGCCATCGGCAGGTTCGCGCAGGCGACGGCCGGCGCCGTCTCGCCGGCCCAGCTCGCCGCCCTGCGCGAGGCCGTCGAGCGGTTGGTCCAGGTCGTCGCGCCGATGATGCCGCATCTCGCCGAGACCTGTTGGGCGGCGCTCGGCAAGTCGGGGCTCGTCATTGATGCCGTCTGGCCGGAAGTCGATCCGGCCCTGCTGCTCGATTCGACCGTCGTCATTCCGGTCCAGGTCAATGGCAAGCGGCGCGGCGAGATCACCGTGCCCGTCGGCGCTCCCTCCGATCTGGTGGAGAAACAGGCCTTGTCACTCGAGGCGGTTGCCCGCATGCTGGACGGCAGGAGTCCCAGAAAGCTGGTGATCGTGCCCGACAGGATCGTCAATGTGGTCGTCTAGAGCGCGTCTGCTGCGCGCCGCCGTGCTGGCGCTGGCCCTCGCCGGCGCCACGACGCTCTCGGCCTGTTCCGGCTTCGTGCCGGTTTACGGCGAACGCGGCCTCGGGGTGGAAAAGCACGCGTTCCGCTACGCGAGGCCCGAGAACCGGCTCGAGCAGATCATCTACCAGGATCTCGCCCTCCGCCTCGGCCGCAGCACTGACCCCTCGCTACCGCTCGTCCGCTTGGACGTCAGCACCGCGACACGGGCGCTGACCCGCTCCAATGTCGCCCGGCCTGCCGCCCAGCGCGAAGCCGTCGTCACCGCCAGTATCGAGATCGTCGGCGCCGATGGCGCGGTGGTCTACACCGCCAGCCGCTCCGCCGCCGCCCCGTTCACCATCGACCGGCAGGGCCTCAGCGAGTACGAGGCCGAGACGCAGGCGCGCGAGCAGGCGGCCCGTGCCCTGGCCGAGACGATCCGGCTCACACTGCTCGGTGCCCTCGCCCGACCGGCCGGCTGATGGTCGCGCTCAAGGCGCACGAGGTCGGCCGCTTCCTCGACCGCCCCGACATCGAGCAGGGGATCTTCCTCGCCTACGGGCCCGATACCGGCCTCGTGCGCGAGACCGCCCAGCGGTTGGCGCGGCGCTTTGCCGGATCCGATGCCGATGGCATGAACCTCGTGGTGCTCGACGCCGGCGAACTCGATGCCGATCCGTCGCGCCTCGCGCTCGAGGCGCGGACCACCTCGCTGTTCGGCGACAGGCGGGTGATTCGCGTCCGCGGCGCCGGCAAGAGTCTGGTCGTGACGCTGGCCGAACTCGCCGATGCGCCGGGCGCCGCCATCATCCTCGAGGCCGGCAATCTCGCGCCGCGCGATCCGCTGCGCGCGCTGGTCGAGGCGGCCCGTTCCGGCCGCGCCCTGCCCTGTTTCCCCGACAGCGACGAGTCGCTGGGCCGACTGATCGGCGAGAGCTTTGCCAAGGCCGGCATCCGCGCCGACGCCGATGCCGTCGCTGCCCTGCGCGATTCCCTCGGCAACGACCGCGAGGTCACCCGGCGCGAACTGGAAAAGCTCGAGCTCTACGCCGCCCAGAGCAAGCTGATCACCCGCGATGACGTACTGCTGCTCTGTGCCGACAATGCCGCGCTGGTGCTCGACGAGATCGTCGACGCCACCGCCGCGGGGCACGCCGCGGCGCTCGACCTGGCGCTGGAACGGGCCCTGGCCGCGGCGATCAATGTCCAGCAGGTGCTGGCCAGCTGCCTCAACCACTTCGCGACGCTGCGGCGCTGGCGCTCCGAGGTCGATGCCGGCAGGCCGGCCGGCGCCGTCCTCGACTCGGCGCGACCGAAGCCGCACTTCTCGCGCCGCGCCGGGCTGGAGCGGCAGCTGCGCCTGTGGTCCGACGACAGCCTGCAAAGCGCCCTCGACCGGCTGCTCTCGGCCATCTCCGACAGCCGCAAACGCTATTCGTTACAGGAAGTTATTGCGCGCCGGGCGCTGCTTGCCGTCTCCCTCCTCGCCGCCGAGCGGTGAGGCGCGGGCGCGTTCCACGTGAAACATGGCGCCTTATGCGCGGACGGTGCGTCGGTGCCGGCCACCGCCACTACAGGCTGGCCTTGCCCGAGGCCCACTCCGCCGTCGTGGCGCCGGTGAGGCCGGCGACTGAGGTGAGGCCGCGGCTCCGGACGGTGGCGGCGAGGCCGCGTTTCAGCCGGTCGAGCAGATCGAGGCCGCCGAAGACCAGCGCGGTGTAGAGCTGGATGGCGTTGGCGCCGGCCTCGAACTTGGCGACGGCGCTTTCCGGCGAGTGGATGCCGCCGACCCCGACGATCGGCAGGCTGCCGACGCGCTGGCGCAACTGGGCGAGGCGGGTGGTGGCCAGGTTGAACAGCGGCCGGCCGGAGAGCCCGCCGGCCTCGCCGGCGTTCTCCAGGCCGGCGACGGTGTCGCGGCCGAGCGTGGTGTTGCTCATGATCAGTCCGTCGAGGTCGGTGGCGAGGACCACCCGCGCGACGCCGTCGAGGGCCTTCTCGTCGAGGTCGGGGGCAAGCTTGAGCAGCACCGGCACGCGGACCGAGGCCTTCGAGCGGGCCTTCAGCACGGCGGCGAGCAGCCGGGTCAGGGCCTCGTCGGCCTGGAGGTTCCGCAGGCCCGGAGTGTTGGGCGAGGAGATGTTCACCGTCAGGTAGTCGGCGACGTCGGCGAAGCGGGTGACACCCTTGACGTAGTCGGCGACGAAGTCCTCGCTGTCCTTGTTGGCCCCGATATTGACCCCGAGGATGGCGCCGACATGGGCGCCTTTCAGCCGCGCGAAGGCGGCCTCGTGCCCCTCGTTGTTGAACCCCATGCGGTTGACCACGCCTTCGGCGGCCGCGATGCGAAACAGCCGCGGCTTCGGGTTGCCCTGCTGCGGGCGCGGCGTGACCGTGCCGACCTCGACCATGCCGAAGCCCATGCGGGCCAGCGGCTTGGGCACCTCGGCATCCTTGTCGAAGCCGGCGGCCATGCCGACCGGGTTCACGAGGTCGAGGCCACACAGCGTCGTGCGCAGCTCCGGCGGATCGGCCCCCTCCTGCTCCGGGGCCAGCCCGAGGCGCAGCGCCGCGATGGTCGCGCGATGGGCGATCTCGGGGTCCATCCTGAGCAGCGCCTCGCGGGTGAGCCCGGAGAGCAGCGGCACGCGGAGCAGCGGCGACAGGCCGGAGAAGATCATCTGACCCAGTCCGGCAGTGCCACCCGCCCGTCGGCCGGCACATCGAGCCCGGCGAGCGCGGTTACCGCCGCCATCGGCAACTCGCCGTAGAGGTGCGGGAACGGCTCGCCGCCGCGTGAGGCCTCCCAGCGCAGCGCCTCTCCGAGCGGGGCCGTCGCCACCTGGAACAGCACCTGCGCGCCAAGGCCGGCGAAGTAGAGCCGGATCGTTTCGGCGAGTTGCGCCGCGGCGGAGAAATGGATGTAGCCATCGGTCCGGTCGATCGGCTGGCCGACGAAACGGCCGGCCGCCAGCGAGGCCTCGAACACCGCGCGATCGGCAACCTTGTAGATGAACTCGGGAAGGTCGTGCTGCATGACACGACTTCTGGGCGAGGCCGCGGACGAAGGCAAGTCCGGGGCGTCGATCAGGCGAGGAAAATCCAGCACAGCGCGGCCGCCAGCAACGCCGTCAGGCTGACCGCCGCCACCTGCAGGCCGATCCGCTGCCCGCCTGTCGCTGCGGCGATCGCCGCCTTCGACAGGGTGTTGACCGCCACGGCGACGAGAATGGCGAGGCCCGCTGTCTCGGCGCCGACGCCCCCTCCGGCCTGCCCGGCCATCGAAACGGTGACCGCGTCGACATCGGCGATGCCGGAGACGGCGGCGACGGCGAGGACGGCGCCGGTGCCGACGAAGCGGTGCGCCAGCTCCGCCGCGACGATGACCAGCGCGATGAAGGCAGCCAGCCGCAGCGCCGTGCCGAGTGCCAGCGGGTTGGTGATTTCGAGCCGCGGCTGCTGGTGCGCTCCCGCCCCGGCGGTGAGCAGCAGCGCGGCGGCGCCGGCGGCCAGCACGCCCCCGAGCGCGATCATCGGCGGCCCCAGCACGGCAAGCAGCGCCGGCTGAATGGCCACCGCGACGATGCCGACGCGGGCGGCCATCACTACGCCGGCCACGAGGATTCCCGCCGAAAGCAGCCGCGCCGAGCCCGGATGCTCGCGGCCGAGCCGCGCCAGCGTCACGGTGACGGCCGTCGAGGAGGCGAGCCCGCCGGCCAGGGCCGCCATCAGCACGCCGAGCCTGTCGCCGAAGACGCGCACCGCCACATAGCCGCCGAACGAGATGGCGGCGATCAGGATGGCGTAGAGCCAGATGTCGAACAGGTTGAGCACGCCCCATGGGTCGAGCGGCGTGCGCGGCAGGATGGGCAGCAGGAGGAAGCTCATCGCCAGCAGCGTCAGCACGGCGCGGATTTCCTGCCAGGTCAGCGAGGCGACCCAGCGGTGCAGCTGTTCGCGGAGCGCCAGCAGCAGCGTCATCGCCACCGCCGCGGCGCTGGCGATCAGCAGGTCGCCGAGCACCGCGATGGCGCCGAGCACGAAGGTCAGCCCCCCGGCCACCACGCCGGTGACGCTGAAATTGCCATCGGCCTGCGCCTCGATCCAGTGAAACGCGGCGAAGACCGCGAGATAGCCGACGAAGACGAAGCCGACGACGATCGGGTCGGTGAGGCTGCCGAGCAGCGCCGCGGCGCCGCCCAGCAGGCCCGAAAGGGCAAAGGTGCGGAAGCCGGCGGCGCGGCGGCCCGCCTCTTCGTCCCGGCTCTGCCAACCCCGCTCGAGCCCGACCAGGAGGCCGATTCCGAGGGCGGCCGTCAGCCGCACGATCAGGTCAAGGGTGCTCATCCGACCGCTTTCTGTCCCACCGGCGACACGCCCCCTCCGGGCCGCACGGCCTGCGGCCGGCACCGCCGCTTTACAAGGCAGGGACCCGCACCTAGGATAGGACGAGTTTCCTTTTGGGACAAGTTTCCTCGAAACTGCCGGCGGCTACGTGCTCTCCCATCGCGATATCTGGAATGCCATCGATGCGATCGCCGGGCGTCACGGTCTGACGGCCTCCGGGCTCGCGCGGCTCGCCGGGCTCGACGCGACCGCCTTCAACAAGTCCAAGCGGGTGAGCAAGGATGGCCGGGAGCGCTGGCCTTCGACCGAGAGCATCGCCAAGGTGCTCGAGGCGACGGGCGAGACCTTCGATGCGTTCCTCGCCGCGGGCGGCGCCTACCTGCAGCTGCCGGCGGGCATCGACCGCCCGTCCGTGCCGCTGCTCGGGCTCGCTCAGGCAGGTTCCGGCGGCTTCTTCGATTCGGCCGGCTTCCCGGCCGGCCAGGGCTGGGACGAAGTACCGCTGCCGCTCGCCGCGGAAGACGGCAGCTATGCGCTCGAGGTCACCGGCGATTCCATGCTGCCGCTCTATCGCGATGGCGACATCATCGTCGTCTCTCCCACCGCGCAGGTGCGGCGTGGCGACCGAGTGGTGGTACGGACCAAGGATGGCGAGGTGCTGGTCAAGATCCTGCACCGCCAGACAGTGCGCGTGCTGGAGCTGCACTCGATCAACCCGGCGCACCCACCGCGTGTGGTGCCGGTCGGCGACGTCGAGGGAATGGGGCGGATCATCTGGGCGAGCCAGTAGCCGCCGCCTCGCCGGCCGCCGTCGCGCGGGGCCGGCTAAACGCCGTACCCGGTCAGTTTCATGCAGATGCCGTCGAGCTGCTCGAGCGTGCGGTAGCGGATCTCGAGCCGCCCCCCCTGGTCCTTGTGATCGACCGATACATGCAGCCCGAGCACGTCGGACAGGCGCTTCTCCAGCGCCACGAGGTCGGCGTCGCGATCCGCCGGCGGGGCCTTCTTGCGCGGCGTCGCCGCGTCGCGCTGGCTCAGCGCCTCTGCCTCGCGTACCGACAGGCCGCTGCCGACGATGCGCCGCGCCAGCGCCGCCGGATCCTCCGCCGTGATCAGGGTGCGCGCGTGGCCGGCGGTCAGCTCGCCCCGGCCCATCATGTCGCGCACCTCCTGCGGCAGCTTCAGCAGCCGCAGCGTGTTCGCCACGTGCGAGCGGCTCTTGCCGATCACCTGCGCCAGGTCCTGCTGCGTGTAGGCGAACTGCTCGATCAGCTGCTCATAGCCCATCGCCTCCTCGAGCGGGCTGAGGTCGACGCGCTGCACGTTCTCGATGATCGCGAGTTCGAGCGCTTCCTTGTCGTCGACCTCCCGCACCAGCACCGGCACTTCGTTGAGGCCGGCGCGCTGCGAGGCTCGCCAGCGGCGCTCCCCGGCGATGATCTCGAACTGGTTGGGGTCGGCGGTCGGCCGCACCAGCAGCGGCTGCATCACCCCCTTCTCGCGGATCGAGCTGGTCAGCTCCTCGAGCTGCTCGGGGTCGAACTCGCGGCGGGGATTGGCGCGATTGCCGATCAGGAACGCCACCGGCAGGCGCCGGACGCTGCCGCTTTCGGCGAGCCGTGCACCATCCATCGTCGCCATGTCGCCGATCAGGGCGGCAAGGCCCCGGCCAAGCCGTGAGGGTCGTTCGTTCATGGATCGCTCCTATGCTGCGATCAGTTGCCGCTCGCGCCGAATCACTTCGGTGGCGAGGCGGAGATAGGCCTGGCTGCCGGCGCACTTGAGGTCATAGAGCAGCGCCGGCTTGCCGTAGGACGGCGCTTCGGAGAGGCGCACATTGCGCGGTATCACCGTGTCGTAGACGAGCGACCCCATCTCGCTGCGGACGTCGGCAAGGACCTGTTCCGACAGGTTGTTTCGCTTGTCGAACATGGTCATCACCACCCCCTGGATGGAGAGGCGCGGGTTGAGCGTCGTGCGAATCTGCTCGATGGTCTGCAGCAGCTGGCTCAGCCCCTCGAGCGCGAAGAATTCGCACTGCAGCGGGACCAGCACGGCGTCGGCTGCGACCAGGGCGTTGATGGTCAGCAGGTTGAGCGAGGGCGGGCAGTCGACCAGCACATAGCTCACGTCCTTGCCGCTGATCCTCAGCTCGCCAATCGACTTGAAGGCCTCGCGCAAGCGGAAGGCGCGGTCCGCCTGCTGCGCGATCGTCAGCTCCACGCCGAGAAGGTCCAGCGTCGAGGGAACGATGGCGACATTGGGAACACTGGTCATCGTCGCTGCAGCGGCGATGCTGGCCTCTCCGACCAGCAGGTCGTAGCTCGAGATCTCCCGCCCGGCCCGATCGATGCCAAGCCCGGTCGAGGCATTGCCCTGCGGATCGAGATCGATGATCAGCACCCTTTCGCCGATCGCCGCAAGGGCGGTGGCGAGGTTGATCGCCGTGGTGGTCTTGCCGACGCCGCCCTTCTGGTTGGCGAGTGTCAGAATTCGCGGAGCCAAGTCGGGCCTCCCGGGGGTTAGCCGTTAACTCCCTGACCTCGCACGAAGATTCGTGATCCGAAGCAGGACGCCGCGGTCGTCGGTGGCGCTGGGTTGTATTACCACGTCGAACTCCCAGGCCAAACGGCTTTCTGAAAGCTCCACAGCATGGTCGCGTCCCTTGTGCAGCACGGCCACGGTTTCGGGGCCGAACCGGGGCGCGATCAGGCCGAGCAGCTGCGGCAGCGGCGCCAGCGCCCGGGAGGTGATGGCGTCGAAACCCGGTGTTTCACGTGAATCATTTTCGGCCAGGCGGGTGGCCCGCACCTCGGCCGGCAGATGCAGCTCGCGAATCACCGTCCTGAGGAACGCGACCTTCTTGCCGATCGGTTCCACCAGAGTGAACTGCCAGGGTGCGCCCTTGGCGGCAATTGCCAGCGGCAGCGCCGGCAATCCCCCGCCGCTGCCGACATCCAGCACCCGACGGGGACGACCCCGTTCAGCAAGGTGACCGATCAGTGGCAGGACCTGGAGCGAATCGAGCACGTGCCGGCGCCAGGCGTCGGCCTCGGTTTCACGTGAAACAAGATTCTGCGTGGCATTCCACTTCAGCAGCAGCCTCGTGAACGCCGCGAGGTCGGCCTCGACCTCCGCGTCGGGGCGCCCAAACCATTGGGAATACGCGTGAATTCCGCCGACGGTCGTCACCTAGCCGGCCTTGCGCATCGTACCGCGACGGATCACCGACAACAGCAGCGTGATCGCCGCCGGCGTCACCCCGTCAATGCCCTGCGCCTGGGCGATTGTGGCAGGGCGGTGCTGCGTCAACTTATCCCGCAGCTCCATCGACAGGCCGGGCAGAGCCGCATAGTCGATCCAGTCGGGAATCTGCCGCGACTCGTCCCGCCGCATCGCCGCGATGTCGGCCCGCTGCCGATCGAGGTAGACCGCATACTGCGCGTCGACGGTCAGCTGATCGAGGACCGAGGACTCGATGCCGCCGATTTCCGGCCACACGCCCCGCAGGGCATCGACGCTCGCTTCCGGGTAGGACAGCAACTCGAAGGCGCTGCGCCGTTGGCCGTCGGCATTGACGTTCAGCCCCGCCCGGCGGGCGGCACTCGGCGTCGTGGTCAGCCGCTCCAGCAGCGACCGGCCAGCCGCCAGCCGCGCCATGCATTGCTCGAACCGGTCGCGCCGCTCGTTCCCGACGAGGCCCGCCTCGATGGCGACCGGCGTCAGCCGCTGGTCGGCATTGTCGCTGCGCAGATGCAGGCGGAACTCGGCCCGCGAGGTGAACATGCGGTAGGGCTCGCTCACTCCGCGCGTCACCAGGTCGTCCACCATGACGCCGAGATAGCTCTCCGTCCGCGACAGCACCAGCGGCCTGCCGCCGGTCGCCGACCGACCGGCATTTGCGCCCGCCAGCAGCCCCTGGGCCGCGGCTTCCTCGTAGCCCGTCGTCCCGTTGATCTGCCCGGCGAGGTACAGCCCCGGCAGGCGCTTCAGCTCCAGCGTCGGCCTGAGCTCGCGTGGGTCGACGTGATCGTACTCGATCGCATAACCGGGCCTGATGATCCGGACGCCGCCGAGCCCCGGCATGGAGCGCAAGAAGGCTTCCTGCACCTCGGCCGGCAGCGAGGTCGACAGCCCGTTCGGGTAGATCGTCGGATCGTCGAGCCCCTCCGGCTCGAGGAAGATCTGGTGGCTGTCGCGATCGGCGAAGCGCACGATCTTGTCCTCGATCGATGGACAGTAGCGCGGCCCGCGGCTCTGGATGCGTCCCGAGTACATGGCCGAGCGATGCAGATTGTCGGCGATGATCCGATGCGTCTCTGCCGTAGTGCGGGTGATGAAGCAATTGACCTGCGGCGTGGTGATCGCCTCCGTCAGCGCCGAGAACGGCTCC
>NZ_JAYRYM010000135.1:0-10802 GCF_041917035.1 Devosia sp. | reverse complement strand
GCCGAGCTGAGGGGCAGCGCCGGCCAGATGCACCTCGACGGCACCATCTTGTCCATCCTGGTGCTGGCGCCCTTCCTGCTCATCATTGCCGGCGCCCTGGTCTTCATGGTCGGCCGGATGCGGCGGCTGTAGCGCTACTCGACCCGCAGCCGTTCGGGATCGATGCCGCGCTTGTTCAGCGGCTCCCGCATGCGCCGGCCGATATACTCGTTGAGTCCGTAAAGGACCGCCGCCCCGACCAGCATGGCGATGCCGAAGCCGCGCGTGCCCTCCTCCGTGCCCACCATGATCGCGGCGAAGAACGCCACGACGCCGCCGCCGACCAGCAGGTACCACTTGCGGTCGGCCTGCACCCGCAGGTTGCGAGCGCTCGACAGCAGCAGCTCCTTGAGTTCGCCATCGCTCATCGCCAGCAGCTCGGGGTTGCTGGCCTCCCTGCGGATGGTCTGCATGTAGGCCGCGACGCGCTGTTCGGTCACCGCCTGCCGTTCCGCTTCGCGGCGGCCACGAAACAGGTAACTTGCCACCAGTCCGACCAGGCCGGCGACCAAGAGGATTTCGAGCACGATGACCATCGCAGCCTCCCTGGGCGCAGCGCCCCTTGCTGCGTTCAGATGCCCATCACCGCTGCGCGATTCAAGGGTCCGGAGTGATCCGCGGCGGCCCCGGCGCGTTTCAACTTGTGCATCCTGCGCGGCGAGGCCCGATTGACCAAATACCTGATCCTGTTTGCGGCCTGTGCCGTGGTGTTCTTCCCGCTCGATTTTGTCTGGCTGACGCTGACCGGCAAGAACTTCTACCGGCGCGAACTGGGCGACCTGCTGCTCGAGCAGCCGAACCTGATGATCGCCGCCGGCTTCTACCTGGCCTATGTCGCCGGTCTCGTCATCCTCGTCGCCGCACCGGCCGAGGGCGACGTGCTCAAGGCCCTGCTGATGGGGGCGGTGCTCGGCCTCGTCGCCTACGGCACCTATGACCTCACCAATCTCTCCACCATGCGCGGTTTCACGCCCACCGTGGCGCTCGTCGACATGGCCTGGGGTACGCTTCTGACCGCCGTTTCGGCTGCCGGCGGGGTGTGGATCGCGAGCCGCTTCGGCTAGGTCCGGCGCGCCTGCGCTTCAGTGCGTCGGCGATTCCTCGGCGGCCACTGCCGCGGTTTCGCGTCCCTGCCGGGCGAGATACCGCTCTCGCGCCATGACCACGAGGCCGGCGCCGACGATCACGGCACCGCCCAGCAGGGCCACCGGATCGATCAGATGTCCGAACACGACATAGCTGAGCGTGATGCCGAGCGGCAGCGACATGTAGTTGAACGGCTGCAGCGTGCTGGCGGGCGCGCGGGCCAAAGCCACCATCATCAGCCCGTGCGCGGCAGTCGAGGTCAGCATCACCGCCCCGACGAGAAGCAGCGAGCCGGGCTCGAGCGGGGCCCAGAAGAACACGCCGACCGCGCTGGTCAGCAGGAGCCCGACAATGCCGACATAGACCATACTGGTCGCGGTCGAATCGTGCCGCGACACCTTGCGGGTCAGGGCGATGTAGAGTGCATAGGCGGCGGCCGAGCCGATGCCTGCCAGGACGCCCCAGTCGAGCGGCAGCCCGCCGGGCCGCACGATGACCAGCGCCCCGACGAAGCCGACGCCGACCGCGACGAAGCGGAACATCCCCACCTTCTCCCCCAGGATGGGGATGGCAAACAGCGTTGCGAGCAGCGGATAGACCAGAACGATCGCCTGCAGTTCGGCCAGCGGCACATCGATCAGCGCAATGGCGAACAGCCAGATATCGACCACCAGCAGGACGGCGCGCGCCACCTGCAGCCAGGGGTGGCGCGATCGGAACGCCTGCCTGAGCGGCGCCTGCCGCGCCACCAGCACCAGCGAGAAGGCCGCGAATGCCCAGAAGCGCATCATCGCCAGCTGAAACGGCGAGATGCCCTGCACCAGGAGCTTGGCCATGGCATCCTGGACCCCGAAGATCACGATGGCGAACAGGCTGAGCCCGATGCCGAGGGCGACATTGTCGACCCGGGCCCGAGGCGATGCGGCGTCGGTCACTTCCAGACTCTCGTGCTTGAGGGCACTACCCGTCGAGCAATGCCCGCCGGAGTGGCGCAATGCAAGACCACACAGGGCGCCCGGCCCGAACGCGGGTGGACGAATTCGACAGCTGCCACGTTCTGACAGGCGCTCCTGCTAGAAATTGAAGCCCGTCGACGAACGCCTTATCCTTGATGCGACTCATGACCACCGAAACACCGCAATACCCCGCCGCCGTCGAGGGCCCCACGCCCGGAGTCGCCCTGGTCACCGGTGCCGCCGATCGTGTTGGCGCAGCCATCGCGCGCAGGCTCGCCGCGGCAGGCTGGGCGGTGCTGGTCCACTACCGCAGCTCCGCCGTGAAGGCGGAGGCCACGGCCGACTCGATCCGGGCCAATGGCGGTCGCGCCGCCGCGATCGGTGCCGACCTGGCCGACCGCAGCCAGCGGGCCGGGCTGATCGCGGCCGCGGCCGGTCCGTTCGGGCCACTGACACTGCTCGTCAACAACGCCTCGATCTTCGAGCGCGATGCGGTCTTCGACCTCGACGAGACGCTCTGGGACGCTCATTTCGCCGTTCACGCCGAGGCGCCCGCCTTCCTGTCGCGCGATTTCGCGGCCCAGTTGCCCGTCGGCCGCGCCGGCAACATCATCAATATCATCGACGAGCGCGTGCTGGACCTCTCCCCGGCCTATTTCAGCTACACGCTGAGCAAGTCCGTGCTGTGGACCATGACCCGCACCCTCGCCCAGTCGCTGGCGCCGCGCATCCGCGTCAACGCCATCGCCCCGGGCCCCACCGTACCACCCCCGCATGTGACGGCCGAGGCCCATGCCCGCCGGCTGACCGAGCTGCCCCTCGGCACCAGCGCCGACGAAGCCGGAATCGCGGCGGGAGTCATGGCCGTTCTCGGCCTTCCGGCCATGACCGGCCAGATGCTCGCCCTCGACGGCGGCGAGCATCTCGAGTTCCCGGATCGCCGCGGCCCGACCGCGCGCCGGAAATGACCGAGCCTGCACCAGCCTCCGGCCCGGAGGTCATCCGCAACTTCGTCAAGACACTGCCGGCCGCGCCGGGGGTCTACCGCATGTTCGATGCGGCCGGCGAAGTCATCTATGTCGGCAAGGCCCGAAGCCTCAAGGCACGCGTCACCAACTACACCCGGCCCGAAGGCCTCGACATCCGCATCCAGCGGATGATCGCCGCCACCGCCAACATGGAGTTCGTGCGCACCGAGACCGAAGCCGAGGCGCTGCTGCTCGAAGCGAACCTCATCAAGCGGCTGAAGCCCCGCTTCAACGTGCTGCTGCGCGACGACAAGAGCTTCCCCTACATCCTGATCGCCACCGAGCACGAAGCCCCGGAGCTGCGCAAACACCGCGGTACGCGGCGCACCAAGGGCCACTATTTCGGGCCCTTCGCCTCGGCCCTCGCGGTCAAGCGCACCATCAACTCGCTGCAGAAGGCGTTCCTCCTCCGCACCTGCTCCGACAGCTTCTACAGGGGCCGCACCCGACCCTGCATGCTGCACCAGATCAAGCGCTGCTCCGCCCCCTGCACCGGCGAGATCTCGCTTTCCGACTATGCCGAACTGGTCGAGGAAGCGCGCCAGTTCCTCTCCGGCAAGTCCAAGTCGGTGCAGGAGCATCTCGCCACCGACATGAATGCCGCCGCCGAAGCCCTTGATTTCGAACGCGCCGCCCTGCTGCGCGACCGGCTCTCGGCCCTCGCCCTGGTGCAGAGCGGCAGCGATGCGGCAGCCAAGACCGTCGAGGAGGCGGACGTGTTTGCCATCGCCCACGAAGCCGGGCAGTTCTGCGTCCAGGTGTTCTTCTTCCGGGCCTACCAGAACTGGGGCAACCACGCCTTCCGGCCGCGCGCCGACGCGACGCTCTCCGATGCCGAGGTGCTCGAGGCCTTCATCTCGCAGTTCTACGAGGACCGCACCCCGCCCCGCCAGGTGCTGCTCTCGCACGAGCTCAGCGAGCGCGACCTGATGGAGGAGGCGCTCTCCGCCCGTGCCGGCCACAAGGTCGCCGTGCTCACCCCGCAGCGCGGCGAAAAGCGCGAGCTGGTCGTCCACGCGCTCAACAATGCGCGCGAAGCGCTCGGCCGCCAGCTCGCCGAGGGCGCGACGCAGAAGACCCTGCTCGAGGGCGTCGCCAACCTGTTCGGCCTCGACGAGCCGCCGCGCCGCATCGAGGTCTACGACAACTCGCACATCTCCGGCACCAATGCCGTCGGCGCCATGATCGTCGCCGGCGAGGACGGGCTGAGCAAGAAGCACTACCGGACCTACAACATCAAATCGACCGACATCACCCCGGGCGACGATTTCGGCATGATGCGAGAGGTGCTGACCCGCCGCTTCACCCGTCTGGCCAACGAGAGCGGCGGCCCCGAGATCGAGGACGAGGACGGCGGCATGCCGGATTGGCCCGACGTGGTGTTCATCGATGGCGGCGCCGGCCAGCTCAATGCCGTGCGCGAGGTCATCTCCGCGCTCAACCTGCCGCGCGAGGTGACTTTCATCGGCATCGCCAAGGGCGAGGAGCGCGATGCCGGCCGCGAGAAGTTCTTCATGGAGGGCCGCGAGGCCTTCATGCTGCCGCACCGCGACCCGGTGCTGTACTACGTGCAGCGCCTGCGCGACGAAGCCCACCGCTTCGCCATCGGCACCCACCGCGCCCGCCGCAAGAAGGACGTCGTCAGGAACCCGCTCGACGAGATCGAGGGCATCGGCCCCACGAGGAAGCGCGCGCTTCTCCAGCGCTTCGGCTCCGCCAAGGCGGTCAGCCGCGCCGCCCTTGCCGACCTTGCCGCCGTCCCCGGCGTCTCGAGCCAGCTGGCGCAGCAGATCTACGACCACTTCAACGGCACTTGATCCTCCCCCGTTCACGGGGGACTTCGAACCGTCCCGAAGGGCAAATCAGTCCAGTGGACCGATTTGAGGCAAGCAGGCCATGAGAGTTATGCTCGAATGGGGCTTGGCGTTTGCTAAGCCCTGGAAATCCTAAGAGGGGGGTGAGGCGATCACCGCCCCGGCCCCCCTTTGCTCCCGGCAATCAGAAGTAGCAACCAGACCACCGCCAATGCCCCAGCGTCTCCCTTCCCACAGGGGGGAGGGCAATCGCAGTTGGCACCGATGGCAGTCGGGACCGCCTTCTCCCCTTGAGGGAGAAGGTGCCCAAAGGGCGGATGAGGGGTTTGTCTCAACCATCGCGGACCCCTCATCCGGCGCTGCGCGCCACCTTCTCCCTCAAGGGGAGAAGGGAGGCGGCCCTCCCGCCAGTGCTCCAGCGTCTCCCTCCCCCTTGTGGGGAGAGACCAAGGGTGGGGGTGGCCCCAATCCCGGAACATCTCCCACCCCCGCCAGAATCGCCTACCCTCCCCCTCCCCGGGGGATCGCCATGTCATCCGTCATCACCGTCAGCGGAGTTTCCAAGACGTTCCGTCAGGCGAAGCGTCGACCCGGGCTGCTCGGGTCGATCCGCAGCCTGTTCAGCGGCGACTTCACCGCCGTGAATGCCGTACGCGACGTCTCGTTCTCGATCGCGGCGGGCGAGGCGGTCGGCTATCTCGGCCCCAATGGTGCCGGCAAATCCACCATGATCAAAATGATGACCGGCATCCTCGTCCCCAGCGCCGGCCGCCTCGGCGTCTTGGGCCGCGAACCGCACAGCCACCGCATCGTCAATGCCGCCCAGATCGGCGTGGTGTTCGGCCAGCGCAGCCAGCTGTGGTGGGATCTGCCGGTGCGCGACAGCTTCGCCCTGCACCGCCACATCTACGATATCGCGGAACCCCGCTATGCCGAAAATCTCGCCTTTCTAAGCGACATGCTGTCCATGGGCGACTATCTCGACCGCCCGGTGCGCCAGCTCAGCCTCGGCCAGCGCATGCGTGCCGAAATCGCCATGGCGCTGCTCCATGATCCGAGAATCCTGTTCCTCGATGAGCCCACCATCGGGCTCGACGTCGTCGCCAAGGACGCGGTGCGCAAGTTTCTCGCCCGCATCAATCGCGAGCGCGGCACGACCATCATCCTCACCACCCACGATCTGCAGGACATCGAGGAGATCTGCCCGCGCCTGATCATGGTCGATGACGGCAGACTGCTGTTCGATGGCGAACTGGGGCGGCTGCGCTCGGCGCTCGGGGCGCGCCGCCGCCTGCGGCTCGAATTCGGCAGCGATCCGGGGCCCCTGAAACTCACCACCGCGCGCCTCGTTCGCGACGACGGCGCCGCCAAGCACTTCCTGCTCGACCGCGAGGACGTCTCAATTCTCGATGTGCTGACCGAACTCGGCGGCGGCTACGACCTCAAGGACGCGGCCCTGGACGAGCCGGCGATCGAGGAAGTGATCCGCACCTTCTATCAGCAGAAGCCGAACCTGGTGGTGCCATCATGAGGGCTTCCGCTTACGCCGCCTTCACCGCCAGGACCTTCCAGACCCGCCTCGCCTATCGCAACGCGGTCTGGGCCGCGGCCTTCGGCGACCTGGTGTTCATCTTCGCCCGCATCGCCATATGGGTCTCGGTCTACGGCGCGGCCGCCGGCACCACCGTCGATGGAGTCTCGCTGCCCGAGGCGATCACCTATGCGGTGCTGGCCGGGCCGGTGCTCTACTGGGACTTCTCCCGCCTCGTCAACGAGGTCGGCAATGCCGTGCAGACCGGCGACGTCGCCGTCATGCTGCTGAGGCCCCTGCACTATCCGGCCTATCTGCTGGCCAGCCATCTGGGCAATTTCGCCTTCCAGCTGCTGCTCATCGTGCTGCCGATCACCATCGTCGTCGGCCTGACCTACGGTCTGGTGCCTCCGGCCAGCCCTTTCCACGGCCTCGCATTCCTCGCCTTCTGGGGTTTGTCGTTCGCCATGCTGTTCAGCCTCGCGACGCTGGCTGGCCTGCTCGCCTTCTGGCTGATGACCGTGTTCGCCCTCGAGTGGTTCCTGATGAGCCTGATGACCCTGTTGTCGGGCGGGCTGGTGCCGCTCTGGCTGTTTCCCGGCTGGCTGGCGGCCATCGCGGGCCATCTGCCCTTCGCCTGGGTCAGCTACTATCCCTCGGCGGTCTATCTGGGCTGGCTCGATCCGGCCCAGACCCTCGTCTACTTTGCCATCGGCCTTGGCTGGCTGGGCGTGCTGCTGTCCGGCCTCGCCTGGCTGTGGTCGCGCGCCCGCCATCGCCTCATCGTGCAGGGGGGCTGAAGCGTGACCCGCACCCTGCGCCTCATCCCGCACCTGGTCACCATGTTCGTGCGCACCAAGCTCGAGTATCCAGGTGCCATGCTCCTCGCCTGGATCTCGCAGGTGGCGTCCTACGGCGCCGTGTACACTGCCATTGCGCTGATCGTCAGCCGCTTCGGCAACCTCGCCGGCTGGACCTGGCCGGACATGGCCCTGCTGCTCAGCTTCCACCTTCTCGCCTATTCGCTGGGCGCCTCGTTCAGCTTCACCCAGTTTCGCGTCATGGAGGAACTGGTCCGCCTCGGTACCATCGACGCCATCCTGGTGAAGCCCGTCAGCCCCTGGGCCTACCTGGTCTTTTCCGGCCTCAATATCGGCTATACAGGGCACATCGTGCTCGCTGTCGGCCTCATGGGCTGGGCCCTGACCCAGGTCGCGATCGCCTGGTCGC
Source organism: Devosia sp. (assembly GCF_041917035.1). Lineage (GTDB taxonomy): Bacteria > Pseudomonadota > Alphaproteobacteria > Rhizobiales > Devosiaceae > Devosia_A. Next base: position 3,118 of record NZ_JAYRYM010000135.1, on the reverse strand, counting down.
TGCCGGTGGCGCTGTTCTTCCTCGCCACCCTCGTCAGCGGCGCGCTGGTGGTGTGCGCCCTGATGACCATGATCGGCGCCAGCGCCATGGTCTGGGTGCGATCGCGCCACCTCTACTCGGTGTTCTTCGGCTTCTGGGAACTGGCCCGATACCCGGTCGCCATCTTTCCCGTCCCGATTCAGCTGATGCTGCTCACGCTGGTGCCGCTCGGATTCATCAGTACCGTCCCCGTCGCGGTGCTGCTCGGCAAGCCCGTGCCGCTGCTTGGCGACTGGGCCGGTCTCGCCTGCATCCTGGCCGGCCCGGTCATGGCCCTTCTGGCCGCGGCGCACTGGCGCTGGTGCCTGCGCAACTATCAGGGGGCCGGCGGCTGAGCCTGCTCCCCAAGACACAAAAGGCGCCCGCTGGGGGCGCCTCTTGCAGAGTCGGAATAGCAGAGCCGCTCAGTTGACCGCGGTGCGGGCCACGTTGCGGATGTCGTCGCGGGTGATGCCGAGGTCGCGCAACTGGATGTTGCTCAGCGAATTCAGCTCGCGCACGGTGCGGTTGTAGGCGATGATCTGCGAGATCTTCTGGCGGATGTTCATCTGGTTTCCCCTTCTGTTTGGTGACGCTGAGATAAGCCTCGTAACCCGACTCGACCAGTGGGGTATTTTGCACCCGAGCCATGCATCAGCTGCAAGTCGAGTTAACCGGCGTTAGGTTTTCGGTCCGAGCCGGCGCTTCCCTCAGACAAGCCCGCAGTCCTGCTCCAGGGGACTCGTCGATGCCGCACGCCGTGCGACGGGTGTTGCCCTCTGGCGACGAAATGTGGTTCCTGCCGGGGCATTACCCTGCGTGCCACGCATGGCGCCAAGACCGGAGCCGTTCAGGATGCCCGATAGCCTGCTGCGCGAACTGACGCGGGAACTGGTGCTGTCGGGGCGCCTGTGGCGCAAGATGGCCCGGGAGGCTGCATCGCGCCACGGCGTCTCCGAGGCCGCCTCGGCACCGCTGATCTGGATCGACCGGCTTGGCGACCATGTCCGACAGAACGCCCTCGCCGACGCGGTCGGCATCGAGGGCGCCTCGTTGGTCCGGCTGATCGACGAACTGGAGGCCTCCGGTCTTGTCCGGCGTGAACCCGATCCCTCGGACCGTCGCGCCAATGTGGTTTCCTATACGGACGAGGGCCGGCGCGTCGTCGGCGCGGTCAACGAGGCGCTGATGGCCGTGCGGCGCGAGGTCTTCGCGGGTCTCCCCGACGCCGACCTCGATGCCGCGCTGCGCGTCTTCGCCGCCATCCGGGCGGCTACGACCAAGGGCGATGATCAACCCGCGTGACAAGCCGCGAGGCATGCGCTAGTAACGCGGCCATGAACCTCCGCGCCACCTACTTCTATTGGTACTTTAGCAACGGAAGCCGCTGGCAGCCGGAGGGGCGCGTTTGAGCTGACAAGTCCAAACAGACAGAACCCGAAAAGCCGCCAGCACCTGGCGGCTTTTTCGTCGCCGGTGCACCCAGAGAGGAGCCGACGACCATGATGAAAACCACCGACAACCTGCGCATACGCGAGATACGCGAACTCAGGACCCCCGCCGAGGTCGAGCGCGAGTTCCCCCGCACGGACGCGGCGACGCGTACCGTCCTGAGCGCCCGCCATGCGCTCCACAACATCCTGCACGGCACTGACGACCGCCTCGCCGTTGTCGTCGGGCCCTGCTCCATCCACGATCCGGTTGCCGCCCTCGACTACGCCCGCCGCCTCGCCGCCCTGAGGACAAGGCTCCTCGGCTCGCTCGAGATCGTCATGAGAGTCTATTTCGAGAAGCCCCGCACCACCGTCGGCTGGAAGGGCCTGATCAACGACCCCAATCTCGATGGCAGCTTCGACATCGACAATGGCCTCCGCCTCGCTCGCAGCCTCCTGCTCGAGGTCAATAATCTCGGTCTGCCGGCGGGCTCGGAGTTCCTCGACATGACCATCCCGCAATATTTCGCCGACCTCGTCTCCTGGGGCGCGATCGGTGCGCGCACCACCGAGAGCCAGGTGCATCGTGAGCTCGCCTCGGGGCTGTCCTGCCCGGTCGGCTTCAAGAACGGCACCGACGGCAATGTCCGGATCGCGCTCGACGCCGTGAAGTCGGCCAGCCAGCCGCACCATTTCCTGGCCGTCACAAAGTCCGGCCACTCGGCGATCGCCGCAACCACGGGCAATGACGACTGTCACATCATCCTGCGCGGCGGCAAGGCGACCAACTACGACGCCGCGTCGGTCGAGGCCGCCGGCAGGGAAGCCGAGAAGTCCGGCATCCGACCCGCCATCATGATCGATGCGAGCCACGCCAACTCGTCCAAGAACCCCGAGAACCAGCCCGGCGTTCTCAAGGCCGTCGGCGCGCAGGTCGCCGCCGGCGATCGTCGCATCATCGGCGTCATGATCGAGAGCAACCTCGTTTCCGGTCGCCAGGACCTGGTCGCCGGCAGGCCGCTGGTCTACGGTCAGTCGATCACCGACGGTTGCATCGACTGGGACACCACGGTGTCGGCCCTCGAGCGCCTGGCCGCCACCGTCGAGGAGCGCCGCCGCGTCACCGCGCAGCTGGTGGCCTGACGCAGATCCGGTGCAGGCAGGGCCGGTCGAGGGACCGGCCCCCTGCCGTGGGCATTTGCACCTCGGCTCCCGCCCTGCGTCAGCGGAGCCTCGCGCGTTCCGCTTGACCGGCCGGCGTGTTGCTGTGAGTCTGTTCTTCATGCAGATTCATCCGCAGCTCCTCACGCTTCCCAATCAACTGACCATCGGGCGCATCGCCGCCGTGCCGGTGATTTGCCTGCTGCTGGTCATCGGCTGGGAGTGGCTGCGCTGGCTGGCACTGCTGCTCTACGTTGTCGCCGCCGTCAGCGACTGGCTGGACGGGTTCATCGCCCGCCGCATGAAGCTCAACTCCGCACTGGGCAAGATGCTCGACCCGATCGCCGACAAGCTCCTTGTCGGCGCGCTGCTGGTCACCTTCGCCTTCACCCGCGACCTCAACGCCTTCGACCTCATTCCCGCGATCGCCATCCTGCTGCGCGAGATCTTCGTGTCCGGCCTGAGGGAGTATCTCGGCAATCGCTCTATCGAGGTGCCCGTGACCC
>NZ_JAYRYM010000134.1:0-10956 GCF_041917035.1 Devosia sp. | reverse complement strand
ACATCTGGCACCCCGACGTCTGCCGCCACCTCGTCGACAACGGCGCGCGCCTGCTGCTCTGCCCGAACGGCTCGCCCTATTGGCGCAACAAGCAGGCCACCCGCTACAAGCTGGTCAAGGACCGCGTGGCCGAGGACAACGTGCCGCTGCTCTATCTCAACCAGGTCGGTGGCCAGGACGAGCTGGTCTTCGACGGCGCGAGCTTCGCCGTAGAACCCGGTGGCCGGCTGGTGGTCCAGGCCAAGAGCTTCGAGCCCGAGATCATGCTGTCCAACTGGGCCCGCACCGCGGATGGCTGGCGCTGCACCGATCCGCATGTCGCCCCGCTGTCGAGCGTCGACGAGGCGCCGTGGCGCGCCTGCGTGCTGGGCCTGCGCGACTATGTGAAGAAGAATGGCTTCAAGACCGCGGTGCTGGGCCTGTCGGGCGGCATCGACAGCGCCGTGGTCGCCGCCATGGCGGTCGATGCCATCGGCGCGGAAAACGTCCACTGCCTGATGCTGCCCTACCGCTACACCTCGCCCGAGAGCCTGGCAGATGCTCAGGATTGCGCCAAGCGCCTCGGCGTTCGCTACGACGTGGTCTCGATCGGCGATCCGGTGGAGGCGGCGCTGGCGGAACTCGCCCCGGTGTTCGGCAACAAGGGGCCGGATTTGACCGAGGAGAACATCCAGTCGCGCATGCGCGGGGTGTATCTCATGGCGGTGTCGAACAAGCTCGGCGGCCTGCTGCTCACCACCGGCAACAAGTCGGAGATGGCGGTGGGCTACGCCACCATCTATGGCGACATGAATGGCGGCTTCAACCCGATCAAGGACATGCTGAAGATGCGTGTCTACGAGCTGGCGCACTGGCGCAACCAGCACAAGCCGGGCGATTGCCTCGGGCCGGCCGGCATCGTCATCACCCAGAACATCATCGACAAGGCCCCCACCGCCGAGCTCCGCCCCAACCAGAAGGACCAGGATTCGCTGCCGCCTTATCCGATCCTCGACGAGATCCTCGTCGGGCTGGTCGAAAAGGAACTCCCACTCGCCGAGATCGTCGAAAAGGGCGAGGGTCGCTTCGACCTCCAGCTGGTGCAGCGCATCGAGCGCCTGACCAACATCGCCGAATACAAGCGCCGCCAGTCGGCCCCGGGCGTCAAGATCACCCGCAAGGCCTTCGGCCTCGGCCGACGCTACCCGATCACCAACGGCTATCGCGACCGGCACGAGGCGGTCGAGGTGGTGCCGGACCTCGCGGGCAAGGGGCTGGAGTGAGTCCGATGCCTATGCGACGCGGGCTGCTGCACACCCCTCCCCAACCCTCCCCGTCGAGGGGAGGGTGCCTGCCGGTGCGTAAGGCAGGATCGTGCCCCATGCTCGATCGGCACCTCCCCCTCGACGGGGGAGGCAGGGAGGGGGTGGGCCCCATGCTCCACCGCATGGCCATCGTTCGCTACGCCCCATCGCCCACCGGCGGACACCCTCCCCTTGACGGGGAGGGTTGGGGAGGGGTGTGCAGCGACCTCGGACGGTACCGCCACCCATGACCACCGTCCGCTACGCCCCGTCGCCCACCGGCCGGCTGCACCTCGGCAATGCCCGCCCGGCGCTGATCAACTGGCTGTTCGCCAGAGCCCGCTCCGGCACCTACATCCTGCGCTTCGATGACACCGACACCGCCCGCTCCACCGAGGAGTTCGCCCGCGGCATCGCGGCCGACCTGAGCTGGCTCGGCATCGCGCCCGATCTCGAGGTTCGCCAGTCCGACCGCACCGCGCTCTACGACCATGCCCGTGACCGGCTGATCGCCGCCGGGCGGCTCTATCCCGCCTTCGAGACCGAGGAGGAACTCGAGATCAAGCGCGGCCGGGCCCGGCTCCTCGGGCGTCCGCCGATCTACGACCGCGCCGCGCTCGCGCTCACCGAGGCCCAGAAGGCGAAGTACGAGGCCGAGGGCCGCAAGCCCCACTGGCGCTTCCGGCTCGACGGCAAGCCCGTGCACTTCGACGATCTGATCAAGGGCCCGCAGACGGTCAACACCGCCTCGATGTCCGACCCGGTGCTGATCCGCGCCGATGGCAGCTACCTCTACACGCTGCCCTCGGTGGTCGACGACATCGACCTCGGCATCACCCACGTGATCCGTGGCGAGGATCACGTGTCGAACACCGGCACGCAGATCGAGATCTTCGAGGCGCTCGGCGGCGCCGTCCCGTTCTTCGCGCATCACAATCTGCTCACCGGAGCGGAAGGCGAGGGGCTCAGCAAGCGCATCGGCTCGCTCTCGCTGCAGGAGCTGCGCGAGGCCGACTACGAGCCGATGGCGGTTGCCATCATGGCGGTGCTGACCGGCACCAGCCTTCCCGTCGAACCCTATGCCGATCTGGCGGCGCTCGGGCAGGCCCTCGACCTGGGATCGATCTCGCACGGCCCGGCGCGCTTCGATCCGGCCGAACTCGACAGCCTCAATGCCCGCATCCTGCACCAGATGCCCTACGAAATGGCGAAGCCCCGGCTGGCCGCCATCGGCCGGGCCTCCGAGCCGCTGTGGCTGGCGCTGCGCGGCAACCTCAAGCGCTTCTCCGATATCGCCGAGCTGGCCACACTGATCGATGGGCCGGTGACCCCGGTGGTCGCCGCCGAGGATGCGGAGTTCCTGGCGCTGGCCCGCGACCTGCTGCCGCCCGAGCCCTGGGACGAGACGACCTGGGGCGCCTGGACGGCGCTCGTCAAGCAGAAATCCGGCCGCAAGGGCAAAGAGCTGTTCATGCCGCTCCGCCTGGCGCTGACCGGGCGGCACGACGGGCCGGAACTCAGGTCCCTGCTGCCCCTGCTTGGGCGTAAGGCGTCAATGGCCCGACTATCCTGACCCGCTTGTCGCCGAAGGTGACGACGAGATCCGGCTGTCCGCTGGCCGGCTGCGCCACCGTCACCACCGGCTTCGGGGTTTCGCCCGGCGCGGCAGGGCGGCGGCGGGGCAGGGGCACGCTGACGAAGTTCGCCGCAACCAGTTCCGCCTGCGTCACCGTCGTCGTGATCCCGGTGCGGCGGGGATCGCGCAGCGGCAGCGGAAATGTCGCCCCGCGGAAGCTCACCATGGCCCGGGTTCCGTCGGCTGTCTCGAGCAGCGCGATCTGGCCGAAATCCTGCGCCGCGGCACACTTGCTGGCCGTATCGAACTCGGTGCGGAAGCGGAAGGCATTGGGCAGCGAGGCGTAGGCTTCGCCATACTGGTTGATCATCTGCTCCGGTTCCTGGCCCGGGTTGTCGTAGTAGTAGAGATCGACATCGAGCCCCGGACACTGCGCGCGGCAGGCCTCGGCATCGTTGGGCACGTAGTCCACCAGGGTGGAATAGCTGATCGGCCAGTAGAACCCGTCGGTCTTCCGTACGCACAGCGTGCGGACGGTGTGGTAGTCGCCGTAGGGGTTGAACTCGTCGCCGCGCGTGCCGCCGAGCCCGTCGAACGTATCCCCGAAGGCGCCGAACAGCTCTTCGAACAGGTTGCCGCGTTCGCGCTCGACCCTGACGCGCGAGCCGTCATTGCAGTCGAAGCGCGCCATCTCCTGCAGGATCGCCTCGCGCTGCTCGGCAACGGCGTTGCCGGTCTGGACGCTGCGCTTCAGCTCCTCGACATCGGCTCGTCCGCTGGTGATCTGCCGAGCCAGCGCCCGGCACTCGCTGGTCAGCTTGCGCCCGGCCTTGGCATCGGCGTTGCAGCCCTGCCGGACATAGGAGCTTTCGGCCCTCTGTACGTCCCGCTGCAGGCGCTTGAGATCGCCGGAGTTGTCGTCCGCCCGGCGATAGTCCGAGTTGCGCTCGAGCGTCTTCAGCGTGTTGGCGAGGCGCGAGCAGGCGTTCGACTGGGCGTGGGCGGTCGAGGTGTCGACGAGCACACCGACCAGCGCCGCGCTCAGCAGCACCAGCAGGTGAAGGAAGTGGCGATAGCCGCTGTGCATCGATGAAGGCCGGATGGTTTTGCGCTCCCGCTACTGCCTCTTTACGCCGAAACCACGGCCGATGCACCTGCGCGCGCAGAATTCGCAGGTGCTGCGGGAGGATAACGCCGATTTGATAACTTAATCCTCATTCGTGAGCGCCGCGCTGCTGGCAACGTCGCATTTCGGCACTAAGGTCGGTTCGCGTTCGCCAAGCATGTGCATTTGCTGGCAGAATTCGCGTCACCAGCTTGCACCGGAGTTTCCCCATGTCCATTCGCCGCCTCATCGCCAGCGTCGCCGCGGGGGCGCTCGTCGCCGCCGTGTCCTTTACCGCCATTGCCCAGGATGTCGATCCGGCGATCGCCAGCATGACCCCCGAGCAGAAGGTCGAGGCCCGCGAGGCCGCCATGAAGCAGAACGGCGGCCTGATGAAGAATGCCGGCGGGCTGACCGGCGCCGACGCTGTCGCCAACGCCGACAAGATCATCCAGAACTTCACCAACTTCCCGGCGCTGTTCAGCGAGGATACCAGCGCGGTGAAGTCGGAAGCCAAGCCCGAGATCTGGGCCAACTTCGACGCCTTCACCGCCCTGTTCGCCAAGGCCGCCGAAGGGGCGAAGGCCATGCGGGCGGCGGCCGAGGCCGGTGACGCCACCGCCTACGGCGCCGCCATGAAGACGATCGGTGGCGTTTGTGGCGAGTGTCACCAGCAGTACCGCTCCGAGTGATCGGCTCGAGCAGTTGAATCGGGGGGGACCGGCCGACGGCCGGTCCTTTCCTGTTTCGGGCGGCTGTTCAGCGCCGGGGCGACGCACTAGGGTGACGCCGTTCACATGGAGATCAACATGCGCGTCGGCCTTCTCCCGCTGCTGCTCGTCGTCCCCTTGCTGACCGGCTTCGCCCATGCCGAAGAAGCGATTCCGGTCGAGGCCCTGGGCCTGCCCGAGGCGATAGAGACGCTGGCCGCCGCCTGCGCCGGCAGCCCGACGCTCAAGGCGATGTACGACGCCACCGAGGGTGACGGCACGCTGGCGCGAACCGAAATCTGTGCCTGCATCGTCGATGACCTCGGCCCGCAGCTTACCCTCGCCGATGCCCAGATGCTGGCGCGCGAGCTGCAGGGGACGCTGACCAGCGACGAGCGGGAGGCCTATGCCAACACCGTGCACCTCGGTGAGATCACCGAGACCAGCTTCTCGGCCTGCCAGGAACGGACGGGCCACTTCACCACCGACTGAGCGGCCGAGGTATCTCCCGGCCGAAATCCATGCTTAGCTGAGGGCGTCGTCCCAGCTGCGACGTCAACAGGAACCGCTCCCATGCCGAAACTCAGCGCTTCAGTCGCTCTTCTTTCTCTCTTCAGCCTGGCAGCGATTCCCGCCGCCTCCGCCCAGACGCCGGTCGATTTTGCCGGCTTCAACCAGTCCTGCATGGGCGCGGCCACCTTCCTGCTCGGCCAGGTGCCGCCGGAAGTGGACTCGGCCACCATCCTGACCCCGCTCTGCGGTTGCCTGCAGGCCTCCTTCGGCGCCCTGTCGCAGGCCGACGTCGACGAGCTTGCCGCCGATCTGGGCGGCACCTCGACCGATGAGAGCCATGCCGCCCATGGCGACTACGAGCGCCTGCTCGAGACCGCCAGCTCGTCGCTGCAGTCCTGCTATGCCATGCCCGAGGTGATCGCCGCGCTCGATGCCGCGCAGGCGATCATGAACGCACAGGACCCCGCCACGCCGGCGACCCCGGAATACAAACCGGCCGACCAGCAGCCCGTGCCGGAGATCAAGCTCGCCCCGTCCAACTGAGCGGGCGGGCCGTCGCACCTTACGGCGGCCCCTTGATTTCCTCCGGCTTTGCCGTCAGATTGCGCGCCATGAAAACTGGCACCGCTATCTGCATTTCGGGCTGCATCATTATCCGCTGAGGCATCAGCTCGCGGACGGTTTTCTTCACCCTCAAATCTAGACCCCGAAGAACCCGGCCCGCGAGCGTCCAGCATCGTGCGCGAGGGAACTGGCTTTGGGCGAGACGACCAGACTGCGGCTCTACAACACGCTGACGCGCGCCAAGGAGGACTTTGTCCCCATCGATCCGGCCAATGTGCGCATGTATGTGTGCGGCCCGACGGTCTACGACTTCGCCCATATCGGCAATGCCCGGCCGGTGATCGTCTTCGACGTGCTGTTCCGCCTGCTCCGCCACCTCTATGGCGCCGAGCACGTCACCTATGTGCGCAACATCACCGACGTCGACGACAAGATCAACGCCCGCGCCGTCCGCGATTTTCCCGGCCTGCCGCTCAACGAGGCGATCCGCAAGGTCACCGAGACCACGGCCGCGCAGTACCACAAGGATACGGCAGCCCTCGGCGCGCTCGAGCCGACGGTCGAACCGCGCGCGACGGACAATATCGCGGAGATGCAGTCGCTGATCGCGAGCCTGATCGGCAGCCGCCACGCCTACGAGGCGGCCGGGGAGGTGCTGTTCTCGGTCGATTCCATGCCCGACTATGGCAAGTTGAGCGGCCGCAGCCTCGCTGACAACGTCGCCGGCGCGCGCGTGGCGGTCGAGGCTCACAAGCGGAACCCCGCCGATTTCGTGCTCTGGAAGCAATCCAGCCCCGAAGAACCGGGCTGGGACAGCCCGTGGGGCCGCGGCCGCCCCGGCTGGCACATCGAATGCTCGGCCATGAGCGAGCGCTATCTCGGCAAGGTCTTCGACATCCACGCCGGCGGCCTCGACCTGATCTTCCCGCACCACGAAAACGAGATCGCCCAGTCCCGCTGCGCCCACGGCACCGCGGTGATGGCCAACTACTGGCTCCACAACGGCTTCCTCCAGGTCGAGGGGCAGAAGATGAGCAAGAGCCTGGGCAATTTCATCACCATCCACGAGCTGCTCGAGACGGACAAGTTCGGGGGACGGAAATGGCCGGGCGAAGTGCTGCGGCTGGCCATGCTGATGACTCACTACCGCGAGCCGATCGATTTCTCGGTGAAGCGGCTGGAGGAGGCGCTCGGGCTCTGGACCAGGTGGACCAGGTGGATCAGCTACTATCCCGACGCTCCATCCATCGTTCCAGAGGCCGCGGTTCAGTGCTTGTGTGATGACCTAAACACGCCAAGGCTCTTCCGCGAGCTAAGCGGCGTCTCTTCGGTGGCCGCAGGCACCTGGGAGGGGACGCACCCACCCGATGGCGTCGTGCATGAAGCGGATCGACGAACCGCTGCGGGGAAACTGAGGGGTATCCTCGAGCTTCTTGGAGTCTCGATCGAGGCGGGCCAGGCCGAGCGCGACGACAAGGTTACTAGGCAAATGGTCGCTGCCCGCCTCGCCGCCCTCAACGCCCGCGACTTCGCCAGGGCCGACCAGATCCGCGCCGAACTCCTCGCCCAGGGCATCCAGCTCATGGACTACAAGGACGAAGCCGGCCAGCGCCGGACCAGGTGGGAGGTCAAGCGGTGAACGCGACTTCCCCTCACCCGCCCTTCGGGCACCCTCTCCCTCAAGGGGAGAGGGGCGATGCGGAGCCGTCCGGGCAGGATGCTGCTGCCGGCGCCGGTGCGAGAGGCGCCGCGCGATCGCGCCCCAGCCTCCCCTCTCCCCTTGAGGGAGAGGGTGGCGCGTCAGCGCCGGGTGAGGGGCAGTCCAGTACCGTGAACCTGCGGCACAAGGAGTGGCGTACGCCCCTGACACCGAAACTCCGCAGGCGGGCGAAGTCCATGCGCGCGGCGGCAACCGAGGCCGAAGCGACGCTCTGGGGCATCGTTCGCGACCGGCGCCTGGCCGACTTCAAGTTCCGCCGGCAGGTGCCGATGGGACGCTACATCGTCGATCTCTATTGTCCGGCCGCTCGGCTGATCATCGAACTCGACGGCAGCCAGCATGCCGAAGGCGACTATGACACCGTTCGCGACGCGTGGCTGCGGGCCCAGGGCTACCGCGTCCTCCGCCTCTGGAACAACGACCTCACCGACAACCGCGACGGCGTGCTGACGGCCATCTGGCACGCGCTGCAGCCGCCCCCTCACCCGCCCTTCGGGCACCCTCTCCCTCAGGGGGAGAGGGACGATGTGGCGCCATTCGGGCAGCGCGCCGCCGCCGGTGGGCGTTCAGCGGCGGAATTTCGCCCCAGCAACCCCTCTCCCCTTGAGGGAGAGGGTGGCGCGCCAGCGCCGGGTGAGGGGAAGGACAGCAAAGGACAGCACCCATGACCGCCATCATCGATCACGTCGGCATCAAGGTCAGCGACTTCGCCCGCGCCAGGGCGTTCTACGAGGCGGCGCTGGGGGCGCTGGGCATTCGGCTGCTCAGCGATTTCGCCTTCGGGAGCGATCATTTCGCCGGCTTCGGCAGGGATCGGCCGACCTTCTGGGTCTCGACCGGCCGCACCTCGCGGGGCGATACGCATGTGGCCTTCACCGCCGCGAGCCGGGCCGAGGTCGAGGCGTTCTATTCGGTGGCGCTCTCCATGGGCGGTCGCGACAATGGCGCGCCGGGCCTGCGCGCCCACTACCACCCCAACTATTACGGCGCCTTCGTCCTCGATCCGGACGGGCACAATATCGAGGCGGTGTGCCACACGGCACCATGACGTCAACCAGGAGACGAACCACATGAGCGGCATCGACCATATCGCCATCTCGACGGCGGACTATGCCAGGTCCCTCGCCTTCTACGAGGCGGCGCTGCAGCCCCTCGGCATCACCACGCAGATGAAGTTCGAGGGGCCCGAGGGCAATGTCGCCGGGCTCGGCGGCGCCGGACCGTTCCTCTGGATCGGCGATGGCGGCAAGCTGACCGGCGGCCGCGTGCACCTGGCGTTCTCGGCGCAGAACCGCGCCGAGGTCGACGCGTTCTATGCCGCTGCCATGGCGGCCGGCGCCACCGACAACGGACCGCCGGGCCTGCGCGCCCACTATCACCCCAATTACTATGCCGCCTTCGTCCTCGATCCGGACGGGCACAATATCGAGGCGGTCTGCCATGCCCCCGAATAGTCAGACCGGTGCGGCGCCGTTCACCGGCGGCTGCCAGTGCGGTGCCGTGCGCTTCGCCGTCGGCCGGCTGGGGCGCGGCTCGATCTGCCATTGCCGCATGTGCCAGAAGGCCTTCGGCGGCTTTTTCGGGCCGCTGATTTCCAGCTACGACGTCACCTGGACACGCGGCGCGCCCACCTATTTCGAGAGCTCCGACAAGATCAGGCGCGGCTTCTGCAACCGCTGCGGCACGCCGCTCACCTACGAGGAGATCGGCCGGCCGCCCGAGCAGCAGGTCGAGATCGCCATCGGCGCCTTCGACGATCCCACCGTCGCGGCGCCGGTGATCCAGGTCAACCTGACCGACAAGCTGCCCTTCTTCGACGGGCTCACCAGCCTGCCCATCCGCACCGAGTACTCGGCCGGCTGGCTCGAGTTCATGGAGACTCTCGTCTCGCACCAGCACCCGGACCACGATACCGATACCTGGCCGCCCCAAGGAGGCTTTTCCGCGTGACGCTTCGCACCTACTACCCCGAGATCGAACCCTATGCCTCGGGCCACCTCGATGTCGGCAACGGCCATCGCGTCTACTGGGAGCGGGTCGGGACCCCCGGGGCCAAGCCGGCGGTGTTCCTGCACGGCGGGCCGGGCGGCGGCCTCGCGCCCAGCCATCGGTGTGTCTTCGATCCGGCGCGCTACGACGTGCTGCTGTTCGACCAGCGCGGCTGCGGCCGGTCCACCCCCTTTGCCGGCCTCGCGCACAACACTACCTGGGACCTCGTGGGCGATATCGAGCGGCTGCGGGAACTGGCCGGCGTCGACAAATGGCTGGTGTTCGGCGGCTCCTGGGGCTCCACCCTGGCGCTGGCCTATGCCGAACGCCACCCCGAGCGCGTCACCGAACTGGTGCTGCGCGGCATCTTCACGCTCCGCCGCTGGGAACTGCAATGGTACTACCAGCATGGCGCCTCGCTGCTGTTTCCCGACAAGTGGGAGCGCTTCGTCGCGCCGATCCCCGAGGCCGAGCGCGCCGACCTGATGGCCGCCTACCGCCGCCGCCTCGTTTCCGAGGATCGCGACACCCGCATCATCGCGGCCCGCGAATGGTCGCGCTGGGAGGGCGAGACCATCACGCTGCTGCCCGATCCGGCGGTCAGCAATGCCTTCTACGACGACGACTACGCGCTGGCCTTCGCCCGCATCGAGAACCACTATTTCGTCCATGCCGGCTGGCTGGACGAGGGGCAGCTGATCCGCGATGCCGCGAAGCTGCGCGACATCCCGGGCGTCATCGTCCAGGGCCGCTACGACATCGCCTGCCCGCCGCAGACGGCCTGGGACCTGCACCGGGCCTGGCCGGAGGCGGAGTTCGTCATGGTCGATGGGCAGGGCCATGCGCTGAGCCAGCCGGGCATCCTGCACCACCTCATCGAGGCGACCGACCGCTTCGCCGGGAGCGAGTTCATATGAGCAAGGCCGCTTCGGACCGTGAGAGCTACAGGTTCCATGCCTATTCGGGCGGCTGCCAGTGCGGCGCCGTGCGTTTCCACGCCACCGAACTCGTCGACAATCCGCATCTGTGCTATTGCCGGATGTGCCAGAAGGCGACGGGAAACCTGTTCGCCGCCCTGGTCGGGGTGCGGCACGAGCATCTGACCTGGACCCGCGGCGAGCCGGCGCGGTTCCGCAGTTCCGGCGACGTCGACCGCGGTTACTGCCGCGATTGCGGGACGTCGCTGTTCTACCACAATGTGACGGGTCGGCACGTCTCGCTCTCGATCGGCGCCTTCGATACACCGCACCTCATCCCGGTGCTCTACCAGATGGGCATGGAGGGCAAGCACCCGTCCCTGGCGCGGCTCGACAGCGTCGAGGCGGTCGGCACCACGGAGGGCTCGAACGACCCCGCCTGGGCCGCCGCCATCAAGGCCACCAACCACCAGCACCCCGACCACGACACGGCCGAGTGGGTGCCGAACGCCGAGGTGATGCGATGACAGAGGTGGTCACCGGCGGCTGCCAGTGCGGCGCCATCCGCTACCGCTTCAC
>NZ_JAYRYM010000133.1:0-11003 GCF_041917035.1 Devosia sp. | reverse complement strand
CACCACCTTGGCGGCGCGCAGGGCCGCCGCCCGGCCGAACACCACGAGGTCGGTCAGCGAATTGGAGCCCAGCCGGTTGGCGCCGTGCACCGAGGCACAGGCGGCCTCGCCTGCTGCCATCAGGCCGAGAACGACGCGGTCGGGATCGTCGGCAGTGGGGTTGAGCACCTCGCCGTGGTAGTTCGCCGGGATGCCGCCCATGTTGTAGTGGACGGTCGGCAGCACCGGGATCGGCTCGCGCGTCAGGTCGACGCCGGCAAAGATCTTGGCGCTCTCCGAGATGCCCGGCAGTCGCTCGTGCAGCACCTTGGGATCGAGGTGATCGAGGTGCAGGAAGATGTGGTCCTTGCTCTTGCCGACGCCACGGCCTTCGCGGATCTCGATGGTCATGCAGCGCGAAACCACGTCGCGCGAGGCGAGGTCCTTGGCATTGGGCGCATAGCGCTCCATGAAGCGTTCGCCCTCGGAATTGACCAGGTAGCCCCCCTCGCCGCGGGCGCCCTCGGTGATGAGGCAGCCGGCGCCGTAGATGCCGGTCGGGTGGAACTGCACGAACTCCATGTCCTGCAGCGGCAGCCCGGCGCGCGCCACCATGCCGTTGCCGTCCCCGGTGCAGGTATGGGCGCTGGTAGCCGAGAAATACGCCCGGCCGTAGCCGCCGGTCGCCAGCACCACCAGCTTGGCCCGGAACCGGTGCAGCGTGCCGTCGTCGAGCTTCCAGGCGATCACACCCTGGCACGCGCCGTCCGGCCCCATGATCAGGTCGAGCGCGAAATACTCGATGAAGAACTGCGCGTTGTTGCGCACCGACTGGCCGTAGAGCGTGTGCAGGATCGCATGGCCGGTGCGATCGGCCGCCGCGCAGGTGCGCTGCACCGGCGGGCCGTCGCCGAACTCGGTCATGTGGCCGCCGAACGGCCGCTGGTAGATCTTGCCCGTCTCGGTGCGGCTGAACGGCACGCCGTAGTGCTCGAGCTCGTAGATCGCCGCCGGCGCCTCGCGCGCCAGGTACTCCATGGCGTCGTTGTCGCCCAGCCAGTCCGACCCCTTGACGGTGTCGTACATGTGCCACTGCCACGAATCCGGGCCCATGTTGGAGAGCGAGGCGGCAATGCCGCCCTGCGCCGCGACGGTATGGCTGCGGGTCGGGAACACCTTGGTGATGCAGGCGGTATTGAGCCCCTGCTCGGCCATGCCGAGCGTGGCGCGCAGGCCCGCGCCGCCGGCCCCGACGATGACCACGTCGAATTCGTGGTCGATGAGCTCGTAAGCGGCCATGTGGACTAACCCCAGAAGACGATCTTGGCGAGCGCGCCCAGCGCGCCGAGGACGACGATGCCGACAAACAGATTGTTGAGGAGCATGGCGAGGCTGTGCTCGCCCTTGTCGAAATAGTCCTCGATCACGTCGCGCATGCCGTTGCGCATGTGGATCGCGACACTGACGACGAGCAGGGCCAGCCCGAGCGCAACCACCGGGTGGCGGACCAGGGCGAGCTTGCCGGCCGTGTCGGCACCGGCAAGGCTCACCACCAGCCACACGAGGAACAGCGTGAACACCACGTTGAGCGCGCCGGTGACGCGCTGCGTGGCGAAGTGGCGAGTGGAGGCCCGGCTCGCCCCGTAGTGGGTCGACGGGTTCTGGATTTCGGCGCGGGTCGGCTTGCTGCTCATTTGAACCACACGAAGATCGACCAGGCGGCGAGGGTGAGGAGCACCGAGGCGCCCAGCTGCAGGCGCACCGCCAGCTCGCGCCCGGCCGGATCCATCGCCTTCGCCAGGTCCCAGACGAAGTGCCGGATGCCGCCCAGCATGTGGTGGAACAGAACCCAGGTGAAGCCGAACAGCACCAGCTGGCCCAGCCACGTGCCGAACAGCCAGTTGACGCCCTCGAACAGGGCCCCGCCGACGGCGGCGGCGACGAGCCACAGCACCAGCAGCAGCATGCCGCCATAGAGCGCCATGCCCGTCGCCCGGTGAACGATCGACATCGTCATGGTGAGGGTGAATCGGTAGATCGACAGATGCGGCGATAGCGGCCGCGAACGGGGAGCCATGAGTCGTCTCGCGCCTCGCCCGCGCGTCCTGCGCCCGGGCGGTCAGTTCGGAATGGTGCGAGACTTCTAGCGGCGGTTTCCGCCGAGGTCAAAGGCTGTACTTATGCTGACGATTAGCCTTTCGACCGATTGAGCACGTCCGGGGCGGCCCGCAGCGCCTCGAGTGCGATGAGCAGACTCAGCACCCGTTCGCTGCGGAGGCCCGATGCCACCGGGATGTCGGACGCGGCGACGGACGAGCCCATCGGGATCCGGCCGAGATCCTCGGCCAGTACGTCCCTGACGAGACCGCCATTGATGATGAGGGCGGCAATCGCGATCATCAGTGCGGCGGCGATACGATCCATCTTGCTGTCCCTGGTGCGGGCGACCCGTTCCGGGTTTCCGCTGCTTGAGGGGATGTGTAGGCCAGTCCGGCTGGCCCGGGCGTGAATCCGCCGTTCATCTTCGATTCAGCAACGCATGCTCTGTTCCCCGCAGGTCCACTGGAGAGGTGCAGGCGATGCGCGATCGCGTCCGGATCCTTGCCGAAGACGTGCTGTCGGAGAACTGGGGCACGGTGAAGAAGACCACGCTCGAGTACCGGCGTGGCGACGGCAGCTGGCAGCGCCAGGTGCGCGAGACCTATGACCGCGGCGACGGCGCCGCCATCCTGCTCTACGATCCGGCCCGCCGCACCGTCATCCTCACCCGCCAGTTCCGTTTTCCGGTCTGGGCCCATGGCGACGATGGCGCGCTGATCGAGGTCTGCGCCGGCAAGCTCGATGGTGACGATCCGCTCGCCTGTGCGAAGAAAGAGGCCGAGGAGGAATCGGGCTTCCGCGTCCACGACGTGGTCCAGGTTGCCACCTGCTACATGTCGCCCGGCTCGGTCACCGAGAAGCTGCACCTGTTCATCGCCGCCTGTGATTCGTCCTCGCGCGTTTCCGCCGGCGGCGGGCTCGCGCATGAGGGGGAGGACATCGAGGTGCTGGAGCTCGGGTTCGACGCGGCCATGGCGATGCTCGCCTCGGGCGAGATCGCCGATGCCAAGACCATCATCCTGCTGCAGCACCTGCGCCTGAGCGGACTGCTCGGCTAGCGCGAGGCGCCGTCAGAGGACCTGCGCGAACGGGTCGGCGTCGACGTCGAGTGTTGCGAAGCCCTCGGGCAGCACGACGGTCCATTCGGTGGCCGCATAGGGGTCCATCAGCAGCACCGTCAGCACCGACCCGGCATCGAGGTCGGAGAGCTTGACGTCCTCCGGCTGGTTGGCGCTGGCGGCGAGCGAGCCGAGCAGCACGAGGGCGCTGGCGAGGGCAATGGCGGATGTGCGGGTCATCGGGGCACCTGTCGGTTGCGGGGGCCACCCCCCGCTATTGACACCGACCTTAGCCTGCCCTCTCCGAACCGCCCTTGAACCCCTCGTTCAGCCTGCGTTTAGCCGATGCCCTCGCCCGGGCCCGCCGACGCGGGAGGGGAAAGGCCGGCGAGGGCCCCTCGCGGGTCTAGGTGCCGATGCCCTTCCACGCCTCGAGTTCCTCGAGCGTCTCTCCCGCGCCGGCCACGGCGAACTGGTAGATGTCGAAGCTCGTCACCACCGCGCCGTGATAGCCGTCGCGGGCCCGCGCCTCGTGCTTCAGCCGCAGGATCAGGTCGCGATCGCAGCCGGAGAGGTCGGCGCGCAGATTGGCGTCGCGCGCCTGGCGCACGGCGAAGTCGAACGGCTCCCAGCCCCAGACATCGCACCTCCAGGGGTTGTCGGCGAAATCCTTGAACTCGAGACCCCAGTAGAGCCCGGCACCGAGCGGATGCGGCTCGACATAGTCGTTGAGGTACTGCGCCTTGTGCAGCATCAGCCCGCGGCCCGCCAGCAGTTCGGCGATCTCGGCGCCGAGGCGCGCCCACTCACCCCAGCGTTCGCCCTCGCACGGCATGTGGATGTCGAGATCCCGCCACACCATCAGGTCGTAGCCGGCGCTGCCGGTCACCACCGCCTGGCCGAAGCGCTCGGTGAAGAACGCCAGCAGCCCGGTCTCGACCAGCAGCAGCCGCGCCTCGGCCCTCAGCTCGGCCGCGATCTCCGCTCGTGTTTCGGCATCCTTGGCAGCCATGCGCATGTCCCAACCCAGCCGGTCCGGCCCGGCGACCCGTCCGCACCGATGCCCGCGAATCAAAAGGCCCGGCTCTGCGGCCGGGCCTTGCACTGTGCATCGAGAGCCGCCCGAACTGTGGCGGCGCAGGGCCTACTCGGCCTTGCTCTCGGCCGCGGCTGCCGCGGCGGCCTCGGCGGCCTCCTTCTCGGCAAGCTCCTTGGCCAGGGCCTCGGCAGCGGCGATCTTCTCGGCCTCGCGGGCGTTCTTGGCTTCCTGCGCGGCCTCACGCTCGCCAGCCTCGATCTTCTTGGTGCGGGCGCCCTGGTTCTCGAAGATTCGGGCGGCCTTGCCGCGACGGTCGCGCAGGTAATACAGCTTGGCGCGACGCACCTTGCCGCGCTTGACCACCTCGATGTGGTCGATATTGGGGCTGAGCACGGGGAACACGCGCTCGACGCCTTCGCCGTAGGAGATCTTGCGGACGGTGAAGCTCTCCATCACGCCGCTGCCGGAGCGCGCGATCACCACGCCCTCATAGGCCTGCAGGCGTTCCTTGTCGCCTTCGCGGATCTTGACCCACACCTTGACGGTATCGCCATGGGTGAATTCCGGATGCTTGGCGGCGGCGGCGAGCTTGTCGAACTGCTCTTTTTCGAGTTCGGCGATAATCTTGGACATTGTCGTTCCGTTATCTGATCTTTTCTGAGGAGCGTTTCGCCGGCCATCGCGGCCGACCGCCCGGTCTTGGTTGCACGGATTTTTTGCGCGTATTGGCCGGGCCCATGGCTCCGGCGTGCGCGGCTATAGAGCAAGACGTCCCGCGAGTCCAGTGGCGCCGCGGCGTCGAGGCGCTCCCGCCCGTCCTCGGGACGATGGTCGCCGCCGCGCGACGGAATCGGCGCGACGCGCCGTGCTGCCATCCGGCTTGCGCCAGATCAAGCTGCGTCTTGCGCATTTGCCGCATGACGAACCCGTTTCGAATGCGCTAGATCAGCATCGCATCTCGGGGAGGCCGGCCGGTGCGCTACGCGCGGCTCATCAGCATCGATATCCTGCGCGCCCTGGGCGTGCTGGCGCTGATATTCCTGAGCTTCGTGCATGCGCCGGCGCCGGATTTCGCCGGTGACCGGGATGTGCTGACAGCGACGGTCGACTTCAGCTATTGCGGCGACGATCCCCTCGGCACCGACACCGCGCACGCGCCCTGCCATGCCTGCCGCGTGCTCGGCACCGCGCTGCCCCCGCCGCCCTGCGCGGCGATCGCGGCGCCGGTCGCCACCACTCCCGCGCCCTGGTTCGGCGCCGTCGTTGCGACGGCCGATCGCCTCGCTCAGCTCTCGGCGCGACCTCGAGCCCCTCCAGTACTGGTCTGATCCTGCCGCGCCGCCGGCCTTCCGGCGGTTTCAGACACAATGTACTTCCTGGAGATCGAGATGATCCGTTCCGTTATTCGTGCGGCCGTGGCCGCCGGCCTGCTGCTTTCCGCCGCCCCCGCCTTCGCCCACGCCACTTTCGAGGTCGGCGAGGCCGCGCTCGGCTCGACCTACAAGGCCGTGCTGCGCGTGCCGCATGGCTGCGACGGCCAGGCTACCCATACCGTCCGCGTCCAGGTCCCCGAGGGGTTCTTCTCCGTCAAGCCGATGCCCAAGGCCGGCTGGGAGCTGACCACCGTCAAGGGAGCCTACAAGAACACCTACGAGAACCATGGCGCCAAGGTCACCGAAGGGGTGACCGAGATCACCTGGTCTGGCGGCAACCTGCCGGACGAGTTCTACGATGAATTCGTCTTCCGCGGCACCATTGCCGGCTCGCTCGAGGCCGACACGATGCTCTACTTCCCGACGGTGCAGCTGTGCGCCAATGGCGAGGTCAACTGGATCGAGATCCCGGTCGAGGGCCAGCCCGAGCCGGAAGGCCCGGCGCCTGGCGTCAAGCTGATCAAGGCCGGCGAGCACCACCACTGACGCCACGAGGGGCGCCTTCGGGCGCCCCCACCCCTGCGCCCATGCGTGCGGTCCGCACCATTGCGATCAACCTGCTGCTGGCCCTCGCGGCGAGCCTCCTGCTGCTGTCGGGAGCGCTGGCGCATGCCGGCCTCGTCTCCTCGGATCCGGCCGATGGCAGCGTCCTCGCCGCCGCGCCCGAGGCGCTGACCCTGAGCTTCACCGAGCCGGTGACGCCGCTCGTCTTCACCCTGGTGACGCCCGCCGGCGAGCGGCACGACCTCGATGGCGCTTCTGCCACGGACCAGCAGGTGACGCAGGCGCTTCCCGACGGTCTGGCGCGCGGCACGCACCTGCTCAGCTGGCGCGTCGTGTCCGCCGACGGCCACCCGGTCGCCGGATCTCTGGTGTTTTCGATCGGCGAGCCCGGCACGCGCCCGGTGGTTGCCGCGGGGCCCGATATCCTGCTGGCGACGGCCATCTGGACCATCCGGGCGGGCCTGTACGCCGCCCTCTTCCTCGGCGTCGGCGCCGCCGTGTTCGGCCTCGTCGTCGCGCCCTTGCCGGGACCGCTCCGCCGGTTGTCGCAATGGCTCTCGCTCGCCGGACTGCTGCTGGCTCCGCTGGCGCTGGGTCTGCAGGGGCTCGATGCGCTCGGGGTCGGCTTCGGACGCCTGCTGTCGGCGGCGCCGTGGAGCACGGCGCTCTCGACCAGCTACGGCGCCACCGTCATCGCCGCCCTGGTCGGCTTTGCCGCCACGCTGGCCGCGGCCCGCCTCGGGCCCGGTCGGCGGCACGCCGCCCTCGTCCTGCTGGCCTGGACGGCCGCGGCCCTCGCCCCGGTGCAGAGCGGCCATGCCGGCACGGCGGCGCCGGCATGGCTGAGCCGGCCGGCGGTCTTCCTCCACATCGCCGGGCTGCTGTTCTGGATCGGGGCTCTGGTGCCGCTGGGCTGGCTGCTGCGCACCGCCGGCACGGTCGAGCTCGAGCGCTTCTCGAGGTTGATCCCGCTGGCCATCGCGCCGATCATTGTCAGCGGCATTGCCCTTGCGGCACTGCAGATGGGACCGCCCGGGGCGGCCTGGCTCTCGGCCTATGGCGTGCTGCTGGGCGCCAAGCTGGTCCTCCTCGCCGGTCTGTTCGGGCTGGCGCTGTGGAACCGCGCGGTGCTGACCGGTCCGGTGCTCGCCGGAACCGATCCGGCTCGTCGCCGACTGCGCCGCAGCATCGTCGCCGAACTGCTGCTCGTTCTCGCCATCTTCGGCATCGTCGCCGGCTGGCGCTTCACCCCGCCGCCGCGGGTCGTGGCCGAGATCGCCGCGCAGCCGGCCCGCCTGCACCTGCACGGCGAGGCCGCCATGGCCGACCTTACCTTCACGCCGGGACGGGCCGGAGCGACGCTGCTGCGCATCTGGCTCACCGATGCCGGCTTCGCCGCCATTTCACCCAGGTCCGTCGCGCTGTCGCTGTCCAACCCTGCGCTCGGCATCGAGCGGCTGAAGCGCAGCGCCGAGCCGGCCGCCGACGGCTTCTGGGAGGCGCCGCTGCTGCTGCCGGCAGGTGGCACCTGGACCGTCGAACTCGACCTGCGCATCGACAGTTTCACGCTCGTCAAGCTGACGGGCCAAGTTGACCTCAACCCCTGACCAGACGGGCCGGAATCCCGGCCGAGAAAGGAAGACTGAAATGAACAGACACAGTATCCGGGCCGCCCTCGTGGCGCTGACCCTCATCGGCGGCGGCCTGGCCGGCGCCCCGATCCTCGGCGGCGCCGCCGTCGCGGCCGACGTCACCATCGGCGACATCGTCATCGCCGGGGCCTTCAGCCGCGCCACGCTGCCCAACGCCCCGGTCGGCGGCGGCTTCCTGACGCTCACCAACAAGGGCGCCACCGACGATCGCCTGATCGCCGCCGCCTCGCCGGTGGCCGGCGTCATGCAGCTGCACGAGATGAAGATGGACGGCGACGTCATGAAGATGGCCGAGCTGCCCAACGGCATCCCGGTGCCGGCCGGCCAGACCGTGACGCTCGAGCCCGGCGGGCTGCACCTGATGTTCATGGAACTCAAGGAGCCGCTCGTCGAGGGCACCCAGGTCCCGGTGACGCTCACCTTCGAGAAGGCCGGTACCGTCGAGGTGCTGCTCGATGTCCAGGCCTTCGCCGCCAAGGCGCCCGACCATTCCATGCATGGCGACGCCTCGGGCCATGACGCCCATGCCGCACACGCCCACGGCAACGGCGCCGGCATGGACATGAACGGCATGAGCGATCTCGATGCCATCGCCGCCATGCAGAAGGCGATGTTCGACAAGCCCGACAATCCGCTCACCATGGGCCCGGTCGTCGTCGTCGGCGAGTATGCGATCAGCGACTGGGCCCAGGCCGGCACCGGTGGCCGCGCCCTGCTCAGGAAGACCGCCTCGGGCTGGGCCATTCACCTGTGCTCGGGGGCGGGACTCAAGGATGCCATGGAGCTGGCCAAGATCGGCGTGCCGCACGACGTCGCGCATGAACTCGCCGCCGGTCTCTCGTCCGCCGAGGCCTCGGTGGCGCCGGAACTGGTCAAGCAGTTCGACGCCTTCGATGGCGTTATGATGATCGATGAGTCGCTGATCTGAGGTTCGAGATGACCCCTGCTGCCCTTCGCCGTTTCCGCCTGATCCTGTGGGCCCTGGTGGCGATTGCCGCCATCGGTGCCACGGTGCTGTTCGTCGTGGCGCCGCCCAAGTCGCCGGGCGGGATCGGCGGGGGCAGCTATGCCCTGCTCGACCAGCGCGGCAACCCCGTCGACCAGACGATGTTCAACGGACATCCCTCGATGCTGTTCTTCGGCTACACCCACTGCCCCGACGTATGCCCCACGACCATGGCCGAGATGGCGGCCTGGTTCGAGGCGCTCGGCGCCGAGGCCGGCGACCTCCGGGCCTATTTCGTCTCGGTCGATCCGACGCGCGACACGCCTGAGGTGCTGGGGGACTACGTCGCCTGGGTCTCGGACCGGATCACCGGGATCACCGGCACGCCCGAGGAGGTGGACAAGATCGTCCGCGCCTGGGGAATCGTCGCCGAGAAGGTTCCGGGCGCCGGGGACGACTACACCATCAATCACACCGCCTCGGTGTTCCTGCTCAACAAGCAGGGCGGCTTCGAGGGCACCATCGCCTATGGCGAGAATGTCTCGACCGCCGTCGACAAGATCAGGAAGTTGCTCGCCAAGGGTTAGGCGAGCACCAGCGACGTGCCGGATTCCCCCTCTGGACAAGGGGGATAGGGTGAGGAGGCTCGGCTTTGCGCCGCCACGATGCCCCCTGAAGGACCGTGTGCCTCCTCACCCGACCGGCACGCCTCAGCGGGCCAGCAGATCCGGCCGGCGCGCCCGCGTCAGGGCCTCCGCCTGCTCCCGCCGCCACTTGGCGACCCTGCCATGGTCGCCCGAGGTCAGCACGGCCGGAATCTCGAGCCCTTCGAACTGCTGCGGCCGCGTGTACTGGGGGTACTCCAGCAGCCCGTGCTCGAAGCTCTCCTCGGCTTGGCTCTCGGCCGCCCCGAGCACGCCGGGAATGAGCCGCACCACCGCTTCGAGCAGCACCATGGCCGCCACCTCGCCGCCGGCCAGCACATAGTCGCCGATCGAGACCTCCTCGAGTCCGCGCGCCTCGATCACCCGCTGGTCGACGCCCTCGAAGCGCCCGCAGACGATCACGGCACCCGGCCCGGCAGCCAGCTCGCGCGCCCGCGCCTGGGTCAGCGGCAGTCCGCGCGGGCTCATCAGCAGGCGCGGCCGCGGATCGCCGGGCGGCGACACGGCATCGATGGCGCGGGCGAGGATGTCGGGCTTCAGCACCAGGCCGGCGCCGCCGCCCGAGGGCGTGTCGTCGACCGTTCGGTGGCGGTCGGTGGCGAAATCGCGCAACTGCGTGGTCTCGAGCCGCCACCGCCCCTCGGCGAGGCCCCTGCCGAGCACCGAGGCGCCCAGCGGGCCCGGAAACAGCTCCGGGAACAGCGTGATGATGTGGGCCGAAAAGCTCAATCCGGTTCTTCTTCGCCGGGTTCGGCCTCGATCGGCGGGACGATCGTCAGGTACCCCTCGGCGATCCGGATCTCGGGCACGACGGCGCGGCTGAACGGATAGAGGAAAGTATCGCCGGTCTCCCGGTCGCGCACCTCGATCAGGTCCCCCGCGCCGAAATTGGGCACCGCCAGCACCTCGCCGATCTCGGTGCCGTCGGGGAGCCGGGCGCGCAGCCCGATCAGGTCGGTGTGGTAGAAGTCGTCCTCGTCGTCGGGCGGCGGCAGCACCGAGCGGGCGACGTAGAGCTCGACGCCATTGAGCCGCTCGGCGGCGGTGCGATCGGAAACCCCGGCGAGCCGCGCCACCAGCACGTTGGTGTTGGTGCGCGCCGCCAGCACGGTGACGGTCAGCCCCGGCCGGTTGGTCGAGAGCGGGCCATAGGCGGCGAGTGCCATCGGGTCCTCGGTGAAGGACTGGATGCGCACCTCGCCCCTGATCCCGTGCGCCGCGCCGATCCGGCCGACGAGGATCAGCTTGTCGCCGTCGACCGCCGGGTCCACGGCTTACTCGGCCGCGGCGTCGGCCGGTGCGTTCCGGGCGGCCTCGGCGTCGGCGGCCTTCTTGGCCTTCTCGGCGGCGCGTTCGGTGGCCTTCTTGCCCGGCACGGCACGTTCCGGATTGCTGCGCGGGGCGCGCTTCATCAGGCCGGCGGCATCGAAGAAGCGGGCGACGCGATCGGTCGGCTGCGCCCCGACGCTGAGCCAGTGCGAGACGCGCTCGGCCACCAGTGAGACGCGCTGCTCCTTGTCGGCGAGCATCGGATCATAGGTGCCGATCTTCTCGATGAAGCGGCCGTCGCGCGGCGAACGGGCGTCCGAGACGACGACATGGTAGTAGGGGCGCTTCTTGGTGCCGG
>NZ_JAYRYM010000132.1:0-11017 GCF_041917035.1 Devosia sp. | reverse complement strand
CTCGTTGACCACGGCCGGAACGCCGCCGGCATGGTAGTAGTCCTCGCCCAGGTACTCGCCGGCCGGCTGCATGTTGACCAGCAGCGGCACCTTGTGCCCGTGCGTCTGCCAGTCGTCGATGCCGAGGTCGACGCCGATGTGGCGGGCAATGGCATTGACGTGGATGGGCGCGTTGGTGGAGCCGCCGATCGCCGAGTTGACGACGATGGTGTTGATGAAATTGTCCTTGGTCAGGATGTCGGAGGGCTTGAGGTCCTCGTGCACCATTTCGACGATGCGCATGCCGGTGCGATAGGAAATCTCCTGGCGATCACGATAGGGCGCCGGGATGGCGGCGGAACCGGGCAGCTGCATGCCCAGCGCCTCGGCCAGCGAGTTCATCGTCGAGGCGGTGCCCATGGTGTTGCAGTAGCCGGTCGAGGGGGCGGACGACGCGACGAGGTCGATCATCTGCTCGTAGCTGATCTCGCCGGTCGCCATCATCTGGCGGGCCTTCCACAGGATGGTGCCCGAACCGGTGCGCTCGCCGCGGAACCAGCCGTTGAGCATCGGGCCGACCGACAGCGCGATGGCCGGAATGTTGACCGTGGCCGCGCCCATCAGCATGGCCGGGGTGGTCTTGTCGCAGCCGATGGTCAGCACCACGCCATCGAGCGGGTAGCCGTAGAGCACCTCGACGAGGCCCAGATAGGTGAGATTCCGGTCGAGCCCGGCGGTCGGGCGCTTGC
This sequence comes from Devosia sp., assembly GCF_041917035.1. Classification (GTDB taxonomy): domain Bacteria; phylum Pseudomonadota; class Alphaproteobacteria; order Rhizobiales; family Devosiaceae; genus Devosia_A. The sequence continues at coordinate 10,289 of NZ_JAYRYM010000132.1, read as the reverse complement.
CGGTTTCCTGGATCGGATGGACCGGGAACTCGATGGCAATGCCGCCGGCCTCGCGGATGCCCTCGCGGACGCGCTTGGCCAGTTCGATGTGGTGCCGGTTGCAGGGCGACAGGTCGGACCCGGTCTGGGCGATGCCGATGATCGGCTTGTTCGACTGCAGTTCCTCGCGCGAGATGCCGAAATTCATGTAGCGCTCGAGATAGAGCGCGGTCATGTCGGGATTGGCCGGATTGTCGAACCAGGCGCGCGACCTCAATCTGCGCGGGGCACCGCTGCCCGCGTTCCCGCCGCCGTTAGCCGAAGTCATGATGGTCTCCTCGTGACGCAAAGGTGCATTGCCGGTCGCCGCCCCTCCCACCCCATGGGCGGGCTCCTCGAACGCGGGGTCCTACCGGTCTGGCTGATGCATATCGGAATATCAGGCCCGCCGGGGCGCGGCAAGGGACGCCACGATGAACGTACCTCAACGTAGTGTCGACTGCCGACCGCGCAGGTGCAGTGGAAAGGCCACCGTGCGCTCCTCGACCCGCTCGCCGTTGAGCCGCCGCAGCAGCATCTGCCCGGCCCGTCGCCCCATCTCGAGGCCGCTCAGTTCCAGTGTGGTGAGCGGCGGATCGAGAAACGCGGCGAGCGGGATGTCGCCGAAGCCGGCGAGGCCCAGCTGATCCGGCACCCGCAGACCCCGCCGGCGCGCCGCCAGCAGGGCACCGGCCGCCAGTATGTCGGTCCCGAACAGGATGGCGTCGCAATCGGGCATCTGACCGAGGACGTCGCCGAGCGCTTCCACGCCGGCGTCCGGCTCCCAGCCGCGCTCGACATGCATGACCAGGTCGCACCGCAGGCCATGCTCGGCCAGGGCGGCGCGAAACCCGGCGACGCGGCGACGGCCGCGGTCGTAGAGCTGCCCGGCATAGGCGATCCGGCGGAAGCCGCGTTCGGCGAAGTGGTGGCCCATCAGGCGGCCGGCCTCGTCTTCGGAAATGGTCACGAGCATGTCGACCGGATCCGGGCGCTGATCCCACATCTCCACGACCGGGACATTCTGCGCGGTGATGACGCTGCGGTCGAACTCGGGCTTGAGCATGTCGGTGAACAGCATCGCGGCGGGGCGGAACGGCGCCATCGCGGCGACCACCCGCCTCTGCTCCTCGGCCGATTCGCCCAGGCGGGCCGTCAGCAGCTGCAGGCCGTTGCCCTCGAGCGCTTCGGTGCACCCCTGCAGCACGCTGGCGAAGTGGTGATTCTTGAGCTTGGACGCAAAAACCGCAACGATCGGCGAGCGGCCGGACCGCAGGCTCGACGCAAAGCTGTTGACCACGTAGCCGGTCTGCGCCACTGCCGCGGCGACCTTCCGGCGTGTCTCCTCCTTGACCTTGTCCGGATTGGTCAAGGCCCGGGACACGGTGATCGGCGAGACCCCGGCCACGCGCGCCACGTCTTCGACCCGGACCGGCCGGTTCGGATCACTGCTACGCCTCTTCCCAACCATCGACTTCTGTCACCCAACCAGCGAACCGCTCCGCAAGCGCGTTCGCCCCCAACTCCGTCCTACGCCGTCGACCATCCGCTCAGTGCCTCGTGCTGCCCCTTGCCTCCAGGGTTATCGGATGCGTGATGATCGGATCGTCCACCGGGGCCCCGTTCAGCCGTCGCAGCATCCGTCGCCCCGCCTCCTGCCCGATCCCGTAGCCCCCGACGTTCAGCGTGGTGAGCGAGGGGCGGGTATGCTGGCTGAAGTCGAGATCGCCCAGACCGGCGATCGCCACCCGCTCGGGGACCGCGATGCCGCGATCCTGAGCCCGGATCAGCGCCCCGGAGGCCAGAACGTCGGTGCCGAAGAAGATCGCATCGCAATCCGGCAGCCGCTCGAGAATGGTGTCGAAGGCATCCATGCCGTCCGCCATGCGGCGGGTCCCCTCCATCGCATGGATCAGCCCGAGCTCGGCGTCATATGCGGCAAGGCCGGCCCGCAATCCCTCCAGCCGCTCCGCTCCCCGCTCGAGCGTGTGGCCGCAATAGGCAATGCGCCGGAAGCCGCTTTGGCCAAGGTGGCGTCCCATCAGTTCGCCCGCCTCATGGTTGGAGAAGCCGATCAGCATGTCGATCGGATCGGGCCGCGCGCCCCACATCTCGAGGACCGGCACGCCGAGCTTGCCGAGCACCCGGCGCGTCGCCTCCGAGCGCACCACGCCGGTAAAGACCAGTCCGGCCGGCCGGAACGGCAGCGCCGCGCCGACCAGGTTCATGTCGAACTGCTCCGAGTAGCTGGTCTGCGCGAACATCAGGTGGAACGGACTGCCCTCGAAGGCGTCGATCAGCCCCTGCATCGAATTGGCGAAATGCGGGTTGAGCAGGCTCGAGACGAAGACGGTGACGATGCTCGACCGGCCCGAGCGCAGGGTCGAGGCGAAGTGGTTGACCACATAGCCGGTCTTGGCGACCGCGTCGGCCACCTTCCGGCGGGTCTCCTCGCGCACCTTCTCCGGGTGCGACAGCGCACGCGACACCGTGATGGGCGACACGCCGGCAAGGCGTGCAACGTCTTCCACGCGAACCGATCGGTTCGTGTCTGCCGCCTTGCGACCCAACGTTCACTCGTCCCCCAACACTTGGGATCACCATCGGGCTCCGCCTGCTCACGGCAGCCTGAAAGTCCAGAACGCCCCGCCGGGCTGTTCCGACTCGATCCGCAATACCTCGTTCCATTTCGCCGTGCGCTCAGATCTTGTCATCGAGCCCACCTTGATCTGGTCCGACAGCAGCCCGACCGCGAGATGACTGAGGGTCACATCCTCGCTTTCTCCCGACCGGCCCGATTGTATGGTGTTCCAGCCGCTGACCCGCGCCTGATTGCTTGCTGCCATCAATTCGGACAAAGTGCCGCACTGATTGGATTTGAGCAATACTGAATTGCACGCACCGATCCCGCAGGCCTGAGCAATCCGGGGGGCGCTGGTGGTCAGGTAGTCGTCGCCGATGACCTGGATGGATTTTCCCAGCCGGCGCGTGATCTCGACGAACCCGGCATCGTCGTCCTCGCCGAGGGGATCCTCGAGCGAGACAATGGGATAGGCAGCGACCCAGCGCTCCAGCAACTCGATCATCTCGAGCGTCGAAAGCGTGCGGCCCTCGAGGGCCAGCCGGTAGCCGCCGGGAACCGCAAACGAACTCGCCGCGACGTCGAGGGCGATTCCGATATCGGTGCCGGGGCGGAACCCCGCCGCTTCGATGGCACGGGTCAGCAGGTCCAGCCCCTCCTCGTTGGCCGTGAAGTCCGGCCAGATGCCGCCCTCGTCGGCCACCCCGCCGGGGCTGCCGCGCCGGGCCATGGCGCGCGCGGCGGCGATGTAGACTTCCGCGATCCACTCGGTGGCCTGGGCAAAGCTCTTCGCTCCGAGCGCCAGCACCAGGTAGTCCTGGATGTCGATCCGGTTGCCGGCATGCCGGCCGCCGCCGAAGATCTGGATCATCGGCGCCGGAATGTGCGGAGCGTCCTCGGCCAGTCCGGCGAGGCTCCGCAGGTGCCGCCACAGGGGCATGCCGCGTTCCGCCGCCGCGGCCCAGGCCACTGCCGAGGACGTGGCGACGATGGCATTGCCGCCGAGTCGGGATTTGTGCGGCGTGCCGTCGAGGGCGATGAGTGCCGCGTCGATGCCCTGCTGGTCCGCCGCCTCGCGCCCCGCGAGCGTTCCGGCGATCTCGCCATTGACGGCGGCGAGGGCGGCATTGACGCCGTAGCCACCGAGCCGCTGGCCGCCATCGCGCTTGTCGAGGGCCTCGCGGCTCCCGGTCGACGCGCCCGATGGCGCAATGGCACGGCCCCGTGCACCCGAGGCGAGACGAACCTCCACCTCGACCGTCGGCCGGCCGCGCGAATCCCAGACCTGCCGCCCGACGACCCTGCTGATCTCGCTCATGCTGCGTTCCCCCCGGCAACAGCCGCGAACACAGGCCTCAGCGCCGGCACCGGCGCAGCGATCAGCGGCATGGCGAGGTCGCGCACCGCCTGCCGCGCCGCCGGGTCGAGATATTCGACCGGCGACTTGCCATCGACCCGGGCCAGCATCAGGCAGGGCAGCAATGCCGCCGTGCGCGCTTCGAGGGCGGGGCGCAGCACGGCGGGGAAATGCGCCAGCCAGGTTGCGGCGAACGCCTCCGCCTGGGCTATCAGCGCGCCGCGCAGCTGCGGCATGTGCACCGACTTGAGCATCAGGTGATTGAGGCAGAAGGCGCCGTCGAAGGCCGGATCGCCGTACCAGGCGCATTCGGCGTCGAGCAGCACCGGATGCCCGTCATGGCGCGACACGAGGATGTTCTTGGGGCTGACGTCGCCGTGGACCAGCGCCAGCTTGGTCGCCGCCGTGGTCGCCAGTACGGCCAGGATGCGTTCGGCAAGCTCCGGATGCCGGCCGGCGGTGAAGCGCAGATAGGGGTCGAGCCGCAGGGCGTCGATCAGGTGGTCGGTCGGAAACTCGGCGGCGGCGGACGCGTCGTCGAGGGTGGCGGCGTGAATGCGGCCCAGCGCCTCGGCCACCGCCGGGGCAACACCCGGATCGGCGCGGCCAGCCAGCAGCTCCGCCTTCCACAGCAGGTACTCGTCGGGAGGCAGGTATTCGAGCAGCGCGATGCCGTGCTCCCGGTCCTCTCCGACCACGGTGGGGGCGGCGCCCGGCACGATGGCGTTGGCGCGTCGCAGCCAGGCCACCTCGTACTTATTGCGCTCGAGCGGCGCCTGCCAGTCGCTGGCCACCTTGAGCTTGCTCAGTGCCCGCTTGGCACAGAACCGCCGCCCGTCCGGCAGGCCGATGCGCACGATGTCGGAGGAGACGCCCCCCGCGAGCGGCTCGATCTGCAGGGGATCGAACGCCAATATCCCGGCCTTGGCAAACATGTGGGGAAGGACCGCTTCCCAGCTGTCGGTGGTCATCTGCTCCCCGCCGTCGCTTAAGTCGCTACGAAACAACTGAAATGTTAGCCGATCCGGCTCGAACCCACAACCAATCCGAGATATGTGAGAGAGGGGTCCGGGCGAGGAACCGGACAATGGAGGGGCTGATGGGCCGACTGGACGGCAAGACGATCTTCATGACCGCGGCGGCGGCCGGAATTGGCGGCGCCGCGGCACTGGCCTTTGCACGGGAAGGAGCGAGGGTGATCGCCACCGATCGCGACGCCCCGGGCATCGCGAAGAAGGGCGCCGAACTCGCCGCCATCTCCGCCGGCCACGAGGCCTATCCGCTCGACGTCACCGATCATGCCGCACTGCGCGCCGCCGCTGCCCGGCACCCCGGCGTCAACGTGCTGTTCAACTGCGCCGGCTGGGTGCACCAGGGCATGCTGGGCACCACGACGCTCGATGAGTGGCGGCTGAGCTTCGACATCAACGTCACCTCGATGTTCGTGCTCTGCCAGGCATTCCTGCCGGCCTTCGTCGCGCAGGGCGGCGGCAATATCATCAACGTCGCCTCGGTGGCGTCCTCGCTCAAGGGCGTGCCCAACCGGGTCAGCTACATGTCGAGCAAGGCGGCGGTGATCGGGCTGACCAAGTCGATCGCCTTCGACTACATGAAGCACGGTATCCGGGCCAACACCATCTGCCCCGGCAGCGTCGATTCGCCGTCGCTGCACGAACGGGCGCACGCGCTGGGCGATCACGACGAGGTGTGGAAGACCTTCGTCGCCCGCCAGCCGATGGGCCGGATGGCACAGCCCGAGGAGATGGCCCACCTGCTCGTCTACCTCGCCAGCGACGAGAGCGCCTATGCCACCGGCAGCAATTTCATCGTCGATGGCGGCATCACCATGTAGTCAGCCCGGAGGATCCTCGAGCGAACGGCGCATGTACAGCGTGGTGGACTCGAGCCAAGGCTCGGTCTTCCATGTGACGAAGCCCAGCCGTTCGTAGAGCCGGACATTGTCGAGAAAGGCCGCATTGGTAAGCAGCTGCAGCTCGCGCCGCCCTGCGGCGCGGGCAAGCCGGGCAGCGTGGGCGATCAGCCGCGAGCCGACGCCGCGACCCTGATGGTCCGGATGAACGGCGATGTTCTCGATCCACAGGTGATCGGGTCGCAGGTCCGTCTCGATCAGGGCGATGAGGGCGCCCCCGTCGCCTTCCAGCAGGTCGATGCGATGATCGACGACGGCACGGGCATAGTCCGCCTGCATCGGCCGCGGCTCCCGCCCGATGACCGGCACCCATCGGGCATAGGCGCGGCGAACGAGGTCACGCACCCGGCGATGATCGTCCGGACCGGCGGTGACCAGCTGTGGCGTATCGAGCGGCATCGGAACCTCCTTTGAGGGTCCGCACGCCCCCTCGCGCCCGGACCGGCTGCGGCACCCGCAGATTGGGCCTTCCACCGCCCGGTGCCGACGGCTATGAGGCGGTCCGGAACCGTTTATCCGAGGAGCCCCCGATGAGCATCACCAGATACCAGCCAGGCAAGCGCATGAGCCAGGCGGTCGTGCACGGCAACACCGTCTATCTCGCTGGCCAGGTCGCCGCCGACTATCACGGCTCGATCGAAAAGCAGACGGCCGAAGTGCTGGAGGCCATCGACCGGCTGCTGGCCGAGGCCGGCAGCCACAAGTCCAAGGTGCTGTTCTGCCAGGTCGTGCTGAACAACATCGCCGACTTCGCGGCGATGAACACGGTCTACGATGCCTGGATCGACCCGGCCAATCCGCCGGCCCGTGCCGCCATCGAGGCCCGCCTCGCACATCCCGCCCTCAAGGTCGAGATCATCGCGGTCGCCGCGCTCGACTGACCAGGCGGGCTGCCCGCCGCTATTTCGGCGGCTGGATGGCGGCGCGCGGCTTTGGCGTCGCCCGCTTGGCCGATTTGGCACCGGCCGATTTCGGCCTCGACTTGGCCTTGGGCGCATCGGACTCGGCCCTGGGCTTGCCCTTGGAGGACGTCTTCGCGGCGCCGGCCTTGGCTTTCGGTGACTTGGCCGGTTCGGGGGCGGCTGCCTCGGCTGCCTCGGCCTTCGCCAGGTGCCAGAAGTGGTCGCCGGCTCCCTCGGGGCGGCCGGCGGCCTCCCACAGGAAGTAGGCGCGCTCGCGGATCGCCGCCTCGGAGGGGGCGGCCGGCTTGGTCTTGCTGGGCAATCGTCATCTCCCTGGGTCAGGGCGGAGCGGCCTGGACGGCCCGCCGCCGGGTGGGTAACGAGGACCATCTAGCAGGACCCGCCAACGGCGCGAAGCCCCGCCGCAGCAGGCGAGCCATGCCGGCGGCGCGGACCGCGGGCCGGTGCCGCGCGACAGCAGATTGACTCTTGCCGTTGCCCAATCGAGACTGCCGGCCATGGTGGAGGAACTCAGCGAGACCGTCATTTCCTTCCGCTTGAAGCGGGCGGAGGAGTTCGCGCGCCAGTGGCGATCGAACGCCAAGCGGCTGCAGACGCTCGCCAGCAACCCCAAGACCCCGACCCTGGTGCGCAACGATGCGCTGAGCGAGGCCCGCACCGCAGCCGGCATCGTGTCGGCGCGGGCCACCGAACTGGCGGCGCTGGCCCGCCAGCGCGGCTACGCCGCCTGGGAGGCCGATCCGCGCATCGGGCCGCTGGTGGTGGAGATCCGGGCGGTCGAGAGCGCCCTGACCTTTGCCGCGGAGGCGCTGAGCAAGCGCTGAACCGGGGCCCAGTGCGGCCGCCGGCCGGCGCAGGCCGCGGCGCCTTCGCCCCGTCGAACCGCTGAGCCTGTGCCGATGCGCGACCAAAGGCGTGATTGCCGCCCCGTGCCTGCCGTATCAGGGTGTTGCACCCGAGGAACCCGCGATGCACTGGACGGAACATGGCTGCCGGCGGCTGATCGATGCCGAGACGCATGCGCGTCCGGTTCTGCCGATGGCCGCTCCGCGCCGGGTCCGGCGACTGGCCTTCATGAGCGCGCAGGGCAGCGGCGACGACCTCAGGGCGCTGCACGGGCGCATGCTCGAGGTCGCCCGCATGCCGGCCGACGGACCGGCCTGGGCCCGGCAGCTGACCTTCGAGCAGGGCGGGCGGGTGGTGACCTGGGAGCTTCACAACGAGTTCGCCACCCTGACCTGGTCGGCGCCGATCGATGACCGGGTCGCGGCCCCCGAGGGGATCGGGCTCGAGCTGCATGCCGGCCTGCCGGTGATCTCGGCCACCCGCATCGACCTGACGACGGGGGACCGGATCGCGCCGTCGGCGCTGTCCGGCTTCAGCCCGCTCAGCCTGTGCTACTCCACCGTGTTCGACGGACAGGCCGAAGCGGCGACCGACTTCCACCTCGATGCCGACCGCTTCGTCCACTTCGAGATCGCCGCGGGCCGCTGCGGCGACCTGCGTCGCGGCGTCATCGTGCGGCGCCTGCTGGAGATCGAGACCTATCGCAGCATGGCCCTGCTCGGCCTGCCGCTGGCGCGCGAACTGGGGGGGCGGGTCGCCGGGTACGAGCAGCGGCTGACGCACATCGTCCAGACCATCGGGCTCAGCCGCTCGGCCGAGGAACACCAGCACACCCTGGCCGGCCTGCACGCGCTGTCGAGCGAGGTCGGTCACGCCGTCGAGGACACCAGTTTCCGATTTGCGGCAACCCAGGCCTATGCCGACCTGCTCGACAACCGGATGGAGCGGCTGCGCGAGACCGCCATCGGGGAGTTCACCACGATCGGGCGGTTCATCTCCAACCGGGCCCATCCCGCCATCGCCACCTGCCGGGCCATGGAGAAGCGGCTCGGGGCCCTGACCGACAAGGTGCAGCGCTCGATCGAACTGCTCGGTGCCCGCATCTCGCTGGCCATCCAGGTGCAGAATCAGTCGGTGCTCGACGGGCTCTCGGCGACGGCACGCAGCCAGTTCCGCCTGCAGCAGACGGTCGAAGGCCTGTCGATCATCGCCATTTCCTACTATGCGCTGGGCCTGCTGGGCTACGTCTACGAGGGATTGCACGTCTTGCTCCCGGCCCCCAAGGGGATCATGCTGGCGCTGTCGGCGCCGCTGGTGCTGCTGCTGGTCTTCCTCGGCATCCGGCGGATCCGGCGCGGCGCCCACCACGAATGAGCCCCGGCCCGGCGCGCCCCCTGCGACGCCCGGTCGCTCGGCTGTGTCTTGACTTGCAGGGCCTCCTTTCCGCATTGGAGGTGTCATGCGTTGCCGATGCGCTCGGCCTCGAAGGAGAAGTGAGCATGAAGTTCCTGGCAGTTTCCCTGATCGCCCTGGCCATGGCCGCAACGCCGGTGCTGGCCGAAGGCGACGTCGATGCCGGCGCCACGGTGTTCAAGAAGTGCCTCGCCTGCCATGCGGTCGGCGAGGGTGCCAAGAACAAGGTCGGCCCGCAGCTCAACGACCTGTTCGGCCGCACGGCCGGCACGGCAGCCGACTACAAGTACTCCAAGGCGATGATCGAGGCCGGCGCCGGCGGCCTGGTGTGGACGGCCGAGACGCTCAAGCCGTACCTGCACAAGCCCAAGGACGTGGTGCCCGGCACCAAGATGACCTTCGCCGGCCTGCCCAACGAGGAAGACGAAGCCAACCTCATCGCCTACCTGCTGACCTTCTCGCCCAACTACGTGCCCCCGGCGCAATAGCCCTGTTTCAGGGGCCCGCCCGGGCGGGCCTCGTCATGTTACCGTTACATTGTAACTGCGACATTCTATTGGGTTACCCAATGTGTCGTATTGTGGTGACATCGTTCCCAGGGGAGAGACGATGGATATCACGCTCAAGCAGCTGCAGATCTTTCGCGCCGTGGTGATTGCCGGCTCGATCACCAAGGCTTCGCGCCGGGTGGCGCTGTCGCAACCATCGATCAGCCAGCAACTGGCCAAGCTCGAGGAACGGCTGGGCGTACAGCTCATCAATCGCAACCGCACCGGTGCGGTGAGCCTGACGCCGTCCGGCGAGTACTGGTTCAAATTCTCCGACGAGCTGCTGCGCAAGTTCGACCAGGCGATCGACGAGCACGAGAAGCGCTACGTCGACAATCGCATCTTCCTCAGGATGGGGGTGAGCCCGACGCTGCGCGGCCGCTTCCTCGCCGCCGCCGCGCGCATCGCCAGCGAGGAGCCCGGCTTTGCCAAGTTCGAGGTCACCTATGCGGTGACCAGCGGTGAGCTGGTCGAGCAGTTGCGCCTGCACCGGCTCAACTGCGTCATCGTCAACGACGAGGCGCTGGAGGAGGACCGGACCTCGTTCAGCGTGGCCAGCCTGTTCCGCGACCCGCTGGTGTTTGCCGTGCCGGCCAGCATACCGCAGGAAATGGTCGAGCGGGCGCTGCAGAAGTCGGCCAAGCCCGGCCTGCTCGATCCCACCCTCACCCGC